>NZ_JBFNQN010000001.1:0-300000 GCF_040796495.1 Kineococcus endophyticus | reverse complement strand
AGCGCAACAGGTTCCGCGGCGGGGTGTCGGGGAAGAACGTGCGGTGGACGGCGGCGTAGTCGCCCGTGCCGATGCCGTGCCCGGCCGAGGCCTCGTGCAGCCGCACGTGCAGGGAACGTCCCGGGACCTCGACGAACCGCCCCCGCAGGAGCAGTTGCCCGAGCAGCACCTGGTCGGAGGAGGGGTAGCTGCCGAGCTGGTCGGTGGCCCACAGCGCCTCGCTGCGCACCAGTCCCGACAGGTAGGCCAGGACGGCGATCGACGAGGGTCCGTTGATCATGTCGATGAACTGCTGCATGCGGCGGCCGGGGGTGGTGTCCCAGGTGAAGGACGCCGGCTCCCCGCCCCCGCGCGCGGGCCCGCCGGCGCCGTCGATGAGGTCCCAGGAGGGGACGGCCAGGACGGCTCCGGGATCGGCCTCCAGCGCGTCGACGCAGTCCTGCAGGTTCGTGGGGTCGACGAGGTCGTCGGCCATGGCCCAGCGGAAGTACCGCCCCTGGGACAGCTGGAAGACGCGGTTGAAGTTCCGCGCCAGCCCGATGTTCGTGGGGTTGCGGACGGAGCGGACGCGGGGGTCGGCCGCGGCGAACTCCGCGACGATCTGGGGCGTCCGGTCGGTCGAGGCGTTGTCGCAGACGATCAGCTCGAAGTCGCCGAAGGTCTGGTCGAGCAGCGCCGTCAGGGTCTGCTCGAGGTAGGCCTCGCCGTTGTGGACGGGAACTCCCACGCTGACGAGCGGGGGGTGCCCAGGCCTGCGGTCGGTCACGGATGCTCCCGGGAGGGGCGACACCCGGGCGGTGTCGGCTGCGAGGAGCCTGCACCCGGGAACGTGAGGGTTCAACTCTCCCCTCAGGTGACAGCGTCACCGCCGGGGACGTTCCGTGACCGCCGCTCGGCGCTCAGAGCTGCGGCGCCACCTGCGAGGCCACGAGTTCGAGGTGGTCGAGGTCGGACAGGTCCATGACCTGCAGGTACAGCCGCTCCACGCCGGCCTCGGCGTAGCGGCCGACGGTCTCGACGACCTCGCCGACGGTTCCGGCGATGCCGTTCTCGCGCACCTCACCCGGTTCCCGGCCGATGGCCTGCGCGCGCCGGGTGAACTCGGCCTCGTCGCGACCGCAGACGAGCAGCAGGGCCGCCGAGAACGTCATGGTGCCGGGGTCGCGACCGACCGCCGTGCACGCGGCCCGGACCTTCTCGAAGCGTTCGGCGGTCTCGGCCGCCGAGGCGAACGGGACGTTGAACTCGTGGGCGTACCGCGCCGCGATCGCCGCCCCGCGCCGCTTCGCCGACCCGCCGACGACGACGGGGACCGGGTCCTGCACGGGTTTGGGCAGCGCCGGGGAGTCGACCAGCTCGTAGTGCTTCCCCGCGTGCGAGAACGTCTCGCCCGACGGGGTGCCCCACAGGCCGGTGACGACGGCGAGTTGCTCCTCGAAGCGGTCGAACCGCTCCCCCAGCGACGGGAAGGGGATGCCGTAGGCGCGGTGCTCCTCCTCGTACCAGCCCGATCCCAGGCCGAGTTCGACGCGGCCGCCGGACATCTCGTCCACCTGCGCGACCTGGATCGCGAGCACCCCGGGGTGGCGGAACGTGGCGGAGGAGACGAGCGTGCCGAGCCGGATCGTGCTCGTGTCGCGGGCCAGCCCGGCCAGCGTGGTCCAGGCGTCGGTCGGACCGGGCAGCCCGTCGCCGCCCATCGTCAGGTAGTGGTCGGACCGGAAGAAGGCGGAGAAGCCCGTCTCCTCGGCGGTGACGGCGACCCGGCGGAGGGTCTCGTAGGTGGCCCCCTGCTGGGGCTCGGTGAAGATGCGCAGGTCCACGCGGTCATCCTGTCCTCCCGGGCGCGGCGGACCTCTGGCAGGGTCGGGACATGACCCCGCCGTCCGCCTCCGCCGCGCAGCCCTCCTCGACCGGCAACCCGCAGTCCCTGCTGCCGAGCACCCACCGCCGGCTGGACCACCTGCTCGCCGCCGAGCAGGTCGCCTCGCGGTTGCCCTCGGTCGTGGCCGGTCTCGTGCGCGACGGGGCGCTCGTCTGGAGCGGCGGGGCGGGCACGACGGGCCTGGACGGCGGCGCCGGGACCGCGGGACGGCCCGGTCCGGACACGCAGTACCGCATCGGGTCCATCACCAAGACGTTCGTGGCGGCCGCGGTGCTGCGCGCGGTCGAGGACGAGGTCGTCGGCCTGGAGGACCCCGTCCGCGCGCACCTGCCGGAGCTGGCCGACGGCGTGGGCCGCGTCACCGTGGGGCAGCTGCTGGGCCAGGCCGGCGGGGTGCAGGCCGAGACGGACGGGCCGTGGTGGGAGCGGACCGGCGGCGGGGACTGGGACAGCCTGGTGCCGCTGCTGGGCGAGAGCGCCGTCCGGCACCGCCCCGGCACGCGCTTCCACTACTCCAACGTCGGCTTCGGGGTCCTGGGCGAACTCGTGGGCCGCGTCCGGCAGGGCACGTGGCGCGAGGTGCTGCGCACCGAGTTCCTCGACCCCCTCGGCATGGACCGCACGACGATGCGGCCCGTCTCCCCCGCCGCGCGCGGCCTGGCCGTCCACCCGTGGGCCGACGTCGTCCTGCCCGAACCCGAGCACGACGCGGGCGCGATGGCCCCCGCCGGGCAGGTCTGGTCGACCGTCCTCGACCTCGCACGCTGGGCGGGCGTGGTGGGCGGACGCTCGGAGGTGCTGCGCCGCAGCACGGTCGAGGAGATGTGGCGCCCGCAGACCGTCGACGACGCGCGGGGCGCGGGCTGGGCCGCCGGGTACGGCCTCGGCCTGCAGCTGTGGAACGCCGGCGGCCGGCGGTACGCGGGGCACTCGGGGTCCATGCCCGGGTTCGTCGCGATGCTGCGCGTCGACGTCGAGACCGGGGACGGCGTCGTGGTCCTGGCGAACTCGACGACCGGGTTCGGCGACCTGCCGGTCCGCCTGCTGCAGACGCTGGTCGAGGCCGAGCCGCACTCGCCGCAGGCCTGGGTGCCCCGCGACGTGCCCGCCGACGTCCTCGCCCTCGTGGGGCCCTGGTACTGGGGTCCGGCGCCGCTGTCCCTGCGCGCCGTGCGGGTCGGCGCTCAGGACGGCCTGGAGCTGGCCGGGCTCGGCGGACGCGGCCGCGGGTCCCGGTTCGTCCGCGCCGAGGGGGTGCCCGGCGCCTGGCGGGGGTTGGACGAGTACTACGCCGGGGAGCTCCTGCGTCCCGTGACCGGCGCCGACGGATCGGTCTCGCACCTGGACCTGGCGAGCTTCCGCCTCACCCGCACCCCCTACGACGCGGCCGCGGACGTCCCCGGCGGCGTCGACGAGGGCGGCTGGACCGCCACCCCGTGAGACCGCCCCGTCCTGCCGTCCCGGCGGCGCGACGTAGGCTGGTCCGGTGACGATCGCCCCGGAAGGACGCCGGATGCTGCGCATCGAGGCGCGCAACGCCGAGACGCCGATCGAGCGGAAGCCGTCCTGGATCCGCACGACGGCCCGCACCGGTCCGGAGTACAAGGACCTCAAGGGCCTGGTGAAGTCCGGCGGCCTGCACACGGTGTGCGAGGAGGCGGGCTGCCCCAACATCTACGAGTGCTGGGAGGACCGCGAGGCCACGTTCCTCATCGGCGGCTCCGAGTGCACGCGGCGCTGCGACTTCTGCCAGATCGACACCGGCAAGCCGTCCCCGCTGGACCGCGACGAGCCCCGCCGCGTCGCCGAGAGCATCCGCACGATGGGCCTGCGCTACGCGACGATCACCGGCGTCGCCCGCGACGACCTCGCCGACGGCGGCGCGTGGCTGTACGCCGAGACGATCCGCAAGACCCACGAGCTGAACTCCGACGGCGACACCCACACCGGCGTCGAGATCCTCGTCCCGGACTTCAACGGCCGTCCCGAGCTGCTGCAGCAGGTGTTCGACGCGGCGCCGGAGGTGTTCGCGCACAACGTCGAGACCGTCCCGCGGATCTTCAAGAGCATCCGCCCGGCCTTCCGCTACCGGCGCTCGCTCGACGTCATCACCGCCGGCCGCGACGCGGGCCTGGTGACGAAGTCGAACCTCATCCTCGGCATGGGCGAGACCGACGAGGAGGTGCTCGAGGCGCTGCAGGACCTGCACGACGCGGGCTGCGACATCATCACGATCACCCAGTACCTGCGCCCCACGCCGCGGCACCACCCCGTCGAGCGCTGGGTCAAGCCGGAGACGTTCGTGGAGTTCTCCCAGGCGGCCGAGGAGATGGGCTTCAGCGGCGTCATGGCCGGTCCGCTCGTGCGGTCCTCCTACCGCGCCGGCCGGCTGTGGGCGGGTGCCATGCGCAAGCGCGGCGTCGCGATCCCCGCGCACCTGGCCCACCTCGACAAGGACACCCCCGCCGCCCAGGAGGCGTCCAGCCTGCTCGCCCGGGGCTGACCCTCGACGCCGCGCGGGCACGTATCCTTGCCGCCATGGCACGACGAGGATCCAGCGACGGCGGTGCGACCGCCGCACCCAAGCCGAAGAAGAAGCGGTGGGCGCGGACCCGTCAGCTGAAGCAGGTCTACGACATGACCGTCCGGGTCGACCCCTCGACCCGGTGGTGGCTGCTGCTGGCCTTCGCGGGCCCGATCGTGCTCGGCCTGGTCGTCGGTCTGCTCTCGGGGCACCCGATCTACTTCACGATCCTCGGTCTGCTGCTGGGGATCCTGGCCGGCATGTTCCTGCTGGGCCGTCGCGCCGAGCGCGCCGCCTACATGAACCTCGAGGGCCAGAAGGGCGCCGCCGGAGCGGCGCTGTCGTCCATCCGCCGCGGGTGGACGATCGAGCAGGAGCCGGTGGCCGTCGAGGCCCGCAGCCAGGACATGGTGTTCCGGGCCCTGGGCCGCGCAGGCATCGTCCTCGTCGGCGACGGCCCGCCCACCCGCGTCCGCAAGCTGCTGGAGTCCGAGCGTCGCAAGGTCGCCCGGGTCGTGCCGAACGTCCCCGTCCACGTCTTCACGGTCGGTGACGGCGGCTCGGACGGCGAGGTCCCGCTGCGCAAGCTGGCCTCCCGCGTGCAGCGGCTCAAGCCGCAGCTGACCAAGCAGGAGGTCGCCGCGGTGCAGAAGCGCCTCAAGGCGCTCGGCGGCATCCGCCCGCCGGTCCCCCAGGGCATCGACCCGATGCGCGCGCGGCCCGACCGCCGCGCCATGCGCGGACGCTGACCCGCACCGCGGACCGTCCAGCGACGACGAGGGCCCGGTCCCGCCACCACGGCGGGCCGGGCCCTTCGTCGTCCCCGCACGCGCCCGGGTGCGGGCGGCCGCGGGGCGGGCGTCAGCGGCGGACGACCACCACGGTGGCGACCTTGTCGTGCAGACCCCGCCGGTCGCTGTCGAAGACGACGGCGGGGATGACGAGGGTCAGCAGCAGCGCCCGCAGCGCCCCCATCGCCAGCCCCACGGGTCTGCCGTCGAGGCGGCGGACGGCGATCCCCACGACGGCGTGGCCGATGCTCATCCCGATCGTGGACACGAGCAGCAGGTGCATGACGAAGAAGACCAGCAGCGGGCCGAGGTCGCGCCCGAGCCCCTCCAGGACGGTGCGGGCGACGAGGGTCGCGACCACCCAGTCCACGACGAGGCCGAGGATGCGCCGGCCCCAGCCGGCGACGGACCCGGAGCCCGTGGCGGGCAGGCCCAGCCGCACCCCGGGCGCCTGGGCGGGCGGCTCCGCCGGGTCGGGGTCGGGGCTCTTGCGCGTCGTCCGGTCGGCCACCGCCCCAGCCTACGGGGCGTCTACGACGCGCGTCGTAGTGCCGCCCCAGCCCCGTCCCGGGGGCCCTGTCGCCGCCCTCCGCACGTCGGTAAGGTTGCGGAAACGCCGACGTAACACGTGCGAAACATCGTGCCCCTACGGTCGGCGCGTCCGCGGCGGCTCGACACCCGGGCCGGTTCCGTTCCTGGAGGTTGGATGTTCAGCAACGCCCAAGAGGTCATCGACTTCATCGCGCGCGAAGACGTGAAGTTCGTCGACATCCGGTTCTGCGACCTGCCCGGTGTCATGCAGCACTTCACCGTCCCCGCGAGCACGGTGGACGTCGACGCCCTGTCCGAGGGCCAGATGTTCGACGGATCCTCGATCCGCGGCTTCCAGGCCATCCACGAGTCGGACATGAAGCTCATCGCGGACCCGACGTCGGCCTTCCTGGACCCGTTCCGGAAGGAGAAGACGCTCGTCATCAACCACTCGATCGTGGACCCGTTCACGAACGAGGCGTACAGCCGCGACCCGCGCAACATCGCGGCCAAGGCCGAGGCGTACCTGAAGACGACGGGCATCGCCGACACCGTGTTCTTCGGTCCTGAGGCCGAGTTCTACATCTTCGACGACGTGCGGTTCGAGACGAACCAGCGCGAGTCCTACTACCACATCGACTCCATCGAGGCGGCGTGGAACACGGGCCGCAAGGAGGAGGGCGGGAACCTCGGGTACAAGACCCGCTACAAGGGTGGGTACTTCCCCGTCGCCCCGATCGACCACTTCTCCGACCTGCGCGACGAGATGGTCGTGGAGCTGGAGAAGGCCGGGCTGTCCGTCGAGCGCGCGCACCACGAGGTGGGCACCGCCGGCCAGGCCGAGATCAACTACAAGTTCGACACCCTGAAGAACGCCGGCGACCAGCTGCTGCTCTTCAAGTACATCATCAAGAACGTGGCGCTGCGCAACGGTCACACCGTGACCTTCATGCCCAAGCCGCTGTTCGGTGACAACGGCTCCGGCATGCACTGCCACCAGTCGCTGTGGAAGAACGGCGAGCCGCTCTTCTACGACGAGAAGGGCTACGGCGGCCTGTCCGACCTCGCCCGCTGGTACATCGGCGGCCTGCTGCACCACGCGCCGTCGCTGCTGGCGTTCACGAACCCGACGGTGAACTCCTACCACCGCCTGGTCCCCGGCTACGAGGCCCCGGTCAACCTGGTCTACTCGGCCCGCAACCGCTCGGCGTGCATCCGCATCCCGATCACCGGGAACTCGCCGAAGGCCAAGCGCATCGAGTTCCGCGTGCCGGACCCGTCGGCGAACCCGTACCTCGCGTTCGCGGCCCAGCTCATGGCGGGCCTGGACGGCATCAAGAACCGCATCGAGCCGGCCGACCCGGTCGACAAGGACCTCTACGAGCTCCCGCCCGAGGAGCACGCGAACATCAAGACGGTCCCCTACGACCTGGGTTCCGTCCTCGACGCGCTCGAGGCCGACCACGACTACCTCCTCGAGGGCGGCGTGTTCACGCCCGACCTCATCGAGACGTGGATCGACTACAAGCGCACCAACGAGATCGACCCGATCCGGCTGCGTCCGCACCCGCACGAGTTCGAGCTCTACTACGACATCTGAGCCGACCGCTCGGCACGTCGTCACCCGGAACCCCCGTCCCGCTGGGACGGGGGTTCCGTCGTTCCGGGGCTCGGTGCGGCACGACCCCGCGGCGGAGTAGGTTGTGCACCTCCGGTGACAGGACGTCGCCGTGCTCCGCGACACGACCCAGGACGGGGGCCCACGTGCCGACGACGACGACCTGCTCCGCCTGCCGCGCAGCGATGCGCGAGGGGGACCGGTTCTGCTGGACCTGCGGCGCACCGCGCGAGGGCACCGACAGGCTGGAGGTCGTCGCGCCCGACGCCGAGCCGGACCACCGGCGGCGCGTGGGCACGCCCGTGGTCGCGGGTTTCGCGGCGCTCGTGGTGGTCGCGGTCGGGCTCTCGGCCTGGTACCTCACCCGGTCCGACGACGACGCCGTCCAGACCTCGGCCCCCGCCCCCTCGGCGTCCTCTCCCAGCGCCACCGAGACACCGACGCAGACACCGACGCAGACACCGGTCACCACGCCCAGCCCGACCCCCAGCGCGGCAGCGGCGGCCCCCCCGCCGAGCGCGACCCCCACTCCCACCTTCCCCGTCGGCCCCGTCGTCCCCGCCCGGGCGAAGGCCCCGAGCACGGCGCCGGACAGCGCCGACGCGGGCGGCCGGACGACGAGCTACGCGGTTGCGAACGTCCTCGACGGCAGGCCTTCGACGGCGTGGCGCGCCGAGGGCGACGCGAGCGGCGAGACGCTCGTCTTCACGTTCGACGCGCCCGTCCGGCTCACCCAGGCCGGTCTCGTCAACGGGTTCGCGAAGGTCGACCCGTACGACGGCAGCGACCGCTACGAGCAGGGCCGGCGCATCACCGCCGTGACGTGGACGTTCCGGACCGCGAACGGCCCCGTGACGGTGCAGCAGAGCCTGCGCGACGGCGACCGCCGGATGCAGACCACCGGCGTCGCGCCCGTCGAGGTCACCGAGGTGGACCTGACGATCGACCGCACGACGCGGCCCGGGGCCGGCGGCCGGTTCGACCGCACGGCGATCAGCGACGTGGAGTTCGCGAACTCCTGACGTCCCGGAACCCCTGGCTAGAGCTGGATCCCGCGCGTCAGCGCACCGTCGACGACGAGGTTCGTGCCGGTGACGAAGCTGGCTGCGGGACTGGACAGGAACACCACGGGGCGGGCGACCTCCTCCGGCGTCGCCATCCGACCCGTCGGGTTCAGCGCGAGCGCCTCGGCGAAGAACTCCGGGTCGTTGCGCTCGGTCAGCTGCCACACGCCGCCCTCGAAGTACGTGTTCCCCGGGGAGACCGTGTTCGCCCGGATCCCCTCGGCCGCGAGCTGGTGCGCGAGCCCCTGCGTGTAGGCGACGAGGGCGGCCTTGACGGTGCCGTACGGACCGGCGAACGCGTCGACCTCGCGGCCGGAGACGCTGCCGATCGTCACGATGGACCCGGCGCCGGCGCGGCGCAGGTGCGGCAGGGCCGCGTCGACGAGGGCCACGGTCCCCATGAGGTCGACGTCGAGCGACAACCGCCACGACTCCAGGTCGTTCGCGGCCGCGATGGCGCTGACGTTCGCCACGACGACGTCGATCCCGCCGAGGTCGGCGGCCGCCTCCTCGACCCAGGCGGTCACCTCCTCGCGCCGGGCGACGTCGACGACGCTGCCCCGCAACGTGCCCGGGCCGGTCGCGTCCGCCACGAGGGCGTCGACGTCCTCGGCCGTCCTTGCGCACGTCGCGACGTCGGCACCCTCGGCGAGGAACTCGGCGACGATCGCGCGGCCGATGCCGCGGGTTCCACCGGTCACCAGGACACGGGCGCCGTCCAGCTGCAGGTCCACGGGGGTTCCTCTCGTCGGGTTCTCGGGCGGGGTTCTCGGGCGGTTCAGCGCACGAGGGCGCGGAGGCGGTCGTGGATCCCGCCGTAGGCGGGCCGGCTCGCAGGGACGAGACGCTTGGGGACCTTCGTCGGAACGCTGTAGTTCACGTCGACGGCGTTGGCCAGCGGCACCTCGCTGACCTGCGAGAGCACCTGGTAGGCGTCGAGGGTGTCCAGACCGGTGAGTTCGGAGATCCAGCCGACGGCGTCGACCTGCCCTGCGCGCCAGGCGTCCTCGAGCGGCCGGGCGGAGCCGACGACGGTCCAGTGGGTGTCGCTCTCCAACCGCGGCCACGCCGGGCCGGGCGTCTTCAGGAGGTCGACGAGCACGAGGGAGTCCACGGCACCCTCGACGGCGGTACCGCAGGACTCCCCCTCGCCCTGACGGAAGTGCCCGTCCCCCAGGGAGAACAGCGCGCCCTCGACGTTGACGCGCAGGTAGACCGTCGTCCCGGCGCGCAGTTCCGGGGTGTCCATGTTCCCGCCGAACACGTCGGGCACGAGGGCTGAGCGGACCTCCCCCGCGGCCGGCGCGACGCCGACTGTCCCGAGCATGGGTTCCAGGGGCAGGTCGAGGTGCACGTCCCCGAGGTCCAGCCCGACGGTCCCCCGCGCGGAGTCGAGGTGGTAGATCCACGTCCGTTCCGGCAGCGGGGGTTGCAGCGTGGCCGTGCGGTCGGTGGAGGTCAGGCCGCCGAAGAACGGGATGAGCGCCGAGGCGCCCCAGTCCCGCGCCGGTTCGAGGTCGACGACGTGCAGGACGAGGGTGTCCCCGGGTTCGGCGCCCTCGACGAAGAACGGACCGGTCTGCGGGTTGACGAACGGCATCTGCAGGGCGGTGCTCGGCAGGTCGGTCACCGACCGCAGGCGGCCGCAGAACGCGTCGTCGCTCCACAACCGCAACGCCGTACCGGGGCGCACACGCGCGACGGGGGCCGCGCCGCCGAAGGTCCACGCGTACTGCTCGGGCGTCGGGGTGAACTCGACGACCTCGACGGTGGGGTCCAGGGATCGCACGGTGCTCCTCGGGGGACGGTGACGCGCAGGGCGGTGATCACGATGTGTCCCGTCCTTCTACCCCAGGAACCGCCGGTGCGGAAGCCCTCAGGCCTCCGGAGCGTCCCCCGTCGGCTGGTTCCGCGCGCGGGCCCGGCGCACGGCGGCGTCGAACTCGGCGTCGACGCGCGCCTGTTCCTCGGCCACCCGCCGGTCGACCCGGCCGCGTTCGGCCCCGGCCCAGCCGGCGGGTCGCTCGTGCTCGGGGAAGCCGGGCGTGGAGGAGTACCAGACCTCCGGCCGGTGCGTCACGCGCTGCGGCCGTCCCGCCACGAGCCAGGCGATGCCGCCGACGACGGGCAGCACGACGATGAGGAGGACCCACACGAGCTTGGGCAGGTTCCGGACGCGGTCTGCCGGGGTCTGGACGCAGTCGACGAGGCAGAAGACGAGCAGGACCAGCTCGACGACGACGGGCAGGTAGCGGATCACGGGGTCCTCAGCGGGTCGGGGACGGGGCGGGCAGGACGCTAGCGCCGCGCCCGCCGCCACGGGCCCGATCGCCGCATCCGGGACCCGGTGCCGCCCGGACGGACCCGAACGGCCGCGCGTCGGGCGCCGACGTAGGTTGGGCGCCTGAGCCCGTCCTGGGTCCGTCGAGGAAGGTGGAGTCGTGAGCGTCGACACGCACGGTCAGCCGTTGAAGCTGGGCTACAAGGCGTCCGCGGAGCAGTTCGCCCCCGCGGAGCTGGCCGACTTCGCCGTCCAGGCCGAGGAACAGGGCCTGGACTCGGTGTGGATCTCCGACCACTTCCAGCCGTGGCGGCACGTCGGCGGGCACGCGCCGTCGGCGCTGGTGTGGCTGCCGTGGGTCGCGGCGAAGACGTCGCGCGTCCAGCTCGGCACGTCGGTCCTCACTCCGACCCTGCGCTACAACCCGGCCGTCATCGCCCAGGCCTTCGCCACCCTCGGCGTCCTGGCCCCCGGGCGCGCGATCCTCGGCATCGGCACGGGCGAGGCCCTCAACGAGACCGCCGTGGGCGTCGACTTCCCCGAGACCCGCGAGCGGTTCGCGCGGCTGCGTGAGGCCGTGCGGCTCATCAAGAAGCTGTGGTCGGAGGAACGCGTGACGTTCGAGGGCGACTACTACCGCCTGCACGACGCGACCGTCTACGACCGCCCCGAGCAGCCCGTCCCGATCTACGTCGCCGCCGGCGGACCGGGCGTGACGAAGTACGCCGGGCGCGCCGGGGACGGCTACATCTGCACGTCCGGCAAGGGCATGGACCTGTACTCCGAGACGCTGCTGCCCGCGCTGCGCGAGGGTCTGGAGGCCTCCGGGCGCAGCGAGCAGCAGATCGACAAGACCATCGAGATCAAGCTGTCCTTCGACGAGGACCCGCAGGCGGCGCTGGAGAACACCCGGTTCTGGGCGCCGCTGTCGCTGTCGGCGGAGCAGAAGTCGCAGGTGCACGACCCGGTGGAGATGGCGCGGCTGGCCGACGAGCTCCCCATCGAGCAGGTCGCCAAGCGCTGGATCGTCGCCTCCGACCCCGCCGAGGTCGCGAAGGCCGTGCAGGAGTACGTCGACGCGGGGTTCACCCACCTCGTCTTCCACGGCCCGGGCCAGGACCAGTCGCGGTTCCTCACCCAGTTCACCGCCGACGTAGTCCCCCTGCTCCGGGCCTGACCCGCTCCCGGCCTACTCCTCGGCGCGGCCGTAGAAGACGCGTTCGACGACGGCCCGGCAGCGGCGGGTGGTGCGCAGGTACAGCTCCTCGAACTCCCGCGAGCTGCCGGGTTCGAAGCCGAACATGCGCGCCACCCCGTCGAGGTCGCGCGCCTGCGTCGGCAGGGAGTCCCCGGACTTCCCGCGCCACAGGGCGACGGCGTTGCGGGCGCGGGAGGCGAGGTCCCAGGCCGTGAGCAGCGTCTGGGCGTCGTCGGCGGCGAGCAGTCCCGCGGCGGCCGCGGCGCGCAGCGCGCCCGGGGTGGACAGCGACCGCAGCCCCTCGTGCTCGGCGGCGTGCTGCAGCTGCAGCAGCTGCGCCGTCCACTCCACGTCCGAGATCGCCCCGCGCCCCAGCTTCAGGTGCCGGGCGGGGTCCGCCCCGCGCGGCAGCCGCTCGGCCTCCACGCGCGCCTTGATGCGCCGCACCTCCCGCACGTCGGCCTCGGCCAGACCGCCTGGGGGCCAGCGCAACGGGTCGACGAGGGCGAGGAACTCCTCCCCGAGGTCGGCGTCGCCCGCGACCGGGCGGGCCCGCAGCAGGGCCTGCGCCTCCCAGGACAGCGACCACCGCTCGTAGTACGCGCGGTAGCTCGCCAGCGACCGCACCAGGGGCCCGTTGCGACCCTCCGGGCGCAGGTCGGCGTCGACCTCCAGCGCGGGTTCCGGACCCGCCGCGCCGAGCTGGCGCCGCAGTTCGGACACGACCTCCGTCGCGGCCTTCTGCGCCTGCGTCTCGTCCGCGCCGGGCAGCGGGTCGTGGACGAACAGGACGTCGGCGTCACTGCCGTACCCCGTCTCCCCCGCCCCCAGCCGGCCCATGCCGACGACGAGCACGCGCGTCGGCAGGGGCGCACCAGCGCGGTGCTCGGCGTCGGCGACGACGCGGCGCAGCGCGACGTCGAGGACGGCCTGGTCGGCGTCGGCCAGCGCCCGGCCCACCCCGGCCAGGTCCCGCACGCCGACGAGGTCGGCCACGACGGTCCGGAACTGCTCGCGCCGCCGCACCCCGCGCGCGGCCAGGACCGCGGCGGCGAGGTCGTCGCGGCGGGCGGCGGCGGCCTCGGCGTCGGCGACGACCTCGTCGACGTCCTCGGGCGCGAGCCGGTCGTCGTCGGCGAACACCGACACGGCCTCGGGCGAGCGCAGGAGCAGTTCCGTGGGCATCCGCGCCGCGGACAGGACGGAGGCGAGCCGTTCGGCGGCGGCCCCCGCGTCGCGCAGCATCGTCAGGTACCACTGGGTGCCGGCGAGCGCCTCGGAGACCTGGCGGAAGGCCAGCAGTCCCGCGTCCGGGTCGGCGCCGTCGGCGAACCAGCCGAGCATGACGGGCAGCAGCGTGCGCTGGATGCTGGCGCGGCGGCTGACCCCGCTCGTGAGGGCCTCGAGGTGGCGCAGCGCCCCGGCGGGGTCGCGGTAGCCGAGCGCCGCGAGCCGTTCCCGGGCGGCCTCGGCCGACAACTGCGCGTCGATGCGGGCGTCCGCCGCGGGCAGCTTCGCCACGGCCGTCAGCAGCGGCCGGTAGAACAGCTTCTCGTGCAGGCGGCGGACGTCGCGCCGGGTGCCGCGCCACACCTCGTCGAGCGCGCTCACCGGGTCCTGACGCAGGCCGAGGGACCGGCCGAGGCGGCGCAGGTCACCCTCCGACGTCGGCAAGACGTGGGTGCGCCGCATGCGGTGCACCTGGATGCGGTGCTCGAGGGAGCGCAGCAGCCGGTAGTCGCGGTCGAGTTCGCCGGCGTCGCTGCGGCCCACGTACCCGTACGCGGCGAGCGACTCCAGTGCCTCGAGCGTGTTCGCGCTGCGCCGCAACCGTTCGTCGCTGCGGCCGTGGACCATCTGCAGCAGCTGGATGCTGAACTCCACGTCGCGCAGGCCGCCGACGCCGAGCTTGAGCTGGCGGTCGGCCTCCTTGGACGGGATGAGCGACTCCACCCGCCGGCGCATGGCCTGGACCTCGCCGACGAAGCCCTCGCGGGCGCTGGCCTCCCACACCATCGGGGCGATGGAGGTGAGGTAGTCCCAGCCGAGCTGCGGGTCGCCCGCGACGGGGCGGGCCTTGAGCAGGGCCTGGAACTCCCACGTCTTGGCCCAGCGGCGGTAGTACTGCAGGTGGCTGTCGAGGGTCCGCACGAGCGGCCCCGCCTTGCCCTCCGGGCGCAGCGCCGCATCGACCTCCCACAGCGCGCCCTCCCCCGTCGGGGCCGAGCAGATGCGTTGCAGCGCACCGGCGAGCTTCGCGCCGACGGCGAGCGCGTCGTCCTCGGCCGCCCCCTCGCCGGGTTCGCCGACGTAGACGACGTCGACGTCGGAGAGGTAGTTCAGCTCCCGCCCGCCGGTCTTGCCCATCCCGATGACGGCGAGCCGGCACGCGCGCCAGGACCCCGGCCCGGTCGCCGGGTCGTGGTCGGGCAGTTCCGAGCGGGCGATCGCGAGCGCGGCCTCCAGCGCGGCGGCCGCGAGGTCGGCGAGTTCGGCCGACGTCAGGTGCAGGACCGCGAGCGGGTCGGCCGCGGCCAGGTCGCGACCGGCCAGGCCCACGAGACGGCGGCGGTAGGCGACGCGCAACGCGTCGACCGGCGCGCGCCCGGAGCGGCCCTCGGTGGCGACCGGTGCGGGGTCGTCGGGGTCGGCCCCGACGGCCGCGAGCAGTTCGGCGCGCAGTTCGGCCGGGTCCGGCGGGACCGAGGAGGCCAGGACGGTCCAGTGCCGGGGGTGGCGGACGAGGTGGTCGGCCAGGGCGACGGACCCGCCGAGGACGCCGAGGAGGCGGGCCAGGGTGCCCACGACGTCCGGCGCGTCCCCGCCGCGCAGCAGGTTCAGCGCGGCGGCGACCCCCTCGACGTCCCCCGGCGCGGACTCGCGGTCCAGGCCCGCCGTGAGCGACTCCGCCCAGCGGACGAGCCCCAGCAGGGCCTGGTCGGGATCGGCCGTGCGGCCCAGGGCGCGGACCAGGTCGGCCGTGCCGTCGTCGAAGGCGCCGTCGCCCTCGGCCCGGACGACCCCGTGCAGGGCGTGGTCGCGCAGCAGCTTCAGCGCCCGGTCCGGGTCGGCGAACCCGGCCCGGACCAGCTGGGCGCTCGCGCTCGTCCGGCGTCCCTGCGCGCTCACGGCCACCTCGACGTCGTCCCCGTCCCGGTCCCGGTCCCGTCCGAGCCCGTCACAGCAGCGGTAGGTACCGCTGGAGCTCGAAAGGCGTCACCTGGGCGCGGTAGTCCGCCCACTCCTGGCGCTTGTTGCGCAGGAAGTAGTCGAAGACCCCCTCGCCCAGGGTCTCGGCGACGAGCTCGGACCGCTCCATGACGGAGATGGCGTGCTCGAGGCTCTGCGGCAGCGGCTCGATGCCCATGGAACGGCGCTCGGCGTCGGTGAGCGACCAGACGTCGTCCTCGGCGCCGTCGGGCAGGTCGTAGCCCTCCTCGATGCCCTTCAGCCCGGCCGACAGCAGCAGCGCGAACGCCAGGTAGGGGTTCGCCGCGGAGTCCAGCGCGCGGTACTCGATGCGCACCGACTGGCCCTTGGACGGCTTGTACATCGGCACCCGGACGAGGGCGGACCGGTTGTTGTGGCCCCAGCAGATGTAGCTGGGCGCCTCGCCGCCGGACCACAGCCGCTTGTAGGAGTTCACGAACTGGTTGGTCACCGCGGTGATCTCCGCGGCGTGCCGCAGGACGCCGGCGATGAACTGCCGTCCGGTGCGCGAGAGCTGGTACTCCGCCCCCGCCTCGTAGAACGCGTTGGCGTCCCCGTCGAAGAGCGAGAGGTGCGTGTGCATGCCCGAACCCGGCTCTCCCGCCAGGGGTTTGGGCATGAAGCTGGCGTAGACGCCCTGGTCGCGCGCGACCTCCTTGAGGACCGTGCGGAACGTCATGATGTTGTCCGCGGTCGTCAGCGCGTCGGCGTAGCGCAGGTCGATCTCGTTCTGACCCGGGCCGCCCTCGTGGTGGCTGAACTCCACCGAGATGCCCATGCTCTCCAGCGTGGAGATGGCCGTGCGGCGGAAGTCCGTCGTCGTGCTGCCGGGGTGGTTGTCGAAGTACCCGACGTAGTCGACGGGTTCCGGCGTCGCGCCGCGCTCCAGCGGTCCCTTGAAGAGGTAGAACTCGATCTCGGGGTGCGTGTAGAACGTGTAGCCCGCCTGCGCGGCCTTGTCGAGCGCGCGCTTGAGGACGAACCGCGGGTCCGAGCGCGCCGGCTGCCCGTCCGGGGTGAGGATGTCGCAGAAGATGCGCGCGGTGCCCTGGTGTTCGTCGGTGTTCCGCCACGGCAGGACCTGGAAGGTCGACGGCTCCGGCTTGAGCAGCATGTCCGACTCCGACACGCGGGACAGGCCCTCGATGGCCGATCCGTCGAAGCCGATGCCCTCCCCGAAGGCGCCCTCGAGCTCGGCCGGCGCGATCGCCACCGACTTCAACGTCCCGATGACGTCGGTGAACCAGAGCCGGACGAAGCGGATGTCCCGCTCCTCCAGCGTCCGCAGCACGAACTCCTGCTGGCGGTCCATGTCCACCCTTCCCGTCGATCCGTCCGCCGGGCCCGGCGGCCATCCCGGTCATCATCGCGCATCACCGTCCCCGCCCCGCCCGGCCCCCGCCGCCCCCCGCCCGGTCCCACATCCGGTCCCACATGGGGACGGGCGTGGGACCGGCGAGGCGGTCGCGATCACAACGCCCGAGCCGGTCTCACGCCCGGTCCCACCCCGCATCAGCTCACCTCACACCGGGCGCCTCGACCAGATGACTCCGGGCGGCGGCACCGCACCCAGACGGGAGAGGTAGGCGCGTTCGACGGACTGCAGCAACCGCGCCCCGTCACTGCGGATGGTGTGGGGTGAGAAGGCCATCAGCGGGATGCCCGCGGCTCCCAGGGCGGTGTCGGCGCGCAGCGTGCGCTCCCAGTCGTCCTCGAAGAGGTGGTGCCGCCGCGAGTGGACCTGCACCGCGAGGAAGGCCTCGACGAAGAGGGCGTCCGGGCTGGGCAACGCCGACCCGTCCGGGCCCGTCAGCACCGGGTTGAAGAGGGGCGTCGGCAGGATGCGGCTGCTCGCGAAGACGTCGGCCAGGTCGCTCTCGGGCAACGACCACGCTCCACCGGCGACCTCTTCGACTGCAGCCCGCACGGCGGCCGAGCCTCGGACAGCGCCCGCTTCGACCTCCACCACCAACTGGTCGAGCCGGACGATCCGACGCTGAACCGCCTCGAAGATCAGGGCGCGCACGTCGTCCCCCCGCAGCAACCGGGCTGCGTCCACCACAGCCCTCGCAGGGGATGTCACCGTCAGTGGCCCGCGGTACCAGGGTCTCGTTTCCATGCGCTTCGTCCTGCGCACCGCGACGCCGGGCGCGTTCCTGCCGTCCCGGTTCCATGGCACGAGGAACCGCCGGACCCCGTCGTCCGGCACGGCGCTCACGCCGTGCCAGCGCACGGCTGACAGCGAGGCGAGGTGGGCGTCCGGCCCGGCGAACAGTTGCGCTGCGTGGAGCTGCTGCAGCGGGTCCAGCCGTCCGGTCGTGAGCGAGAACACGTCACGGTGGACGAGCCGCCAGTTCCGCTGGGCCGCCCACCGGACCTGGGCGCTCGTGACACCGGCGTCGTAGAGCTGCCGCCGAGTCACGAGGCCCTGCTGCTCGCGGGCCAACGATCGGATGGTGTCCGGGAGGGTGAGCACGCCGAGAGCGTCCAACCTCCGAGCGGGCCCGGGGACGGCCGTCAGCGACACCTGTGGACAGGAGCGGCCCTCGCGGGGCTGTGGAGCCCGGGTCGACGTCCCGCTCAGCGGGGGCCTTGAGAGCCAGGAGGCATCGGACCGGCCGTGGGTGCAGCCTTGGGACCGGCAGGGAGGTCGCGCCCACGACGTCCCCGCCGGTCCCACAGCCGATCCGACCGGAGCCGCCCTCGGACCGGGAGTGGGGACGGTCGTGGGACCGGGCACGGGACCGGGCACGAGTGTGGGGCGCGACAGGTCCGGGGAGTCCGCCGGCGTGGGGCCGGACCCGCACCGCCCCGGAGCCACCCTCCCCCGCTCACTACGCTGACCCCATGCCCCAGCTGCGCGTGGCCATGGCCCAGATCGACACGACCGTCGGCGACCTCGACGGGAACGTCGCGGCGATCCGGGAGTGGACGGCGAAGGCGGCGGCCGACGGGGCGCACCTGGTGCTCTTCCCCGAGACCGCGGTGACCGGCTACCCCGTGGAGGACCTGGCGCTGCGGCGCTCGTTCGTGGCGGCCTCGCGGCAGGCGGTGGGACGGCTCGCGGCGGAGGTCGCCGACGACGGGAACGGTGACGTCACGGTCGTCGTGGGGTACGTCGACCAGCACGAGGGCGTGGGGCGCCCGCAGAACTGCGCGGCGGTCCTGCACGGCGGCCGGGTCGTCGGGCGCTACGCCAAGCACCACCTGCCGAACTACGGCGTCTTCGACGAGTACCGCATCTTCACCCCGGGCGACGACCTGCTCGTGGCGCGCGTGCGCGGGATCGACGTGGCGATCGCGATCTGCGAGGACCTGTGGCAGGACGGCGGGCCGGTGCAGACGGCCGACGAGGCCGGGGCCGGGCTGCTCGCCGTCATCAACGGTTCCCCCTACGAGCGCAACAAGGACGACGTCCGCCTCGAACTCGTGGCCCGCCGCGCCGCGGAGGCCGGCTGCCCGATCGCCTACGTCAACGCCGTCGGCGGCCAGGACGAACTCGTCTTCGACGGCGACTCCCTCGTCGTCGGTCAGGACGGGACGGTCCTCTCGCGCGGGCCGCAGTTCCGCGAGGCCCTCGTCGTCACCGACCTCGACCTGCCGGCCGCGCGCACCCCCGGCTGGGAGGAGGGCGTGCAGCGGATCACGGTCTCCGAGGAGCCCGCGCCGGCGTTCACCCCGCGCGACAGCGAGGTCCACGAACCCCTGCCGGACGTCGCCGACGTCCACGCGGCGATCGTGCTGGGGCTGCGGGACTACGTGCGCAAGAACGGGTTCCGCTCCGTCGTCATCGCCGTCTCCGGCGGCATCGACTCCGCACTGGTGGCGAGCCTGGCCTGCGACGCGATCGGCCCGGAGAACGTCGTCGGCATCTCGCTGCCGTCGGGGTACTCCAGCCAGCACTCCAAGGACGACGCCGAGGACCTCGCGACCCGCTGCGGGTTCGAGTACCGGCAGTACGCCATCGCCCCGATGGTCGACGCGTTCCTGGCCACCGTCCCGCTGCACGGTGTCGCGGAGGAGAACCTCCAGGCGCGCGTGCGCGGGACGACGCTCATGGGCCTGGCCAACCAGGAGGGCCACCTCACGCTGGCGACGAGCAACAAGAGCGAGCTCGCGGTCGGGTACTCGACCCTGTACGGCGACTCCGTCGGCGGGTACGCGCCGCTGAAGGACGTGCCGAAGACCCTCGTGTGGGAACTGTCCCGCTGGCGCAACGCCGAGGCCGTGCGGCGCGGGGAGCAGCCGCCGATCCCCGAGAACACCATCAGCAAACCCCCGTCGGCCGAGCTGCGCCCGGACCAGACCGACCAGGACTCCCTGCCGCCGTACGAGGTGCTCGACGCGATCCTGGAGGACTACGTCGAGGGCGACCGGGGCCGCGCCGACATGCTGGCGGCCGGTTTCGACGGAACCCTCGTGGACTCCGTCCTGACCCTCGTCGACCGCGCGGAGTGGAAGCGCCGGCAGTTCGCCCCGGGGCCGAAGATCTCGTTCAAGGCGTTCGGCCGGGACCGCCGCCTGCCCATCACGAACCGCTGGCGCGAACCGCAGGCGTCGGACTCGCTCACCCCGCCGGTCGACGTGAAGACCGACGCCCCGGTGACGGAGGCCTGAGGTGGCCTACGCGACCGAGCAGCCCGCGCACCGCAGGCGGACCCGCGTCCACCACCTGCAGCAGTGGAAGGACGCGGGCGAGAAGTGGGCGATGCTCACGAGCTACGACGCGATGACGGCGGCGGTGTTCGACGAGGCGGGCATCCCCGCACTGCTCGTCGGGGACTCGGCGGCCAACACCGTCTACGGCATGCCGACGACCGTCCCGGTGACCCTCGACCACATGGTGCCGCTGGTCCGGGCCGTCGTCGCCGGGGCGCCGCACGCGCTCGTCGTCGCCGACCTGGTGTTCGGGTCCTACGAGGCCTCCGACGAGCAGGCCGTGCACTCCGCGGTCCGGCTCATGAAGGAGGGCGGCGCGCACGCCGTGAAGCTCGAGGGTGGCGTCGCGCGCGCCTCCCGGATCCGGGCCGTCGTCGCGGCGGGCATCCCCGTCATGGGCCACGTCGGGTTCACCCCGCAGGCCGAGCACGCCCTGGGCGGGTACCGGGTCCAGGGGCGCGGAGACGCTGCGGCGCAGGTGGTCGCGGACGCGAAGGCCGTCGCGGAGGCGGGGGCGTTCTCGGTGGTGCTGGAGATGGTCCCGGCCGACGTCGCCCGGCAGGTGACGTCGACGCTGGCCATCCCCACCGTGGGCATCGGCGCGGGTGCGGACTGCGACGCGCAGGTCCTCGTGTGGCAGGACTTCGCCGGCCTGAGCGAGCGCACGGGCCGGTTCGTCAAGAAGTTCGCCGACGTCCGCACGACGCTCGCCGACGCGGCACGGACCTACGCCGCCGAGGTCCGCGAGGGGTCCTTCCCCGCCGACGAGCACTCGTTCTGAGGGTTTCACCCGCGCCCGGGTGAGAGCGCGAGCGCATCGGCCCGCACCTCGTCGAGGGCCCTCCGCAGCGCGCCCAGCACGACGACGTCGCGGCCGAGCGTCGAGGCCACGACGGGGGGCCGCGGCGGGTCGAGGAAGCGCGGCAGCCCCGCCTCGACGCGTTCGACGAGCCCGGGGGCTCCGGCCACACCGCCGGCGACGACCACCCGGTCGGGGTCGAAGAGGCTGACGAGCGTCACGACGACCCGCGTGAGGCGTTCGGCGGCGACGTCGAGCAGCGCCCCGGCGGACTCCTCCCCGGCGGCGGCCGCGGCGACGACGTCCTCGGCCGCGCCCGTCCCGCCGGCGGCCCGCACCAGCTCGCGCAGCACCTTCCCGAGGCCGTCCGGGGACCCGACGCCCTCGACGAGGTCGAGGTAGCGCATCTCCCCCACGCCACCGCGCGCCCCCCGCAGCAGCCGGCCGTCCTCGACGACGCCGGCCCCGATGCGCTCCCCCGCCAGCAGCGTCACCTGGTGGCGCACGCCGCGTCCGCTGCCCCGCCAGCCCTCGGCCAGCGCGGCGAGGTTCGCGTCGTTGTCGGCGAGCACCCGCCAGCCCGCCCGGCGGGCGAGCGCGCCGGTCAGGTCGGGGTTCACGAACTCCCAGAAGGGGTTGCCGCTGAACTCGGTGGTTCCCGACGGGCCCACGGGGGCCGGCACCCCGAGGGCGACCCCGAGCACCCGGGGCCGCTCGGCCCGGTCCCACGCCTCCTCGACGATCCGCACCACGTCGGCGACGCGGTCGGCGACGGGCGTCCGCGCGGGGTCGTGGTCGACCTCCTCCGCCGCGTCGGCCAGCGCACGTCCCCGCAGGTCGGCCACGCGCACGGCGATCCGGTGCAGGCCCGCGTCGACACCGAGGACCGTCCCGGCGAGGGCGTCGAAGGCGTAGCGGCGCGCCGGACGGCCCGTGACGTAGCCCTCGGTGGTGCGGCCGTTCTCCAGCTCCCGCAACCAGCCGCGCTCGATGAGCTCGCCGCAGACGTCGTGCACGGTCGCCCGGGACAACCCCGTGGCCGCCATGAGGTCGGACCCGGTCACGCCGTCGGCACCGTCCGGCAGGTCCCACACGTGGTGCAGCACGGCCAGGGCGTTCTCGTCCCGCAGCCGGCGCGTCACCGAACCTCCTCGTGTCACCGCTTGACCCTCCCACCGCACGCGAGCACACTTGATTCAGGGCCTGAATCTAGCCCCTCCATCCACGATCACCGGAGTTCCCGTTGACCCAGCCCCAGGACTGGTGGCGCCAGGCCGTCGTCTACCAGGTCTACCCGCGCAGCTTCGCCGACTCGAACGGTGACGGGATCGGCGACCTGCCCGGCATCACGTCCCGCGTGCCGCACCTGGCGGCCCTCGGCGTCGACGCCGTCTGGCTCAGCCCCTTCTACCCCTCGGCGCTGGCCGACGGCGGCTACGACGTCGACGACCACCGCGACGTCGACCCCAAGATCGGGACGCTCGAGCAGTTCGACGAGATGGTCGCGGCGCTGCACGCCGCCGGCATCAAGCTCGTCGTCGACATCGTCCCCAACCACTCCTCCGACCGGCACGTCTGGTTCCAGGAGGCGCTGGCCGCGGGGCCGGGGTCGCCCGAGCGCGAGCGCTACGTGTTCCGGCACGGCCGCGGCGTCGACGGGGAACTGCCGCCCTCGGACTGGACGGCGATGTTCGGCGGGTCGTCGTGGGAACCCGTCGGCGACGGCGAGTGGTACCTGCACCTGTTCGCCCCCGAGCAGCCGGACTGGAACTGGAACCACCCCGACGTGCGCGAGGACCACCTGCGCACGCTGCGGTTCTGGGCCGACCGCGGCGTCGACGGGTTCCGCATCGACGTCGCGAACTCCCTCGCCAAGGACCTGTCCGAACCCCTGCCCACCCAGGCCGAGCTGGCCGACCTCGTCGACGGGGCGCACCGGTTCTTCGACCGCGACGAGGTGCACGACGTCTACGTGGAGTGGCGCAAGCTCTTCGACGAGTACGACCCGCCGCGCACCGCCGTCGCCGAGGCGTGGGTGCCAGCGCACCGCCGGGCGCGCTACGCCTCCCCCGAGGGGCTCGGCCAGGCGTTCAACTTCGACCTCCTGCAGGCGGACCCCACCGCCACCGCGTTCCGCACGATCGTCACCGAGAACCTCGCCTTCGCACGCGAGGCGGGCAGTTCCTCGACGTGGGTCCTGTCGAACCACGACGTCGTCCGGCACGCCAGCCGCTACGCGCTGCCCGCGGGCGCCGACCAGAACGCCTGGCTGCTCTCGGCCGGCAAGGACCCCGAACCCGACACCGCCGGCGGACTGCGCCGGGCCCGGGCGGCGACGGCCTTCATCCTCGCCCTGCCCGGCAGCACCTACCTCTACCAGGGCGAGGAACTCGGCCTGGCCGAGGTCGCGGACATCCCCGCGGCCGACCTGCAGGACCCGACGTGGGTGCGCTCCGGCGGCGAGCAGAAGGGCCGCGACGGCTGCCGCGTCCCGCTGCCCTGGACGGCGGCCGGGCCTTCCCACGGGTTCGGCCCCGGCGGAGCGCACCTGCCCCAGCCGTCGTGGTTCGCCGACGTCGCGGTCGACCAGCAGGACGGGGTCGAGGGGTCCACGCTCGAGCTCTACCGGCAGGCCCTGGCCACCCGGCGACGCCTGCAGGGCGCCGAGGAGCTGGAGTGGCTCGAGACGCCCGCCGACGTCGTGGCGTTCGCCCGGCCCGGTGGCTGGACGTGCCTGACGAACTTCGGCGACGAGCCGGTGGACGTGCCCGCGGGCCGGGTCGTGCTGGCCAGCGGTGAGCTGACCGACGGCCGGGTGCCGGCGGACACCACGGTCTGGGTCCAGACCCAGGGCTGACCGTCGGCGCTGTCAGCCCCCGCGGCGGGACAGCACCCACGCGGCTGCTGCGCAGGTCCCCGCGGGGACGAGCGCGGCGGCCGCGTCGGCATCACGAACCTGCGACGCGGTGGGGTTCGGCTCCCCGCCGGGTCAGCCACCACGCGGCGAGGAGGGCCGTGCCCCCGAGGACGGCGGGGACGGCCGCGTCGCTGAACGAGGTGCCGAGGCTGACGACGGTCGCGACCATCGTGCCCGGCTCCGGGTCCCGGGGAGCCGACAGCTGGGTCTGCAGCGGCGTCAGCGGCGCGTGCGAGACCACGAGGACGACCACCGCCGCAGCGAGCCCCACGAGGCCGGTCACGCCGGCCACGGCGGTGGCCGCTCCGCGCACGAGGCCGGCCACCTGCCACGGGCGGGGAGCCCACCGGCAGACGGCGAGCAGGACGCACCCGAGGGCCGCCGCGGTGAGCGCCCAGTCGTAACCGACGGTGTACGTCAGCCAGCCCAGCCGGTCCACCAGCACGGGAGCGGCGGTCGCCTCGGGCCCCGGGCCGAGGCCGTAGGTGACGTCGACGTCACCTCGCAGGACTCGGGCCCCGGCGACGAGGACGACGCCGACGGGGGTGGCCGTCGCGACGAGGAGTGCCCACGGCAGGGGCCTCACGACGCCCTCGTCCGGCCGAGCAGCGCCACGACGGCCAGCACGGCGAAGACCCCGACGGCCAGGAGAGGACCGATCGTCGGGGCGTCCTGGACCGCCGACGACGGGTCAAGACCCAGCCCGGTCGCGAACCCCGAGCGTGCCCCCGCAGCGGTGCCGACGGCGGCGGTCGCGGTCAGCGCCACGACGGCCACGGCGACGACCGCCCCGAGGACGCGCAGCACCACCGGCACCCGCCGACCGGCGACGACGAGCACGGCGAGGACCGCGAGCCCGAACACGGAGGTCAGCAGGGCCGGGGACCACGCCGTCGTCGTCACCGCCTGGGCCAGCCGTTCCATCCGCCCGGGCGGAGTGAACCCGGGGAGGTCGAACCCCTCGTAGGTCTCGGTGAAGACCGGGACGAGGTCGGCGACGAGCAGGACGACGGGCAGGGCGGCCCCGACGAGGGCGAGGCCGGCGAGGAGGGTGGCGGAACGCCGGGACGGGGGCGCGGACGGGTCGGACACGGTCCCATCGTGGCCTGCGGTGATCTTCCGGTGGGCCGCTTCGCCGGTACCGTCCTCCGGTGAGCCCAGCGCCCGTCACCCCCGGTCCCGCCTCCACGCCCCCCTCGCACGAGGACCGGGACTGGGTGCACGCGGCCGTGCGCATCGTCGAGGCGGACGCCAACCGCAGCGCCGACACCCACCTGCGGGTCTTCGACCTCCCCACCGAGTGGGGCGTGCGGCTCTACCTCAAGGACGAGTCGACGCACCCCACCGGATCCCTCAAGCACCGGCTCGCCCGCTCGCTGTTCCTCTTCGGCCTGAGCAACGGCGACATCGGGCCGACGACGACGCTGGTGGAGGCGTCCAGCGGGTCGACGGCGGTGTCGGAGGCGTACTTCGCCCGGCTGCTCGGCCTGGACTTCGTCGCCGTCGTCCCGGCCACGACGTCGACGGCGAAGCTGGACCTCATCCGCCGCCAGGGCGGCCGCCTGCACCTCGTCGAGGACCCCGGGCACGTCTACGCCGCCGCGGAGGAGCTCGGGTCGCAGCCGGGGTTCCACTACCTCGACCAGTTCGCGATGGCCTCGACCGTCACCGACTGGCGCGGCAACAACAACATCGCCTGCTCCATCTTCGAGCAACTGGCCCTCGAACCCCACCCGGAACCGGCGTGGATCGTCGTGGGCGCGGGGACGGGTGGGACGAGCGCGACGATCGGCCGCTACTGCCGGTACGCCCAGCACGAGACGAAGCTCGCCGTGGCCGACCCCGAGGGCTCGGCGTTCGCGCCGGCGTGGCGGGCCGGGTCCCGGGACGTGACCGCCCGCGGGTCGCGCGTCGAGGGGATCGGCCGGCCCCGGGTGGAGCCCTCCTTCGTGCCCTCGGTCATCGACGAGGTCGTCACGGTCCCCGACGACGAGTCCGTCGCCGCGATGCGGATGCTGTTCGAGCGCACCGGGATCCGCGCCGGCGCCTCGACGGGGACGAACCTCTGCGTCGCGTTGCGGCTCGTGCACCGGATGCGCGAGGAGGGCCGCCCGGGGTCGGTCGTGACGCTCGTCTGCGACGACGGGAACCGCTACCTCGACACCTACTGGGACGACGGGTGGCTGGCGGCCAAGGGGTTCGACCTCGACGCGGGCCGCCGCGCGGTGGAACCCTTGTTCCCGTGAGCGAGGACGTGCGACGGACGGAACTGCGCCTCCCGGACGGCCGCGTCCTGGGGATCCACGACACCGGCCCCGCGGACGCCGACGTCGTCCTGTGGCACGGGGGCAGCCCGAACACCGGTGAACCGCCGGGCCCGTGGCGGACCGACGGCGAACGCTGGATCGGCGTGGACCGCCCGGGCTACGGCCGCTCCACCCGCCTGCCCGGGCGCACGGTCGCCGACGTCGCGGCCGACGTGCGGGCGGTGCTGGACCACCTCGGGATCGCGCTCTGCCGCACGGTCGGGCACTCCGGCGGCGCCTCCCACGCGCTGGCGTGCGCGGCGCTGCTGCCGGACCGCGTGACGCACGCGCTGTGCCTGTCGGGCCTCAGCCCCGGCGAGCCGCTGGAGGGCCCGGAGAGACCGACGACGGGGGACGACGAGGTCCCCTTCACGCCCGAGGACTGGGCGGCCCTGGCCGGTCCCTGGAACTGGTTCGAGACGGTCGTCGCGGAGGCCTCCGGTTCGCCCGGGTTCGACGACGACGAGTCCGCTCACGCGGCGGACTGGGGTTTCGACCCGTCCCGGACCACGGTCCCGGTGCGGATCGTCCACGGCGAGGCCGATCTCATGGTGCCGGTCGGGCACGCCCACCGCCTGGCCCGGCTCCTGCCCGCGGCCGAGGTCGTCACCGTGCCCGGCGCAGGCCACCTGTCCGTCCTGCAGCACCTCGACGCCCGTGGAGGTCTGACGCGCAGCTCCGGGTGATCCCGCGCAGGGGTCCGAGCCGGCCCGCACCCCTGCCTACGGTCGACGGGTGAGTCCCACCCGGCGCCTGCTCCTCGTCCTCGTCGCGGCCGCCGTGTTCGGGGTGGTGAACGCGCTGTTGGACAGCGGCTCCGCCGCACCGACGCGGTTCGTCGTCGCCGTCCTCAACTCCGGGACGGCCTGGGCGGGCGTGGCCGTCGTAGCGGGTGCCCTCCTCGGCCGCCCCCGGTCCGCCGCCGTCGCCGGCTGGCTCAGCGGGACGGTGGGGTTGAGCGCGTTCTACGTCGTGGCCGCCCGCCTGCACGACCTCCCGCTGTCGGCGTACGCCCCGCGGATCGCCTTCTGGTGGGCCGTCGCCCTGGTGTGCTGCGCGCCGCTGGGGTTCGTCGGGACGCTGCTGCGAGGACCGGGGACGGTCGGGCTGCTCGCCCGCCTCGTCGTGCCCGTGGGCGCGCTGGCCGAAGCGCTGCTGCACCCGCCGGGCGGGCCGGCCGTCCGCTGGACCCTCGCGCTGCTGGGCCTCGCGGGAGCCTTCGCCCTGGTCCGGGGAAGGGCGCGCTGAGGTCAGGCGGTCTGCGCGGCGAGCCAGCGGGCGATCTCCTCGCCCGCCGCCGCACCGACCGCCGTGGTCAGTTCCACCCCGGGGTGCTCCCACCCGGCCCGCAGGAGTTCCCCGTGCCGCGGGCGGCGCGCCGACCGGGCCGCGACGAGCAGGTCGACGTCCAGCAGGGAATCCCCCGCGGCGACGAAACCCTCGGCGCCGCAGCGGGAGACGACCTCGGCGACGGCGGCGGACTTCGTCAGCGGCCGCGGCACCGCGTACAGCTTGCGCCCCTGCAGCGACACCGTGAAACCCCAGCCGTCGAGCAGGACGGTGAGGTCGCCGAGGCGGGCGCCCTCCAGTTCGGCGCGCTGCCCGTCGCGCAGGACGACGTACCCGAACAACCCGGGCACCTCGCGCACGGCGGGTTCCTCCGAACCCGGGACGGCGGCGAGGAGGTCGGCGGCCAGCCGTCCGAGTTCGGCGACGACGTCGGCGACGGGGGCGCACCCCGCCAGGCGCTCGCGGACGGCGGCGTCCCACCCGGCGTCGGGCGAACCGTCGACCAGGACGACTCCCCCGTTGGCGCACACCGCGTACCGCGGCGGCCGGTCCGGCCAGCGGATCCGCTGGTACTGCTCCACGGTCCGGGTGGTCACCGGCACGAGGCGCTCCGCGGCGACGAGGTCGCCCAGCACGGACCAGGCCCCCGGGGAGACCCAGGAGATCGTCCCGCCGCGGTACTCCTCCACGGGCACCAGACCCGCGACGTCGGCCTGGGCGGACCGGGAGGAGAACACGAGGGTCTGGTCCAGGTCGCTCGCGGCGAGCAGGCCCGCGCTCACACCGCCCGCCCGTCCGCACCCGTCGCCCCGCGGGTGAAGCGGGGGTGGATGAGGCCGATGGCCGAGTACGACAACCCGGGCACCTCCTCGACGACCACGCCGCGCTGGTCGGCCAGCAGTCGGACGTGCGCGAGGTCGTCGGGGTGCGACAGTTCCGCCTCCGGGCGCACGAGCACCCGCCAGGGGACGCGGCGCAGCAGGACGCGGGTCGTCTCCCCCACCCCGGGTTTGACGAGGTTCACGTCCCCGATGCCGTAGTGCTCGCTGACGCGTTCGACCTCGGCCCACCCGGTGAACGACGCCTGCCGGTCACCCCCGCGGACGGCCTCGACCGCGGCGGGCACCTGCGCGGCCACGTCGTCGAAGCAGGCGGTGACCTCGTCGAGGAACCGACGCGACAGGTCCACGGGGGCGAGGTCGGCGTAGAACTTCGCCCCGTGGAACTGCCCCGGGGCGATGAGGCGGTCGTTGAGGACCGTGCGCGAGACCAGCCCGGAGACGGTGGAGTTCAGGCACGCCGACGGCACGAGGTAGTCCTCGCGGGTGCCGAACGTCCGCACGCAGCGGCCCGGGTCCGCCAGCACCGCGAGGTCGTCGCTGAACCCCGCGTCGAGCGCGGCCAGGGCGGCGGACAGCTCCCGGACGATGGCGCCCTTGCCCGTCCAGCCGTCGACGAACACGACCGACGCGGGGTCGTGGTGCGCGGCCGCCCAGCGCAGCGCCACCTCGTCGATTCCCTTCCCGCGCACGATCGACACCGCGACGTGCGGCCAGTGCAGACCCTGCCGGGACGCCCAGCGCCGCAACAGGATCCCGACGGGGGTCCCCGCCCGGGCCAGCGACGCCAGCATGAGGTCCGGGCCGCGTTCGGCGCGCAGGAGCTCGGCGACGACCGCCACGCCCAGCGCGACCCGGCGGGCCCCGCGCCCGAGGGCGTCGAGGAACAGCCGCTGGTACTCCTCGCTCGGCTGGTACTCCACCGGCAGCGACTCGGCGTAGTGCGCCCCGCCGCTCTGGATCGCCTCCTCGCGCTCCTCGGCGGGGGCCTCGAGCTCGACGTCGGACAGGTCGGTGAGCAACCAGCTCACCTCGTCCGGCCGGTAGCTGCCGAACCGGGGTCCGGACAGCGGGGTCGGGAGGTTCACGCGGGGTCACTCCAGGTGTCGGCGGGCAGGGTGAGCAGCAGGAGACGGTCGGTGCACGGGGCCAGGGCGGCCAGCACGCCGTCGGGAGCGGACAGCGCCGCGGGGTCGCAGGCGCCGTCCACGACGAGCAGGAGCGCGTCCCAGCCGCCGGGCCGGGCCACGTTGTGCGCGTACCGGACGCCCGGCCCGTCCTGGGCCGGGTCGTGCGAGACGAACGCGACCGAACTCCGGACGGCGTAGCCCGGGTCGTCGACCGCGAGGACGGGCGAGCGGGTCGTGGAGGAGAACCGCACGCCTCCCCCGGACCGGTCCGCGAGCGCGGTGGCGACGGCGAGGGGCGCGTGCAGGAGTTCCTCGGTCCCGAGCACGAGGACGTCACCCCCGTCGGGCAGGTGTCGCAGCAGGTCGTCGAGGGCGCCGTCGCGCCGCAGGGCTGCGTCGAGCGCCGCCTCGTGCCCGGGCGGTGTGCCGAACCGGGCGGTGGTCGCGGCACCGGCGGGCCACTCGAGCGCGACGGTCGTGACGTCGGGTGCCGGGCGGGTCCCGGGGACGACGGGGTCGACACCGGCGGCGAGGGCGGCGCCCCGCTCCAGGACGCCCTCGGGCAGCGTGACGGTGCCGGCGGCGAGGGAGACGACGTCGACGCGGGTGCCGAGCTCGCTCGCCACCGCCGCCATCCGGTCCCGGTCGGCGTCCGAGCGAAGGTCGACGAGCCCGGCGACGACGTAGTGGGTGTGCGGGGCGAGCGCGTGGACGGCGCGCACGGTGTTCGCGACGGTCCGGCCCGTGGACAGCTCGTCGTCGACGAGGACCACGGGGGCGGCGGGGTCGGCGAGCCGGGCGCGGACGACGGGGTCGGTCGGCAGCAGCCGGTGCCCCGTGGCGTGGGAGTGCTCCTCCTCGAACCCCGCCCAGTCCACGGCGCCGGGCACGTCGCGCCGGGTGGAGTGCAGCCCGGCGCAGCCGAGCGCCTGCGCCACCGCGTGCCCGAGGCCGGTGGCGGTCTCGGCGTACCCCAGGACCACGACGTCGGGGCGGGCGGCGGGCTGGCGCGCGGCGGCCAGGACGGCGGCCGCGGCGCCCGCGTCACCGGCGAGGGCGGCGCGCCAGGTGCTCGTGGGGGCGCCGGGTGCGTCGGGGACGCCGAGGGCGGCCGCGACCTGCGCCCCCAGCCGCAGCCCCGCGGCGCGCACGAGCCGCGGGTCGGTCGGCACGTGCTTGCCCAGGACGGTGCTGACGAGGAGGTGGGCCCGGCGGGGGTTGCGGCGCAGGGCGAGCCCGAGCAGGTCGTGGACGTCGAGGCCGTCGACGCCGGGCGGCCCGTCGACCGCCACGCCCAGCCGCTGCCCCACCCAGTCGCGCGCGGTCGCGCTCACGCGTCCGCCCGGGCGCGGCGCCACGCGTCGTCCTGGGCCTGCAGCAGGTGGGCGTACGAGACGTCCTCGCGCGCGACCCCGAAGGCGCGGGCGCGCAGCAGGACGCGTTCGGCCCAGGCCCGGTGCGGGCCCGCCTCGTTCATCTTGTTCCGGTACGCCGAGGCCATGGCCCCGCCCCCCGACTGCGCCACGACGTCGGTGGCGTCGCAGAAGTCCTCGTGGGTGACGACCGACATCGCGTGCACGACGGCGACGTGCGAGGGGTGGATGACGGTCTTGCCCTGCAGCCCGTTCACCTGGTCCAGGACGAGCTCGCGGACCAGGCCGTCGAGGTCGTCGGCGATGAGCTGCTCGCGCAGCTCCTCCGCGCCCTCGGCGAAGGGGCTGGCCGCGAGCGACGTGCGGAAGACGCGCTCGCCGGAGCTGAAGTGCTCCCACACCGGCGCGGTGATCGGGTACCCGCTGCCGTCGGCGCGTCCGAGGACGTTGATGACGTCGCCCAGGACGTCCGCGACGACCCGCACGTCCCAGACCGTCGACCCGCGGGGCCGCCGCAGCCCGTAGGCCGAGGACAGGTCCGTCGCGCCCGTGCGGACGGCGAGGACCACGTCGCGGTGGGCGTCGAGGACGTCGCGGATCGCGAAGAGGGCCTCGTGGCGGGTGTCGAGGTGCGCGACGTCGCGGCTCTCCAGCACCGGCATCGCCCAGAGCCGGCGCCCCGCCCGCTCCGAGGCGGTGGCCACGGCCTCCAGCCACTCCTTCGGGTGCGGCTGCCCGGCACCACCGAACTTCGGCACGACGAACCCGAGCAGGCAGTCCAGCCCCACGCCCGCACGGTCGACGACGTCGAGGAGCTGGCGCGGTGTGCGGGCGCGCAGGAACAGCATGAGCGGCTGGTCCTGCGACCACTCCGGGGCCTGGGCCAGCCCGGCGAGCTCGCGGACGAGGATCTCCTCGGCCTGGGCGACCCGGTCGTCCGGGACCGAGTCCTCCAGGCAGGCGACGGCCGACAGCACCCCGCGGCGCGCGAGCCGCAGGAGGTCACCCGCGAGGCGTTCGCGCGTCGCCGGGCAGTAGAGGGTCGCGCCGAGGGCCACGGCCAGCTCGTCGCGGGGGGCCATGACGTCGACGGGCCGCGGCGGGTGCAGGAAGAGCCGCTGCGTCTGCTCCTCGTCGAGGGTGGCGAAGTGCCGCACCGCCGGGACTCAGAGGTGCGCCGCGACGGCGTCGCGCAGGTCGCGGATGTGCCGACCCTGCGCGGGGGCGCCGATGGCCGTCATGGCCCAGCCGGAACCCTCGCGGGTCAGCTTGGCCCTGACGAGCGCGGTGTGGGGGCCGGCCTCGGTCAGCTCGTAGCGCGCCAGCTCGACCTCCTGGGGACCGGCCGCGTCGACCAGGCGGCAGACCGCGTTCTGCACCTGGCTGAAGTTCTGGCCCGTGAAGCTGGAGACGGTGAAGACGAGCGTCTGCACGGCCGCGGGCACCGCGGGCAGGTCGATGTGGACCACCTCGTCGTCGCCGTCGCCCTCACCGGTGAGGTTGTCGCCGCTGTGGACCACCGAGCCGTCCTTGCTGCGCAGCTGGTTGAACCACACCTCGTCGACGAGCTTGCCGCGGCCGTCGAAGAGCAGGACGCTCGCGTCGAGGTCGATGTCGACGGCCTTCTTCCGGAACAGGCCCTTGGCCACGGCGTCCCAGCCCAGCCCCGCGAAGACGCGGGTCAGCTCACCGCCACCGGACTTGCTGAGCGACAGCTTCTGGCCCTTGGCGAGGCTGACGGCCATGGTGTTCCCTCCGGTGGTTTCGGGGTGTGCGGTGCGTGCGTGGGGCGGGACGGGCGGGGTCAGGACGGGCGGGGCACGGTGCCCTCGGCGTTCCAGTCGAGGTCGTCGAAACCGTAGGCCAGGGCGACCTCGCGCGCGGTCCCGGGGAAGAACTCGTTCTCGCGGCGCAGGACCAGGTCGCCCGCCACGTCGTGGATGGAGGCCAGCGCGCACGTGCGGGCGCCGGCCGGCGCGTCCTGCGCCCACACCTGCACGGTCCCCGCCCCGCGGCGGGAGATCGTCAGGCGCGGCGCCAGGGCGGCGTAGTCGGGCGCCGCCGGTCCCTGGGCGTAGACGTAGAAGACCATCCGGCGCAGCAGGTCCAGGTGGGCCGCGTCGGCGAGGACCTCCTCGCCCGCCTGCTCGCTGCGCGCGCCCAGGCGCAGGACCTGCCGTGCGCCGAAGCCGGGAGCCGCGAGCAGTTCACCCAGGGACTGCAACGCACCGGAGTGACGGTCGCGCGTCTCCCAGAAGCACCCCAGGTGGACGTCGGACGAACGGTGCAGACCCGTCGACGTCACCTGCTGCTCCCACTGCAGGGAGAAGCGCAGGCTGCCGGACCCCCGCTCGGCCGCCGGGACCGTCAGGCTGGGGCGCTCGTCGTCCAGGACGGTGCGGCGCTCGCTGGCCCGCGCCTGCCCGACGACGGCCTCCGGCGGCGGCGCGACCGGACGAGGGGACGGCGCCACGCGCGGGGCGGGCGTGGGGACGGGGGCCGGCGCCGGGCGGGGTTGCGTCCGGGCCGGTGGCACCGGGGCGGGCCGGCGGGGCGGAGCGAGATGGTCGGCGAAGGTGCGGGTGCTCCGCCGCGGCACGGGGTGCCCGAGGAAGTTGTGCACCGCCTCGTCCGGCCGTCCGTGCGTCCCGCCCACCCTGCCTCCTGCTCCGATCCGCCGTCCTCCCCCGCTCCGGGTGCGCTCAGCCCGCCTGCGCCGTCGCCTCGGTCTCGACGTGCGCGGCCTCGGGGTGCGCCCGGTTGTACCGGATCGAGCTGATGAGCGAGGCCACGATGAAGGCCAGGCCGATGAGGCCGGTGACGACCTCGGGGATGTGGATCTCGATGCTCAGCAGCAGGATCGTCGCCAGCGCGCCGATGGCCCACAGCGCACCGTTCTCCAGGTACGGGTACTGCGCGAGCGTGCCCTCCTCGACGAGGTGCACGGTCATCGACCGGATGTACATGGCGCCGACCCCCAGACCGATGGCGATGATCACCGGGTCGGAGGTGATGGCGAACGCGCCGATGACACCGTCGAAGGAGAACGACGCGTCGAGGACCTCGAGGTAGAGGAAGAGGAAGAACGCGGCCTTGCCCGTGGCCTTCGCGGCACCGGTCGGTCCCTTGCGCCCCTCGGACCCGGAAGCCTCGGCCTCGGCACCCTCCGGGTGCTCACCGTGGTCGAGGTGCTCCTCGACGTTGAACAACTCCCCGAGGCCGTTGACCAGCAGGTAGGTGACGACGCCGGCGAGCCCGGACGCGAGGACCGTGCGGCCGTGGTCGGTGGCGAAGGTCTCGGCCACGACGAGCAGCACGGCCCCGGCGACGATCACCTGGACGTACTCGAGCTTGCCGACCTTCTCCAGGGCGCGCTCGACCGGCCCGAGCCAGTGGTGCTCCTTCTCCCCGAAGATGAAGTTGAGGAACAGCATCAGCAGGAACATGCCGCCGAACGCCGCGATGGTGGGGTGCGCCTGGTTCAGCTCGTAGCCGTAGGTGCCCGGGTCCTCCGGGTTGCCGCCCTTCAGGGCCAGCTGCACGACCTCGATCGGGCCCAGTCCGGCGGTGACGCTGACGAGCACGATCGGGAAGATCAGCCGCATGCCGAAGACGGCGATGATGATGCCGACGGAGAGGAAGATCTTCCGCCAGAAGTCGCTCATCCGTTCCAGGATGGTGGCGTTCACGACGGCGTTGTCGAAGGAGAGGCTGATCTCGAGGACCGAGAGGATCAGCACGAGGGCGATCGCCTGGAAGATCCCCAGGTGGGCCGAGAGGCCGTACAGGGCGGCGAGCACGAGGCCCACGGCCGTGACGACGAACGACCAGCGGTAGGTCTTGAGGATCACCAGTCAGCTTCCTGTTCGGGGACGCCCTGCGAGAGGGTCCGGACGCGACAGGCTCTCACGAGCCGCTCACAGCGCGCACACCAGAGCACCGCGCGTCCCGGACGGGACGCGCGGTGCTCACGAGGAGTCGTCAGACGCTGACGCCGAAGTCCGACGCGATGCCGCGCAGACCGTTGGCGTAGCCCTGGCCGACGGCGCGGAACTTCCAGTCGCTGCCGTTGCGGTACAGCTCGCCGAACACCATGGCGGTCTCGGTCGAGGCGTCCTCGGACAGGTCGTAGCGCGCGACCTCGGTGCCGCCCTCGGCGTTCACGACGCGGACGTACGCGTTGCGGACCTGGCCGAAGGACTGCTTGCGGGTGTCGGCGTCGTAGATCGCGACGGTGAAGACGATCTTGTCGATCTCGGCCGGGACGGTCGCGAGGTTGACGTTGATCGCCTCGTCGTCGCCGTCGCCCTCACCGGTGCGGTTGTCACCGGTGTGCTCGACCGAGCCCTCGGGGGACTTCAGCTGGTTGAAGAAGACGAAGAAGCCGTCGTTGGGGACCTTGCCGTTCGCGCCGACCATGATGGCCTGCGCGTCGAGGTCGAACTCCGAGCCCGTGAAGGAGTTCGCGTCCCAGCCGAGCCCGACGACCGCCTTGGTCATGCCCGGCGCTTCCTTGGACAGGGAGACGTTTCCGCCCTTGCTGAGGCTGACGCCCATGGTGTGTCGCTCCTTCTGCGAGTAGTGCTGACGGTGGGCCAACGATCACCGGCCCCGGGAAGTGCCCGTTCTAGTCGCGCGATCCGCCGAACAGGCCACCGATCGCGCCGAAGCCCTGCTGGTCGGGCTTGGCGCTGTTCTTGACGAGGGCCTTCGCGAAGGCCTCGATGGTCACCGACTGCAGGATGACGCGGCCGTTGCCGCGCAACGTGGCCAGGGTGAGCCCCTCACCACCGAAGACGGCGCTCATGATCCCCTGACGGTTGAGCCGGCCGACGGTCTCGACGCCGTAGCTGATCCGGTCGTCCCACGCGACGATGCAGCCCGTGTCGACGCGGATCGTGCCGCCGTAGTCGGCGGGGTTGATGTCGATGAAGTCGCCGGCCCCGGCGATGAGCAGGGAGCCGCGGCCGGTGAACTTCTCGAGGATGAAGCCCTCCCCGCCCATGACGCCCTGCCCGAGGCCGGAGAAGGCGATGTCGAAGTGGACGCCGGCCTCGGCGGCCACGAAGGCGTCCTTCTCGGCGAACCACGTCGTCGCCCCGTCGAGCTCGAGGTGGCGCATCTCGCCGGGCAGGACGCCGGCGAGGCCGAGCAGACCGTCCCCGCCGGGGGTGTGGAAGTGCTGGAAGGCGAAGGACTCCCCCGCCAGCATCCGCTTGCCGGCGTTGGCGGCGCCGCGCAGCAGGCCGCCGAAGCCGCCGCCGCCGGAGTCCTTGCCGTTCGGGTCGGTCGGCGCCGACAGCTTCGTCTCCATGACGACGTCGCCGGAGGAGAAGAGGAACTTGCCGGCCTCGCAGTAGACCGTCTGGCCGGGGCGCAGGGTCACCACGGCCATCTGGGTCGTGGAGCCGACGAGCTGGACGTCGAGCGTCATGATCCCTTCCTACCGCACCGGGTGCCTCCCGTGCGGATCACCTAGAGCTGCAGGTCTCCGCCACGGAACTTCGCCTCCAGGAACCGGCTCTGCTGGCGCTGCCGGTCGACGTCGGCTGCCAGGACCGCCTCGCGCAGCCGGCGGCACCCCTCGAGGAGCAGGTGGAGCTGGTTGCGCAGCTCGTCCGCCGGGGTCAGCCCGCCGGCGTCGCGGTGCCCGCGGGCGACGTCGTCGGGCAGCGAGAGGAAGTCCTCGACCGTGCGGGGCAGGTGCTCGCCCGCGAGGGTCTCGAGGTCGTGCCGGACCTGCGGGTCGGCCCCGCGCTCGGCGATCCGTCGCAGCAGCGGGCCGAGGAGGTCGGCGACCTCGTGGACGAGCGCGCGCTCGGCGTCCGCGAAGCGACCGCTGGCGTCGACGCGGGCGACCGTGGCCGCGAGCGCACCGGCCGGCGAACCGTCCCAGGCCGGTGGGGGCGGGGGTGGCGGGACCGGCCGCGGCCCGCTCGGGGCCGGGTGCTGGACGGGATCGACGCTGAGGACGACCTGACCGGCCCGCAGCGCACGGCGGTAGTGACGCCGCAGCCGCTTGCGACGTCGGACCTCGTTCTCGTGCGCGACGTTGAGGGCGATCCACGCCCACATGCCGATGAAGCCCAGAGGCCACCAGAGCACGTACAGCAGGATCCAGCCTCCGAGGCCGACGTACCGCAGCAGCTGGAAGGCGGGGTCGGGGACGAACCCCAGGACGGGCAGGTCGGTGCCGAGGCGGGGTTCGAGCTGGTCGGGACCGACCTGCTCCACCGCTCCGCCGGCGATCCTGACCACCGGACGGTCCGGGGGCGCCACCTGCGGTGGGCGGTCCTCCGGCCCGCCCGGCTTGCTCAGCTCGACGCCCACGCCGTGCTCACAGGTCCAGGTCGCTGCGGCGGAACTTCGCCTCGAGGAAGCGGCTCTGCTGCTGCTGCCGGTCGACGTCGCGGGACAGGACCGCGTCGCGCAGCTGCCTGCACCCCTCGACGAGGAGCAGCAGCTGGCTGCGCAGCTCGTCCGCCGGCGTCGTCCCGGCGGACGTCCGGTGCTCGTGCGCGTAGTCGTCGGGCAGGACGAGGTAGTCGTCCACCGTGCGCGGCAGGTGCTCGCCCGCGAGGGTCTCGAGGTCGTGCCGGACCTGCGGGTCGGCCTCGCGCGTCCGCAGCTGGGCCAGCAGCGGGCGCAGCAGCCGGTCCACCTCGCGGACCAGCTCGACGGAGCCGGCGTCCATCCGGCCGCCGGAGGTCTCGGCCCGCACGACGGCCCCGGCGAGCGCGCGTTCGGCGGTGGAGACGGGGTCGGGCAGGGCCGGCGTGGCGGGGGTCTCGACGGCCGGCGGGCGGTGCCGCTCCGAGCGCAGCCGGTGCCGCTCGAGGCGGCGTGCGCGCAGGGCCTCGCGGTTGGCGCCGGCCCAGGGCAGCCCCTCCTTCTTCACGTACCCGAAGACGGCCCCCTGCGTGAACAGCATGACTAGACCGAGCCAGACGATGCCCTGCGAGAAGGCCACGATCCAGCCTGCCGTCCACGCCGCGGTGAACAGCCCCATGGCGTGCGGGCTGGGCCCACGCCGCCCTTCCGGCTGGTCCGGCAGCGACGGCTCACGCTTCTCGTACGGCGCCGGCGGAGGCGTCGTGCGCGCGAGCGTCCCGTCGGTGCGCACCTCGGGCGCAGGCGACGGGGCCTGCTGCGTGGCGTACGGGCGCTCGCGGTCGCCACCCTTGCCGAGTTCCACTCCCACCGGTCTGCCTCCGATCCCTACAGGTCCAGGTCGCTGCGGCGGAACTTGGCGTCCAGGAAGCGTCCCTGCACCGCCAGCTTGCGCGCGTCCTGGTCGTACACGGCGCGCTGCAGGTCCTTCGCACCGTCCACCAGCAGGCGCAGCTGGGCGACGAGCTCCTCGGCCGGCGTCGTCCCGCCCGGACCGCGGTTGGTGAGGGCGTACTCCTCGGGAAGGTCGAGGTAGTGCTCGAGCGCTCCGGGCAGGTACTCGGTGACGATGGCCTCGAGGTTGTGCAGCTCCTCGACGTCCGCACCCCGCTTGGCCACGTGCGCGAGCAGCGGCTTGAGGACGTCCTCGACCTCGCGCACGGCCGGGACGGCGCCGTCGGGCAACCGGCCCCCGTTGCGGTTGGCGGTGCGCACGACGTCCCGCAGGCGGTCCTGCAGCGCGACCACGGGATCCGCGGGCACGGGGGTTTCCACCGGAGCGGGCGCCGGGGCCGGGGCCGGGGTGAGTTCCTCCCCCGTGAAGGCCGCCTTGAGCCGCAACCACGTCGAGTTCGCCATGACCGAGTGCACCAGTCCCAGACCCCAGGTGCCCGCGAGCAGCAGCCCGCCGAGCACGTTCCACAGCAACGCCTCCCTCGACAGGAGGGTGAAGGCGGCCCCGTTGGCCGCGAAGTAGCCGAGGGCCGACAGCACCCAGAGCGGGCGGCGGCCACGCAGGCCCATGTAGAGGAACGACAACCACTGCAGCCCGACGGCCGGGATGGCGAGCCACCACGAGTTCGCCGCGCGCCACGTCCGGCTGCGCAACCTGCGCGAGACGACCTCGGGCGGGGCGACGGCCCGCGAGGACCCACTCCTGCGGTCGCCCCGGGGCCCACCACGACGGACGACCCGGCCCTCGACGGCCGCGCGCCGCAGCGCGCGGGACGGTCGCCGGTCGGCCTCCCCACGGGGTGGGGCCACCGAACTCACCGGGGGCCTTCCAGCGCCGGACCGGCGCCCTGCTCACCGTTGCGGGCCCGCTCGAGGTAGGACCGCGAGCGGTGCACCTGACCCTCGAGGGCGTCGACGGTGCTGGCCATGCTGACGACGGCCTGCTGCTTGAACGTGTCGATGGCGTCCATCGTCGCGAACACGTTGTCGAACGCCTTCTGCAACGTGGCGACGTCGACCATCGCGGTGGAGGCCTGCTGGTGGATCTGGCCGGTCTGCTGCTTGAGCATCTCCGACGTCGAGAGGATCATCTGGTTCGTCGTCGTGTTGAGGGCGTTGATCTGGTCGAGCACCAGCTTCTGGTTTGCCAGCGCCTGCGCGACGATGACCGCGGTCCGCAACGCGGCGACGGTCGTGGTCTGCGCCCGGTCGACACCCTTGATGAGTTCGATGTTGTTCTTGCGCACCAGGTCCAGCGCCAGGTACCCCTGCACGCTGACGGCCAGCTGGGTCAGCAGGTCCTGGTGTCGCTGCCGGATGGGGAACAGTGCGTCGGAGGTCAGCGCGTCGGCGGCCTGCGGGTTGCTGATGCGCAGTTCGTCGATCTTGGCGACCGTCGCGGCGTCGAGCGCCTTGGCCAGCGTGGCGTACTCGGTGAGCTTGCCCATCGTCGTCCAGAGGTTCTGCTTCTCGGACTCGATGGACGCGTTGTCCTTGCGCAGTTCGTCCTGACCGCTCGCCAGGGCCTTGATGATGGCGTCGAGCTGGGACTGGGCGTCCTGGTACCGCTCGAAGTACCGCTGGATCTTGTTCCCGAACGGGATGACCCCGAGGAGCTTCTTCGCGCCCCGCAGGTCGGCCCGGCCGGGGTCGAGGTCGGTGACCGTCTGCCGCAGTTCGAGCAGGGTGTTCGCGACCTTCACCTGCGCGTCGGCGCCCGGCCCGGAAGCCTTCTGACCCTTGGCACCCGCGAGGCTGGACTGCGGACGTTCGAGCATGCGGTTGGAGACCTGCGCGGAGGAGCGGACCTCCTGCTCGCCCATGCGCGTGATGTCGTCGACCTTCTTCTGGAAGGCCGGGCTGCGGGGGTCCTGGGCCGCGAGGTCGGCGACGAACGCCTGCGCCTTGCGGTTCAGCTCCACCTTGGTCGCCTCGTCGAGCGGGATCATCCCCTCGGCGGTGTCGTCGGCGACGACGGGCACGGGCGCGGGCGGGGTGAGCTGCAGGTCCGACGTCGTCGCGGCGGGCGCGCTCGCCCCGGCCGGCGGGTTCAGCGGCTTGCTCAGGTCCAGCGACTCCGACATCAGGCGGTTCCCCTCGTCCTCGATCTGCGTGCCACCCGCGCCTCCCCCGGGCGTGGACCGATCCTAGGTCGGTCCCTCCCGGCGTCGCCGTGGGCGGTCGTCCGATCCTCGCCGACCCGGCGCCGGTGGGCATCCACCCCTCGGTGGAGAGGTCGTGACGCCCCGTACGCCGGTCGTCGCGGTCTCCGGGTCGACGTGCGGGAAGTCCCCGAGGTCCCGCTCAGGGACCTCCCCGACCCGCACGTCCCGTCACGGCGTCACCAGTCGTCCTCCTCGCGGTCGCGCCGGTCGTTCTCCTCGGTGCGCGCCTTCGCCCGCTCGAGGGCCTGCTCGGCCTCCTCGCGCGTGGCGTAGGGGCCCAGCAGGTCCTTCTGCTGCCCCTTGTGCTCCAGCTCCTGCACCTGGCCGGTGCTCGTGTCGTAGAACCACTGCGTGCTCATGCACGCATCCTGGCGCGTCGCCCCCGCGGTCGCGCCCCGGCAGCGCACGGGCGCCCCGGGAGCCGGACCTAGACTCGCCCCCCATGAGCACCGGGACCTCCACCGCACCGCTGGGCACGCTGGAGCCCGGCACGATCTCCCCGCGCCGGCCGGTCCCGGCGAGCATCGCGCGGCCCGAGTACGTCGACCGTCCCGCGCCCGCGCAGTACACCGGCTCGCACGTCATCGACCTCGAGGGCGTCGAGCGGATCCGCCGGTCCTCCCAGCTCGCGGCGCAGGCCCTGGCCCTCGTCGGCGAGCACGTCGCGCCCGGCACGACGACGGACGAGCTGGACCGCATCGGCCACGAGTTCCTCTGCGACCACGGCGCCTACCCCTCGACGCTGGGGTACCGCGGCTTCCCGAAGGCGTTGTGCAGCAGCCTCAACGAGGTCATCTGCCACGGGATCCCCGACTCGACCGTGCTGGCCGACGGCGACATCGTCAACATCGACGTCACCGCGTACCTCGACGGCATGCACGGGGACAACAACGCCACGTTCCTGTGCGGCGACGTCGACGAGGAGTCGCGCCTGCTGGTCGAGCGCACCCGCGAGGCGACGATGCGCGCCATCAAGGCCGTTGCGCCCGGACGGGCGATCAACGTCGTCGGCCGGGTCATCGAGAAGTACGCCGCGCGCTTCGGCTACGGCGTCGTGCGCGACTTCACCGGGCACGGGGTCGGGCCGGCGTTCCACTCCGGCCTCGTCGTCCCGCACTACGACGCGGCCCCCCAGCACGCGACGGTGATGGAGCCCGGCATGGTCTTCACCATCGAGCCGATGCTGACGCTGGGCACCCACGAGTGGGACATGTGGGAGGACGGCTGGACGGTCGTCACCAAGGACCGTCGGCGCACCGCGCAGTTCGAGCACACGATCGTCGTGACCGAGACCGGGGCGGAGATCCTCACGCTGCCGTAGTCCCCCGGTCGGACGGCGCCCCCGCGAAGATCCTCCCCGGGTGCGGGACACGGCGCGGTGCTCGAGCGTTGTGCCTCCCGACGGCAGCCGCCGCCACCCGTTCACCCCGAGGAGGACCCGTGAGCTCCCCCGTCCTGTCCCGCCCGACCCACGGCAAGCTGATCGCCGGCGTCTGCGCCGGTCTCGCCCGCCGCTTCGGGCTGTCGCCCAACGTCGTGCGCCTGCTGTTCCTCGTGTCGTGCCTGCTGCCGGGACCGCAGTTCATCGTCTACGTCGTGCTGTGGATCGTGCTGCCCAAGGACACCGGCGGGTACGGCGCGGGCTCCTCGGGGGGCTACGGCCGGTGAGCCGCGTGGCCGCGGAGCGCTGCTCGCCCTAGGCTCCGGGCTCGTGAGCGAGACCGAGCAGCCGAGCAGCACTCCGCAGGCCCGTCCCAGCACCACGGTGGTCCGGGAGTCCGGACGCACGACCGGGTTGGGCGTCGACATCGGCGGGTCCGGCATCAAGGCCGCCCCGGTCGACCTCGCCGGCGGCGCCTTCGCGGCCGAGCGCGTGCGGCAGGAGACGCCCCAGCCCTCGACCCCGGCCGCCGTCGCCCCCGTCGTGGCCGAGGTCATCTCGGGTTTCGACGTGCCGGCCGACACCCCGGTGGGCATCACGTTCCCGGCCGTCATCCAGCACGGGATCGCGCGGACGGCGGCCAACGTCGACAAGTCCTGGATCGGCACCGACGCCGGCACGTTGTTCTCCGAGACCCTGGGCCGCAAGGTGTTCGTGGTGAACGACGCCGACGCCGCCGGGTACGCCGAGGTCACCTTCGGCGCCGGCAAGGGGGTGCGGGGGGTCGTGCTCGTCACGACGCTGGGCACGGGCATCGGCAGCGCGCTGTTCGTCGACGGCCGGCTCGTGCCGAACACCGAACTCGGGCACCTCGAGATCGACGGGCACGACGCCGAGAAGAAGGCGGCGGACTCGGCCCGCGAGCGGCACGACCTGTCGTGGTCGCAGTGGGCGAAGCGGTTGCAGCGCTACTACTCCCACGTCGAGGACCTGCTGTGGCCGGACCTCATCGTCGTCGGTGGCGGCGTCAGCAAGAAGCACGAGAAGTTCCTGCCGCACCTTGACCTGCGGGCCCCCATCGTCCCCGCGCAGCTGCGCAACGACGCCGGGATCATCGGTGCGGCGATGCTGGCGGCCGAACTCGCAGACTGATCCGGGACCCGTTCCTCCAACGTTGGAACGGGTGCTTCCGGTGGTGACCCGGGCGCACTAGGGTCGCCGCATGACTGACGCGACGCCGCGGCTGACGTTCGGACTCTTCCTGCCGCAGGGCTGGAAGCACGACCTCGTCCAGGTGGACCCGGTCGACCACTGGAGCGTGATGAGCGGGCTCGCCCGCCACGCCGACGAGGGCGACGTCTGGGACTCGATCTGGGTCTACGACCACTTCCACACCGTTCCCGAACCCACCGACCAGGCCACGCACGAGGCCTGGTCGCTCATGGCCGCGTTCGCCGCCTCCACGCGGCGGATCCGGTTGGGGCAGATGTGCTCCTGCATGAGCTACCGCAACCCCGCCTACCTCGCCAAGGTCGCGACGACCGTGGACGTCATCTCCGGCGGCCGTCTCAACATGGGCATCGGCGCCGGTTGGTACGAGCACGAGTGGCTCGCCTACGGCTACGGGTTCCCCTCGGCCGGTGAACGCCTCGCGCGCCTCGACGAGGGCGTGCAGATCATGCGCCAGCTCTGGACCGAGGGCGTCTCCACGTTCGAGGGCAAGCACTACCAGACGTCCGGCGCCATCAACCGGCCGCTGCCCGTGCAGGCCGGCGGGATCCCGCTGTGGATCGCGGGCGGCGGGGAGCGCAAGACGCTGAAGACGGCGGCGAAGTACGCGACGCACACGAACTTCGACGGATCGCTGGAGACGTTCCGGCACAAGTCCGAGGTCCTGCGCGGGCACTGCGAGGACGTCGGCCGGGACTTCTCCACGATCACCCGCACCGCCGACTACGGCGTCGCGATCGGCCGGGACGAGAAGGAGGTCGCCGACCGCATCGCCGCCCGGAAGGCTTCGCTGGAGCAGTACGTCAGCGCCGAGGCCGCCGAGCGCGAGGTGGGGGGTTTCTCGTCCTCCGCGGTGGGCGTCGGGACCCCCGAGCAGATCGTCGAGAAGCTCCGCCCCCTCCTGGCCGCCGGCCTGGGGCACGCGAACTTCTACTTCCCCGAGCTCGCGACCGACACCTCCGGCCTGGAACTGTTCGAGCGGGAGGTCGTGCCCGCGCTCCTCGCGGGCTGACCGCGCTTCCCCGCGCTGACGTCCGTCAGCGCGGGGAGACCGCCTGCGCCGCACCGACGGCGCGCACGACACCGGCGAAGGTGACGGCTGCGCCCGCGAGGAGGAACGCGGACACCAGCAGCAGTCCGGCGACCGTCGCGGACGACGCGTCGCCGGCGAGCCTGGAGGCGGCGTTCGAAGCCGCAGCGCCCGACAGCCACAACCCCCACCACGTCCGCAGGCGCGGGGCGGGGACGTTCCGGACGCGGTCGCGGCACGCCGTCCAGACGTCGTGCACGAGCTGGAACGGGACGAACAGCAGGGCCACGGGGACGATCCAGCCGAACCACGCCCACGCCGGGTGCCGGCGCTGCACCGCGGACGGGGCCAGGCGGACGGCGTTGCGCCGGGCGCGGCCCAGCCAGAGGGCGACGACGATCCAGTTCGCCAGCAGCAGACCCGCGGTCGCCACCGAGCCCAGACCGCCGACGACGGCTGCGGCCAGGCTGCGGTCGGCCGCGACGGTGACCAGCCCCGTGAGCAGCGTCGCCCCGGTCACCACGGACGCCAGCACGACGGCGGCCGACCCGAGTCCCGCGACGGGTTCAAGGGGCACCGGGGTGGTGCGGGCCGGCGGCCAGTTCGCGGGCGGTGCCGAAGCGACGGGCTGCGAAGCACCGAACCTCGGGACCGGTGCGCCGGCCGTGGCGGTGAACTCCCCCGCGGGCGGCGCGAAGAACGGGACCTCGGCCGCCCGTCGGTGCACGCCTGTCCCGAACTGCCCGTCGTCCACCACGGTCCTCCCCCTCGTCGGGCCCGGTGCCCGTGATCCCACTGTGGGGCGGCCGTGACCGCAGGGTCCGTCGTCCGACGCGCGCTGCACCCGTTCGGCCCTCGGCGTCACCCGCGTGGGCGGTCGCGGCAGACTATCCCCGTGGGTGGTCCGGACGTGTGCGCCTTCTGCGGAGCCGCCGGCGAGGAGGCGCAGGTCGTCGTCAGCGAACGCCTCGGCGTCGAGGTCGCCGTCTGCGCGGCCTGCCGCGAGAAGTTCGCCCCCCGCCCGGCGGTGCGGCCCGTCACCGTCCCCGTCGAGGGCGGGGACCTGCCGCCGACGCTGGGCCAGCAGACGTCGGCCGTCCTGGAGCACGTGCGGCGCCTGCAGCGGCGCGCCGAGCAGCGGCCGTACGCCGAGGAGGACTGCCGGTACTGCGGCCACCTCGTGCACCGCTACCCCGGCGCCGACGGCGCCCCCGTGCGGCTGGCCAAGGAACCCGTGCTCGCCGAGAGCGTGCCCGCGGCCGACCGCTGGGAGGTGCGCGACGGGCGCGCCGTCCCCGCCGACGACGCGCCCGACGAGGACGCCCTCGGCGCGCGGGTGCTGCACGACGTGGTGTGCCCCGCCCACCCCGTGCCGGACAACCCGCGGCTCGCGCGGCTCTGGCACGCCCACGTGCGCCCGCCCGCCGTCGACCTCTGAGGGGGTTCGAGCGTTCGGGACGGGGAAGAAGACCGGCATGCGCACCACCGCCACCCTCACGCTCTGCGTGGCCGCCCTCGTCCTCGTCACGGGCTGCTCCCGCAACTCCGGCCAGGACACCGAGGAGGCGCAGGCCGACCAGTCCTCCACGGCCAGTGCGGCCGGTGACGCCCCCACTGCGGTGGAGACGCAGCCCGCACCGTCCCAGGGCGCGCCGGCGGCCGACGTGCCCTCGACGACGATCACCGCCAGCCCCGACGCCGGCCAAACCACCGAGCTCGCTGCCCAGCTCAGCACCATCTCCCCCGGCGTGGCCGACGACCGGGACAAGGCCGTCGCGGCCGCCGCCGAGCTGTGCCGCCTCCTCGCCGGCGGCGACGACGCGACGTCGCTGTCGAGCAGCGCCGGGTCGCTGTTCGGGGCAGACGGCGGGCCCCAGCTCACCGACGAGCAGACCCGCGCCGTCGTCGCCGCGGTGCAGGAGACGTTCTGCCACGCGTGATCCGGCGAGGTGTGCAGGAACGCTGCACCCATGGCCTCCGCGGGGCGCGACACGCCGGTTGCGGAGCCCGTCCAGGCGGATGGCTGCAGCGTTCCTGCACGCCCGCGAGGTCGGGAAGGGGACGAGCCGGCCTGTAAGCCGGAGAGAGTGAGCACGGTTCGCTGACCTGCAGCGATGCCCCCGTCAGCACTCTGACCTGCACCGATGCCGTTGGGTGTCGTTGGTCGTTTGCGACGGCTTGCGGACCTCCTGCGGACTGGCTGCGGACTGGCCGCACCGTAGGGCTTGACGCGGAGCATCACGCGGAGCATCATTGAGTCGTGAGCGAGAACCCCAAGGTCCGGGACAACCGGCTACGCCGAGCAGCCAGCCGGCAGGGGCTCACGATCATCAAGAACCGTCGACGCGACCCCCGAGCCTTGGACTTCGGCCGATGCTGGCTGAAGCGGGGCGACGAGGTCGTCTACGGCGGGGAGGGCGGCGTCACGATCGAGGAGATCGAGGCGTACCTGACCCGATAGCAAGACGGCCCCCGAGCAGCGCGCCAACGCTCCTCGAGGGCCTTGATCCCACCCGTGTCTGAGCACAGGAGTGACCCAAGATGGATCGTCCCACGACCACTGCAGCTGAACTGACTGTCACCCGGACGGAGTGCCCGCCGTGGTGCGCTCACGACGACAACTGCGAGCAGGGCGCCTTCAAGGGCCGCTGGCTGCGCGTCCCCGCCACCGCGGACTACGTGACCGTCGACGCCGACGGGGCCCACTTCCCGATCGTGGAGTTCCGCGCCGGCCACGACGTCGACGAGAACGAGCCGCACGTCTGGCTGACCTTGGCCGCCACGGAGAACGGTGTGGTGGCCATGACGCCCGCGGAGGCGCGCGTGCTGGCGATGACGCTCCTGATGACCTGCGACGACATCAAGGCGGCCCGGTGACCGCCCTCGAGGTCCCTCAGCAGAGGCGCAACCGCTGGCCCTACCTCGCGGTGGCCTGCTCAGTGCTGGGCGCCATGAGTGGCGCCTACCTGCTGACCGTGGCGCTGCGGGAGGGGGCGGTGTGGGCGCCGGCCGCGATGCTCGTCGCCGTGAACGTCGTCAACGGCGTCATGGGCTGGCGCTGGCGGTGACCACCGCTCGTCAGGTTCGTCGGCCGCGGTTGATGGCGGCGACCTGGCGGGCGGACAGCTGGTAGGGGTCGCGCCCGACGACGTGGGACTTGGCGACGAGGGTGTCGACGTCGTCCTGGGTGAAGCGGTAGTTCTTGCCGATCTTGCGGTGGTCGATGCGACCGGCGCGGGCCTGGTCGCGGACCCAGGTGGCGGTGACGCCGAGCTGAGCTGCGACATCAGCGCAGTTGAGGAGAGGCTGGGGCGCATTGACCGTCTCGTCGTCCATGCCGCCACCGTCGCTTCCGGCTCGCGGCTTGGGCGGGACGCCGCGCCGGAGGCGGCACAGTCCGGACCCTCAGCGGCAGAAGCTGCCGAGAGCGCGGTCATCCATCGCGCGACTACTCCCACACAGGGAGGGCCGCTTCCCTACTGTCGGCGGGGACGGTCTTGCCGTGGGCGGGGACGAGCCCGAACGACTTGGACGGCGTGAACCGGGGCACCTCGAGATCGTCTCGCTTGCAGGACGGGCAGCGGGGCGGGGTGGGCTTGTCGAGCTGCACCGACTTACCACTGCCGGGACACCGGACAGTAACGGTCGGAACGCGTGTAGGTAGGTTCACCAGAGGCAGTGAACTCTGCTGACGGGCCGCCGCCTTCTTGCCTGGCGACGTGCTACCTGGCCACGGTCGTCCGGTCCTAGCCTCTTCACTGTCCGCGAGGACGTACCTGATGTGCCGGAACGCCATGTAGTGGCCCGACTTTCTGGGGTCGGCGCGAGCCCCGCTGCGCTCGCCGCACGATGGGCAGTAGAAGGCGTCACCGGGGGGCGACACCACGGACACCCCCACCCCGGGGCAGACGATGCGCATGTGCGGGCGGTCGCCGTGCTCGGCGATGAACCGGAGCACCTGTGGGGACTTCTCGATGGGGGTGTCTGTGGGGCTCAACTGTCTTGGGGTCTGTGTGGGTCTCGTCGCAGCCCGTCGGGCCTGCGGCACCGGCATCGGCTCGCCGCGGTGATGGGCCCACCGTCGAGCTTCCTCGTCCTGCGGTCGCCGCTTGCGTCCCCATCGGTTCGGCGCGTCCGGGATGACCGCCACCGTCCAGATCTGGGTGATCTCTTGCAGCTGTTCGTTGGTGAAGCGGTAGCTCTTGCCCACTCGCAGGTAGGGGACGCGGCGTTGGCGCACGTCGGTGCGCAGCTGCGACTCGGTGACTCCCAGTCGGTCGGCTGCCTCGGCGATCGAGTACGTCCGTGCCCCCGGCGCACCTGTCTCCCCCGCGACGCCTGACATCTGCAGATGTCCGACCAGGAGCCCGATCTGCTCAGTGAGGCGGGTGACCTGCTCGGTGAGGGCCGCCAGCGCATCGTCGCGGTCGTCGGTCACAACGGCAGGCTGCCAGCGTCAGCGCGGCACGTCGAGGGGCGCTCCCTCCACCCTCGAAAGGGGGTCAAGCGACCTGTGACGTTCCGTGACCGATCACCGATGCCTTGTGTGACGCTCAGTAGCGACCCACCCACCTCACAGGAGACCGTGATGGCCAAGCTCGAGAAGACTCAGCTCACCCCGGAGCAGTTGGCCGGCCGCAAGCGGACGAACAAGCGGATCCTCATCGGCGTCGGCTTCGCGGCGACGTTCCTGGTCGGGCTGGCTGCTGGGGGCGGGTCGAGCAGCGCTGACGCAGACACTGCAGCGCCCGCTCCTCAGCCGACCCCCACCGTGACCGTGACCCAGACCGTCGAGCGTGAGACGACCGCCAAGCCCTACGTCCCGACGGCGTGCATCGACTCCTTGGACACCTCCGAGGATGTGATCCGTTCGTCCGGGAACGCGTTGAGTGTGGCTGGCGAGGTGATCCAGGCGTTCAGCGACCTAGACGCGGACGCGATGCAGGCGGCAACAGACAAGTTCCTGACGATCGACGCCGAGAAGATCAAGACGGACGTGGCGGACTACAACGCGACGTCTGCGGTGTGCCGACTGGCGGCGACTCCCTGACGCTGCCGGGCTGCAGGTCTGCACCCAGACCCGCCACATGCTCCACCGGTTGGGGCCCATGCCGTGGACGGCGATGACGTGGTCTTGGACCAGCGGGATGCCTAGGTGGGACGCCAGGACGACGCGCTACTCGGGCACGAACTCAGTGTGTGAGAAGGCTGAAGTCCCCGCGCGCACGCAACGGCTCGGGCACTGTCGGGTAAGACGGCCACCGCCGCCCAGAACGTCAACGAGGGAGATCGAATGATTGAGCTGTCCGACCTCGAACGCGCGATCCTCCAACACGAGGCACGAGGGGACCGCTACTCGCAAGCGGGGTCCGAGGCCGCGATCCGTGATGCCTACCTGCGACTGCAGGAGCTGGGAATCCTGGTCGACGTAGCATTCGTCACGAGGTCAGGTGTCCAAGTGTGTGCTCGAGCGTCCATGACGCCCCTCGGTCTAGAAGTCCTGCTCGGTCTGGCGTGACATAGCGACTGGCCCCCGCTAACGCGATGGGGTAGCGGGGGCTCCAGGTAGGGACAGGTCCGCCATCTGCGCACTGGGCGCGGGGTGCTTGGCCTCTCGACGGGTGAGGCCAGTCCAGGACCTGCTGGAGGCGGCCGATCAGATGGTCATGACCGAGATCGCAAGCCCAACGACGATCGATACCCGCTGCCCGTCGACGACCGTCTCCGGCTGGGTGGTGTCCGTCGAGGCCGCGGTCCGTGTCGTCCCTCGCGAGCAGTTCCGGACACCGGCCCGCGAGTCGATGAGCGCCGTGGCAAGAGCGCTCGCCGCGGCCGCCGACGCCCAGGGCCGGGTGGCTGCTGGCCGGACTGCCATCCACCTCGCCCGGGATGCCGGCGTCGGTGACCGCGTCTGGCAGAAGCGCACCCAATGGCTCCGGGAGAACGGCTGGCTCCGCCGAGGACCGGGCGGACTCAAGGACGGATGGCTCCTGTGCACCCCGGCATGACGCCCTCACGCCCGGGCGGCCCATGGGGAGGTGCCGAAGTGGCCCTCAGTGGGCTAGAGCGGCGGGTGCTAGAGCTCGCGCGGGACGGGGTTGTGCTTGAGGAGCCGGAGTCCGCGCCGGCGGTCAATGCCGTTTATCGGAGTCTGAACCGACGAGAGCTCTTGGAAGCGCACTGGTGGCCTCGGGGCGAGCTGCCGTTGAGTGCGAGCATCACTCCTGCGGGCAAGATGCTCCTTCGCAAGGTGAGGCTTTCGCGTCCGTTCGCTTGACTTTCCTCAACCTGGGTGCCGATCGCGCCGAGCGATGGGTAGTGTGCTCAGCATCTTGACGGTCGCGTGGGGAGGTCGATCATGTCGAAGGTACTCGTGACGCACGCCTGGACGTCCAACGGCGCCGGCGTCGTCGACTACGACCCGGACCTTGTGGACGAGTCGGAGGGCCCGGAGGGTCCCTACGGCGAGGCGCTCGCTGCCGCCCGCGCGCGGGAGCTGTTCGAGCGCAACCTGGCGGCTTACGACGGCCAGCGTGGGCGCCAGACCGTCAGGGCGCTTCAGGCCTGCTTCCGGTGAAGGCCAGCGGTCGAAGACGACCGCGGCCCTCGCTGTGAGCCGCGACTGGACCGTCCGGGAGTACCGCAAGACGGACCGGGTCGCACTTGAGGGCTTCACCTGCACGCCGCCCCGAAAATACCACCGCACCCAGAAGCGCTACGTCTACTGGGACGGCCGCGAGTGGGAGTACCAGGCCCAGTCGCTGCTGAAGGCGCCTCAACTCTGGCCTGGGGAGAGCCGTGTTGTCGCAGTCGACGATACCTCCGGCGCCATCGTCGGTGCGGCGCTCTGGCGGACTCGCGGTGACCCCTCTGAGGTCTTCATGCCTGCTCTGGGGGTCGCACTCACGCATCGGCAGCAAGGTGTAGCTGGAGCCCTCATTGAGGGGGTCACGGAGTTTGCTGGCGTGAACGCACTGTCGGCCGGGGCGCCTGCCGTCTCGGTCACCGGGTTCGTGCGGGCCACCAACCTTGACATGATCACAGCACTTGAGCGGATGCGCTTCGTAGCAGTCGACGACCAGGATCTCCCCGACGGACACGTGGCATACAGCAGGGACTTCTACGTCGCTTGATGTCGCAGGCAAGCGATTGCCCCCCCCACCCTCGCTCTGTGCAGGGGGCGGGGGTGCCGTCGCCGTTCGTGGCGAGCGTGGAATGACGAGGGGGTCGGCGCTCGGCGCCGACCCCCTCTAACTACGCCCTGACCCGAGGGACAGCCACAACGCTACTCCTGCTGGTCGGTCAGTCCAGGAAGCTGTCGAAGACCGGTTCCTGCTCGGTCGGCGGCCCGGACGGGGACCCGATGGACCAGCCCACGACCTGATCGACCCGGCCACGCCACAGGGCCCGCAGACCGTCGGGCTCGGGGTTCTCCAGGTCCGGCCCGTGGCCGTGGACGCGAGCACCCTCGAGGTGGATGAAGGCGTACTGGATGGGTTCATCCGGCCCGCCAGCGGTGTCCTCGGCGGCGAAGGCTTCTCGCAGGGCGTCAAGGATCGGCTCGCTGCCCTCACCAGCGTCGGAGCGCTCGAAGAACTTGCCGACCCACTCATCACGGCCGATGAGTGCACCGCTGACCGTGCCGCCGGCGGTTACCAGCGTGACGGCCGCAGGAAAGTCCTGCTCCTGGGCTGTGCGCACGAGGGCGACGAGGGCGGGGTCTGCTGTGGAGCGCGTCATGGCGCGCAGGCTAGCCAGAGCCCGTGGTGCCCGCCACGCCGACGTCGGGCCGGCATGGCGGGCCGGCATCAGATGCCCGCCATGCCGAGGTACCCGGCCATCTCCAGCGCCTCCTGACGGGCCAGCAGGGCGATCTGGGCGTCGTCCATCAGCTGGTACTGGTTGTGGTTGGTGACCTGGACGGTCTTGCCACCCCCTGCGCCGATCTGGCCTGCGGTCAGGGCGTCGACGAGGCGACCGAAGTCCTTCGTCTGCTGCGGGGACAGCACCCGCTCCGGCTTGGGAGTGAGCTTCGGCAGGTAGCCGGCCCCCTCCGCCAAACCGCCCTGGTCGTAGGCCCAGTGGACGTGGTTGTAGTGCATCGCCTTCACCGCGCCCGAGTAGATGTGGGAGCGGCCGTTCTTCAACTGCCGCGCCCCCGCCGGGGAGAAGATCAGCTCAGCGGTGTTCGGGAAGTTCTGGGCGATCCAGTTGAACGCCGCCATCGACGGGGACATGTCGATGGCGCGCCCGCGGGCGTGGTACGAGGTGTTGCCGGACACCGTCTTCGCGCCCGGCCGGGTGGTCGAGGTGATGGCGATGTTCGGGAACGCCTTCTTGATGGTGGCAACCTGCCACGCCCACCCCGAACCCGTCCCAGACGGCGGGCCGGCAGTCGCGCCGCCCGCTTCGTCGGCGGCCTGAGCGGCGCGGGCAGCGGAGTCAGCCGCGGACTGCGCCGCGCCGAGGAGCTGGTCCCATGCGGAGCCGGCGGACTGCTGGAAGGCGCCGGGGTCAGTCATGTCGACCCGCAGGTTGTCACCCACCGGCCCGCCCTGCGCGAACGCTGGGAGCTCCCCAGACAAGGCCGCGCGGCGCAGGTTCTTCACCCGCTCGTGCCCGCCCGCGGCACGGACCTCAGCGTCGGTCCAGACGTGCTCGCCGTTGGACAGCCACGCCGGGATGTCGTCGGAGGTGCCGGAGCCGGGTCCGTGGACCGAGCCGCCCATGGCCTTCGCGACCGTCCCACCGGACCAGCCGTTCGACGTCTTGCCCGCGGAGGATCCGAGGGCGAGGCGCGCGGTGATCGTGACGGTGCGGTCCTGCACCCGCCCGATCTCCCCGTTCAGGCGCTCCACCTCCGCCTTGACCGACGCGGCCGTGCCGGCGTCAGAGACGATCGTGTCGACCTTCCCGGGCACCAGGCCGTACTGCGCGGCGAGCTTCTCCGCGGCGTCCCGGGTGAGCCCGAGCTGCTGCAGCTGCCCGATCAGCGCGTCCCGGCCCTCGTTGAAGCGTCCGGTGAGCTCCTCCTGCGTCTGCCCCAGCGCAGCCCCTTGGACGGCCTGGTCCAGCAGTGAGGCGGAGACCGTCCGCAGCTGCCCGTCCAGGGTCTTCCCGGCGTCGGTAGTGCGGTCGATGGTCCCGGCGGCGGTGTCCAGGGATCCGCGGGTCTCCTCGGCCTTGTCCGAGACGCCCGCCAGCCCGAACGACAGGGCGTTGGTGGCGTCGGCGAACCGGGCCTGCGTGACGGCGGGGATCTCCAGGGCGCTGAACCGCTCCTGGACCCCGTCGATCGCGGGGATCGCGGTGGAGCGGATCTTGTCGGCCGCAGCGGCCGTGGAGGACTCCACCGTGGAGAACGACGCCTTGGCCTGAGCGCTCATCGCGTCGAACTGGGTGAGGGTGTCGCTCAGGTCCACCAGCGGGATAGAGTCCATGCCGGCGATGATCGAGCGGATCATGTCCAGCACCTGCGGGCCGGTGGTCCCCACGAACCGGCCGAACGCCTCCGTCGACGTCGCGGCCGTCTCCACCGCCGAACGTGCCAGGTCCAGCAGCCCGTTGCCGACGGTGAACAGGAACTGGGTCACCTCCCCTCGGTGGGTGGTGATCCAGTCCGCCGCCCCAGCGATCTGCGGGGCGAAGGCGTCCGCGAGCGCGACCTTGATCCCGTTGGTGGCGGTCTCGATGCCCCGCTTGGCGGTCTCGATCTTGGCCTGGGTGGTCGAGCCAAGGGTGTCCATGGCCCGCTGCACGGTCCCGTCGAACCCAGCGAACTCACCCCGGGCCTTGGACAGGTCCAGGGCGTTGATGGCCCCACCGAGGTCCTCAGCCTGGGTGCCGAACAGGTTGATCAGCGCGGTGTTGCGGACCACCGGGTCCTCGACCGAGGTGATGGCCTGCACCACCCGCTGCATGGCTGAGTCGGCGGAGTCCCCGCCGGCCAGGAACTGGCGGGACACCTCCTCGGCGTTCAGGCCCAGCGACGTCAGCGCGTCCTGCGCGCCGGTGTTGGTGACGTCGGACAGGCGCAGGACGAACTCCTTCACCGCGTCTGCGGCGAGGTCGGTGTCTCGGGCGCCGCCCTTGACGAGCTGGGAGATCAGGCCCATGGCGGTCTGGCCGTCGATGCCGGCGCGGCGGAACTGGGTGCCGTACTCGGTGATGGTGTCGAGGAGGTCCTCGGACACGTTCAGGCCGAGCTGGCTGGCGCGGGCGATGAGGTCCAGGCCCTGCGTGGTGTCCTTCACCAGGCCGGTGCGCACGGCCTGCCCGGCGGCGCGGGCGACTTCGGGGATGTCCACCCCCAGCAGCGTCGCGACCGTGTCGAGCTGGTTGGTGACCGTCTGGATCTGCGCGGAGGTGGAGTCACCGCCCAGCAGGCCCGTGTTCAGCGCCGAGCGGGCGATCTCGAGGTTCGCCGAGAGGGAGTCCCCGAAGTTGGAGGCGTAGGACTCCCCCGCCGCGGTCGCGTACTTGGCCACGGTGGCGTCGTCCAGGCCGGTGCGGGCCTGGAACAGGGCGTTGTCGGCGCGCTGGTCCATCCCATCGGAGATGGCCTTCACGAACAGGGCGCCCAGACCGACGCCGGCGCCGACGAGGACCCCAGCGACAGGGCCACCGACGGCGCCGAGCACCCCCAGCTTGCCGGTGATGCCACCGACGACGTCCCCGCCGATGCGTTCCCCGGCCGCGCCGCCGGCACCCTCACCCAGGCCGCCGATGCGGTCCTCGGCCGCGGAGGTGTCCGCGTCGACGTCCACGTCGACCCGGCCGCCGGACTCGCTCAGGCGGCGCAGGGCGGCCTCAGCCGAGGAGGTGTCGGCGCGGGCCTCGATCTCGGCGCGCAGACCGTCCAGGTGCCGGGCGGCGGACTCCACCGCCCCGAGCTCCTGCGTGGCCTGCGCGGCGGAGGCGCGGACCTCGACCTCCGGGTGCTCGGCGGCGATGCGCTGCAGCTGACTGCGCAGCTCCCCCAGCTGACCGGTCGCCTCGCTCGTGTCGGCGCCCAACCGCAAGTCCTGCCCGGACAGCGACGTCATCGTGGTCCGTACCTCGGCCAGAGCCTTGTCCACGTCGGAGGAGTCGGCGTTCAGTTCCACCGTGGGCAGGTTCGCCAGTGCCCGGCTGAGCTGCTGGCGAACCTGCGCCTGCACCGTCTGCAGCTGCCCGGTCAGTCCCTGGTTCAGGGACCGCCCGAAGGCGTCCCCCTGCGATCGGCCCTGCTGGGAGACCTTGCCGGCGGCCTGCTGCAGACCGCGGATGAGTGCGGTGTCGTCGACACCGATCAGGTACTCGATCGTCCCGGCGACGACAGCGTTCCCGGCCATCAGGACTCCTTCGGTTCGTCGCCGTCGCCGCGCGGGTCGGGCTCGTCAGCCAACTGCAGGTGGGCGAGCGCCTCGATGGCGGCGAGCTGAGGCGCCAGGGACCGCAGCCACAGACGGGCGTCGAAGCGCGGCTCGATGGCCTCGGCGTGGCGCAGTCCCTGCGCGGCGATCCGGGTGAGGTAGAGCAGGACACTGCGGACGTTGTGCTCGGTGTCCTCCGGCATCTCCCCCAGAACACCGAAGATGCCGAGCTGCACTTGGTCGTGGTGCTCCAGGCCCTCGTCGGAGCCGGCGTGGTTGCCCTGGACAGCCTGCTCGAGCAGGGCGACGGCGAAGGCGAAAAGTTCGGGGTGTTCGATCTTGGTCATGTCGGGTCCCCTCGGCGGAGTCAGTGGATGGGCGTGGCCCATGGGGAACCACGCGAAGTGATCCCCCATGGTGCTTGTCGCGTGACTCAGTTGGCGGTGCCGAGGGTGACCTTGACCAGGCCGGCGGGACGGCGCACGGCCAGCGCCACCCGCTCCTCTGCCCGGATCGTGATCTTGTTCTCGGTGAAGTCGGCCTCGTTGGAGTTCGTCGCTTCCACCCGCACACCGCCCTTGCGGTACAGCGTCGCCGCCTGCTGGAAGGCGCCCACCAGCACCGTGCCCTGCGCGATGGCGGGGGTGACGACCGTGCGCACCGACCACAGCGGCGGGTCCTCCTGCAGCGTCCCGTTGCCGTACTGGCCGGCGAAGAAGCCGCCGCCGTAGTACTGGCCGTTGCCGTCCTTCGTCAGCCGGAACGCCTGGTAGTCCAGCGGGTTGATGACGACGCCGTCGGCCCGCAGAGCCGCGACCGTCCGGATGGCGGTCATGGCCTTGAAGATCTGGTCCGCGTTGCCAGTCTTGGAGTCCGTGGTGGCGCCCATCGTCTGGATTCCGGAGCGGTTCAGCAGGCCCAGCAGGTTCGTGCCCGAGCCGGACCCGGACAGCAGCTGGTCCTCCTCGAACAGGGCCAGGTCGTACAGGAGGCGCTGGTTGATGGCGGAAGCGAGGAAGTCAAGATCCTCCACCATCTCGTCGGACTCCTTGATGAAGCCGGCGATCTTCTTCAGGGACTCGGTGACGGCCGTCGGGTCCGCGTAGTGCAGCTGCGGCTTCTTCGCGCCCTCCGCCACCGTCGTGAAGTTCCCCTCACGCGCGCCCTCCACGAAGTAGCTGATGGCATTCCCGGACAGCTGCCCCTGGGCCAGCAGGTCAGCGACCTGCAGGAAGCGGCGGAAGCCGGTGACGACGTTGGTGTCGACCGTCGTCGTGGCAGGAGCCGTGACGCTTCCGACCGTGTGCACGTCGCTGGCAGCCTTGAACTCCGGCGCGGCGATCGAGAAGCGACCCTCCGTGGACTTAGCGGTCGCGAGGCGGGAGCCGGCAGCCTTCACGAAGTGCTCCCCCAGGGACTTCGCGCCGAAGGTGCTCGGAGTGGACTCGCTCGAGCCCAGCTGGCCGAGGGAGTTGATGAGCGCCGAGGACTTCCCGATGCGGGCGATCTCGGCGTCGTGGATGCGGACCTCCTCGGTGTGCGCTTCGAGCCGGCTCACCTCGCTGGGGGTGAGGTCGCGGCCCTCGGCCTTGGCTCCGTCGACGATGGCCAGTGCGGCCTGGTACGCGGCGGCTCGCTTTTGCTGCAGGTTCATGGTGCCCTCCATGGGCGAATGAGGGGGAGCCGGCAACGCCTATGGGCGTGCAGCGGCGAACGATGAAGTTTCGCGGCGTCACACGCGCGGACGGGTTCGACCGATGCCGTCAGACCTGACTGCTGTCCTAACGGCCGGGATTACCGCTGGCCCGGCAACTGCTGCGAACGAAGAACCGAGCTTCCCGTCACCACGACGGAACCATCGGATCCGACGCGACCCACCCTGGGGCTCCTCGTCAACTTGTCCTTGCGGATCCTCGTCGACTTGGCCCGGGAGCGTTTCCCGTCACTGCGGATTCTACCGGAAGGACCCTCTGAACAGGCAGTCGACACTCCGCGAATCAGTCACGACCGACCGTCGTCCAGGAACCAGTAGCCGGCCGCACGTTGCTCCGCGGAGAGCGCCCGACCGCACGGCGGAGTCCGGTTCTGCCACCCCGACCGAGAATGCCCGCGAAGGTGACGATGATGCGCCGCGCACCACGGGCACTTCACGACGAGGTCCCGGCCACGCGCCACCAACACCTCCGCCTGAACCCTCACCCCTCCCTCCGATGCAGCTGCATCAGCTCGACCTGTCGAAACAAGTCCTACCAACAGGCGGAGCTCGTCGACTGACAAGGACACGATGACGTCCGCCAACAGCGCGGACTCCTCGACCTGCCCCGCCACCAGCTGGGCAGCGAGGTCCAGAAGATCATCGCGGCCGCTCATCGGACCCACCCGTCCCTCGCGCGCGCGACCCCCCCTAGCCGTCCGGGGGAGGGACAGAACACCACCCCGGCGGTGTTCACCCCTCGCGGCTCCTGGCGATCGGAACCCCCTACCGGGCGCGTCACTGCTCACCTCGCGCGGCGCGCTTCCCAGCTTCGGCGGAGAGGCTGAGGAGGTAGCCGAGGACGGGGCCGGTGCTGGGGTTGAGGTCCGCGTCGATGCGGGTGTCCATCTCCTTGGTGACGAGCAGTTCGGCCAGGGTGATGGCGCGGCTGAGCATGTGGGCCAGGGTTGCGGCGTCACCTCGTTCGACGAGGGGGACGATGATCGCCCCGAGGGTGTCGAGCCGGTGGCCTTCGTCGGCCTCGAGGGCGAGGGCGACGAGGGTGGCGACTTCGGACAGCTCTGCCCAGTTGTCGCGGGTGGTCATGCTGCGGCCTCCTCGGTAGTGGGGGTCTTGTGTCGGCCGCGAACGGGAGTTCGATCGGTGCCACCCCACACGCCGGACTGTTCCCCGGCTTGGGTGGCGTAGCGCCCGCAAGGGATCAAGGCGGGGCAGGTGAAGCACGCCCGGGCGGCTCTCCCACGATCGTCGTGGTTGTGGGGGTCCAGGTCGGTCCAGGCGTCCGGGTTCGCCGCGCACGGTGGCGCGACGCCGGCGAGGGCTTGGAGCAGCAGGCGGTAGGCGGGCAGCGCGTGATCTGGGACGTTCAGCAACCGAGTTCCTCCTGGTCGGCGGGGATGAACGTTCGGCGGGTGTGTCGGCAGGCTGCTTGCAGTTGCTGGAGGTTGCGGGCGTAGGCGGTTTCGGCGCGGTCGAGGGCCCGCAGTACTCGCTGCTGTGGTTCGTGGTTGGCGGGGTGGTCGCTGATGAGGTGGTGTCGTAACGCGGCCGGCGACGTTGCGGTGAGGCACCCGCCCGCGTGGTCGGTGGTGACGTGGCCGGCGATCCAGCCGACGTCGTCGGCGCGGTGGCGGGTCCGCTCGTACTGCAGCCAGGTGAGGAACGTGGGTGCCTGCACGGCCTTCGGGTTGCCGTCGGTCTCGGTCATCGTGTCCCCTTCGCTCAGGTGGTCCAGCCGCCGTCGCCGACGTGCGGGGGTTCGAGGTACTCCCAGGCCTCGGTGATGTCGCCGTTCTCGTCGCGGGCCTTCCGGAGGGCTGCCTTGATGGTCGTGTCGGACTGGCCGGCGACGAGTGCGGGACGAAGTACTTCTTCGATCAGGCCGTCGAGCTTGTTGCTGAGGTCGTCGTCGCCCCAGTTGACGAGCTTGCGCACGTCGTTGGTCTTCTTGCCGAGGACGTCGGCGACCAGGCGGCAGGCGCGGTCCTTGATGCGGGAGTGGGTGCCCACGGGATTTCGGGTCTCCCCCGGCGGAATGTCGTCGGGCACGTCTCGCGCCCGCGACCGGAGGTTGCGGCTGACCTCCCTGCTGTCGTCACTAGAAGTCTCATCGGAAGACGTAAGAGCAGTTCCCGTCCCGACCCCGACCCCGACCCCGCTGTGACGAGAAAGTGACTCGTCACCATCCTCGGGAAGTGACATGTCACCCGAGTCGTCACTGTCGTTCTGCTGACGCTGGCGCCACTTCTTGGTGGTCTCCCGGCTGGCGGCCTTGCGGTTCGCGTCCCTGAGGTACGGCGGCAGCGCGTGCCGATCGATTTGCGTCAGCCGGATGCTGCTGTCCCCGGTGGGCTCGAGCAGCCCGACGTCGCGCAGCTCCTGGATCGCCTTCATTGGGTCATCGACGTCGCTGGCGCGCCAGGCGTCGACGCTGCGCATAATGCCGTCGTACTGGTCCATTCGACAGCACCAGGACAGCATCCCGAGGTAGTGCCAGCGGCTCTGGAACGAGAGCTGCTGAATCATCGGCTCGTCGGTCCAGCGGTCGTCCAGCTTCACCCAGGTCATCGGGTCACCACCGGCGTGACCTTGCACAGGATGATGTCGGCCGTCTTCCCGCGGGCCTCCGCGCGCTCGGCGGCGCGCTGGGCGGCCGACAGGCTCAGGTAGATCCGGCGTCGAAGGTGGTCACCGTCGACACGGACGGCGACGACGAAAATGTTGCTGACGGCGGCGAGAACCTCTCGCGTGGGCGTCAGTCCGAGTGGCATGCTGGTCGGGTCGGTGAGCGACGTGCTGGGGGCGGTCCTGTAGTCAGCAGGGCCGCCCTGTCGCGTCTCATCGGGCAAGGTGGGCCTCCGGAGGGAACTCGGCCTCGAGCTCAGTCAGCAACTGCAGCATCTGTCGGACGGCAAACTGCAGACCACGCTGGTCGTCCTTGTGCTTGCTGTACCGGTCGTCGTCGTGGAGGTTCTGCAGGCTCGTCTGTAGGCGACGCAAGTCCACGGCGAGGTTGAGGAACCGCTTGGTGATGTCGGGCCGGCGGCGAGTGGCAGTGGAGGTTCCAGCCGTCGACTGATGCTCACGGTCGTCGAGGTACTGCGTTGGGCTGTTCCGCGGGGCCAGTCCGGCTTCGAACTCGCGGAGCTCGTCGGCCGCGGACGCTCGGGCGGGCTGTGACGCGGGGCGCTGGCGACCGTCAAGGCTCACCACCGTGGCCGGGCGACTGAACACTTCCTGTTCAGTCGCAGCGCGCAGGTCGTTCACCACCGTCGTCTGGGACACGCCGAGGCTGTGCGCGATGGCGCGGGTGGGCATTCCCTTCTCCGCGAGCTGGGGGACGAGCTCCTTACGCATAGCCGGCTCGACCGCGAGGTGGAACTGACTGAGGGCGTCCGCGAGATAGGCGGTCCAGGACGGGAAGCCCAGAACAACATGCACCTGCCCCTGCTCGGCCTCATCTACGAGGCGCATGAGCTTGGCCAGGCTTTCTCCCACGCTGGGGGCCAGGATGCGGATGCGGTTGTCGATGCGGCGGGCGTCGGCCTCCGACAGCGGCGAGACGCCGCCCGGGAGGGTCTCCGCGGTCATCAGGAGGCCGCCGTGCGCGGCTCGACGGCCTGAGACTCCATCCAGGTGAGGACGTCCGAGCGCTTGTAGAGGAGGCGCCTGCCGACCTTGTAGCAGCGCGGGCCCGATCCGATGTGCTTGTAGTAGCGGAGCGTGCCCTCGGCGACGCGAGTAAGCGCGCTGGTCTCTGCAGTGGTGAGCCAGTCATCCATCTTGCGATCCTCCTCGTAGGCAGGGGTGCCTACAACGAGAATGGGCGCAGTCACGTTGACTGTCAAGCCAGTGTGCGGCAGTGTTGACCACGTGGAGAATCAGACGGGTGCTGACGTGTTCGAGATGGAGGCACGCTTCGCGCAGATGTGCCGGAAGCGGCGCGAGGAGCTCGGATGGTCGCAACGTGAGCTCGCTCGCCGACTCACGGAGGACGAGGGCGTGTCGATGCATCAGTCATCCATCGCGAAGATGGAACGAGACGACGATGAGCGGCGCCCCATCCGCCTTGCAGAGGCGATCGCGCTATCGCTAACGCTGCAGGTACCCGTCTGGCCCCTCTTCATCGACGTGGAGAAGTCGCGACAGAAGGTGCTGGAGGACCTCAGCGACAGAAGGCAAGAGCACGTTAAGACCATGGCGCTCTTTGAAGCCCACATCGCGGATCTGGACGCGGAGATGACGAGGTTGGCCATGTTCGACAACCTGCTGATCTCGCCGGCGGTTGACGCGGTTACGCGAGCAGCGGCTCGGCTACTTCAAGACGAGGACGGGACACGTGGCGAGCATCAAGAAGAGACCTGACGGCCGCTGGCGCGCCCGGTACCGGGACGCGGGCGGCAAGGAGCACGCGCGGCACTTCGACCGGAAGGTGGACGGCCAGCGGTGGCTCGACGAGGTCACCGCCTCCGTGGTAACCGGGCAGTACGTCGACCCCAACGCCGGGAAGGTGAGCTTTAGGGAGTACGCGGAGCAGTGGCGCGCCGCGCAGGTGCACCGCCCCACGACGCAGGCGCACACCGAGACCATGCTCCGCCGTCACGCCTACCCCGTCCTCGGGGACCGGCCGTTGGCGTCGGTGCTGCCGAGCGACGTGCAGTCCTGGGTGAAGCGGCTGGCGACCGGATCGGAGGAGCGGGCTCCGCTGAGCCCGTCGACAGTGGGCGTCGTGCACGGCATCGTCTCTGGCATCTTCCGCTCGGCCGTCCGCGACCGCCGCGTGGTGGCGAACCCGTGCACCGGGACGAAGCTGCCGAAGGTGCACCGGGCGAAGGTGCAGCCGCCGACGACGGAGCAGGTGCGTGCGCTCGAGACAGCGATCGACCCGTCCTGGCGAGCACTCGTCACGCTGTCCGCCGGCACGGGGATGCGGCACGGGGAATGCCTGGGCCTGACGGTCGACAGGGTCGACTTCCTCCGTCGTCAGCTCACGGTGGACCGACAGCTCGTCACCGTGCAGGGTCGGGAGCCGTTCCTGGCCCCACCGAAGACGTCGGCGAGCGTGCGGACGATCCCCCTCCCCCAGGTCGTCGTGGAGGCGCTGGCGGAGCACCTGCGGGTGTACCCGTCCGACGACTACGTCTTCCGTGACACGGCTGGGGAGCCGATGCGGCGGACAGCGTTCTCGGCACGGGTGTGGCGGCCGGCGATCAAGGCCGCTGGACTGCCGACGACGTTCACGTTCCACCACCTGCGGCACTACTACGCGAGCCTGCTGATCCGTCACGGGGAGTCGATCAAGACGGTCCAGGCCAGGCTCGGGCACGCCAGCGCGAGCGAGACGCTCGACACCTACAGCCACCTGTGGCCGGACTCGGAGGATCGAACGCGGTCCGCCATCGACGAGGTCCTCGGCGCTCCTGCGGACTCTCTGCGGACTGCAGACGGCCTCTGACCGCGTCACCGCTGGTCAGAGGCCGGAAAGGGGACGAGCCGGCCTGTAAGCCGGATCCTGTACCGCCGTTGCCGGCGGTGGCGACCATCCCTCTAGGACGTGCGTTGCCGCACGCCTCAAGCGACCTACCCGGCAGCTCGGGCGGGCCGCCCTCGAACGCTGCCTGTCTGGTCTTGCTCCGGGTGGGGTTTGCCTAGCCGCACTGGTCACCCAGCACGCTGGTGGTCTCTTGCACCACCGTTTCACCCTTACCGCCCCGTCCCGGGAGACCCGGTGCGGGGAGGCGGTCTGCTTTCTGTGGCACTGTCCCGCGGCTCACGCCGGGTGGGCGTTGCCCACCACCCTGCCCTGTGGAGTCCGGACTTTCCTCGGCGACCGGGCGAACCCGGTCGACGCGGTCGCCCGGCCGACTCGTCCAGCGCCAGCGTAGGCCATCCCGGAGGGCCCCGGAGTCCACGAGGCCCTAGGCTCCCCCCTCGTGCTCGTGCTGCTCCCGCCGTCGGAGACCAAGTGGGCGGGGCCGCGACGCGGTGCCCCGGTCCGCCTCGACGCCCTCTCCCACCCCGAGCTGACGGCGGCGCGCGAGCAGGTGCTCGACGCGCTCGTCGAGGTCTCGGCTCGGCCGGACGCGACGGAGCTGCTGGGGGCCGGGGCGAGCCTGGCCGACGTCGTCGCCGCGAACACGACGCTGCGGACGCGCCCCGCGGCGAAGGCCGCACAGGTCTACACGGGCGTCCTGTACGACGCGCTCGACCTCCCGACCCTGCCCGCGAGCGCCGCGCGGCGCGTCCTCGTCGTCTCGGCGCTGTGGGGGGTCCTGCAACCGCGCGACCGCGTTCCCGGGTACCGGTTGTCGATGGGCACGTCGTTGCCGGGGATCGGGCCGCTGGCCGCGTTCTGGCGGCGGCACCTCACCGAGGTCCTGCACCCCGCGGGGGTCGTCGTGGACTGCCGTTCCAGCACGTACGCCGCGGCGTGGGTCCCGGACGCCGCCACCGCGGCCCGCACGGTCGCCGTCCGCGTCCTGTCGGGCGGCAAGGTCGTCTCGCACAACGCCAAGCACACCCGCGGGCTCGTGGCGCGCGCTCTGCTGGTGCGCGGGGGCCGGCCGCCGAAGGACCCGGGCGCGCTGCTCGACGCGGTGGCGCAGGACTTCGACGCGAAGCTGCTGGAACCGGCGCGCCGCGGCGCGTCCTGGACGCTGGAAGTCGAGGCGGCCTGACGTGTGGTGGGTGTGCGGGATCGCCGGGGTCGTCGTCGTCGTCACGGGCCTGCTGGGCCGCGACGACATCGCCGAGGTCGCGGGGCGGGCCGGGCCCGTCCTGGCTTTCCTGCTCGCGGTGACGGTCGTCGCCGAACTCGCCGACGCGGCCGGGGTGTTCGACGCGGCCGCGCGGCTTGCGGCGCGGATCGGCCGGGGGCGGACGTGGCTTCTCTGGCTGCTGGTGGTGGTGCTCGGCACGCTGTCCACCGTCGTCCTGTCGCTCGACACGACGGCGGTCCTGCTGACCCCGGTGGTGCTCGCGCTGGCGGCGCAGCTGCGGCTGGACCCGCTGCCCTTCGCCGTCACGACGGTGTGGCTGGCGAACACGGCCTCGCTGCTGCTGCCGGTCTCGAACCTGACGAACCTCATCGCGCTGGACACCCTGCGCGACTTCGGCGTCCGCGGGACGGTGGGGTTCACGTCCCTGTCGTGGGCGCCGTTCCTGGCCGGCCTGCTGGGAGCGGTCCTCGTCCTGGGTCTGACCTACCGGCGGCGGCTGCGCGGGAGCTACGAGGAGCCGCCGCCCGCTCCCGACCGCGACCCGGTCCTCTTCCGCACCTCGGCCGTCGTCTGCCTGCTGCTCGCGCCGGCCTTCGTCAGCGGGGTGACGCCGGCGATCCCGGCGGCCGTCGCGGCCGTCGTGCTCGTCGCGGTGTTCGCCGTCCGCCGGCGTGAAGCGCTGTCCGTCACGCTCCTGCCCTGGCAGACGGTGGTCCTCGTCAGCGGGTTGTTCCTCGTCGTCGAGGCGGCGCAGGTCCACGGGCTCGAGAACCTCCTCCGGCCGTTGGCCGGGACCGGCGAGAGTTTCACCGACCACCTGCAGCTGGCCGGGACGGCCGCCCTCACGGCGAACGTCGCGGACAACCTGCCCGCCTACCTGGCCGTGGAACCGCTGGCCGGCAGCGCCCACCGGCTGCTGGCGGTCCTCGTCGGCGTGAACCTCGGGCCCCTCGTGACGCCGTGGGCATCGCTGGCCACGCTCCTGTGGCTGGACCGCTGCAAGGCGCGCGGGGTGGCGATCTCGCTCCCGCGCTTCGCCCTCCTCGGGCTGGTCGGTGCCGTCGTCTGCGTGAGCGCCGCGACCGCGGCCCTCCAGCTCACCCGCTGAGGTTCACAGCTCGCGGTGGTGCTCATCGAAGGCCGCCCGCATGCCGACGAGGAAGCGGCGGACGACCTCGAGGTCTGAGTCGTCGAACTCCCCCATGACCGTACCGCTGCGCCGGCCGAGGGGTCCGAAGAACGCCGTCGCGAGCTCCTGACCGGGGTCGCCGTAGCGCAGGAACACCTTGCGGCGGTCGGTCTCGCTGCGGTCCCGGCGCAGGTGGCCCTTCTTCTCGAGCCGGTCGACGACGCCCGTCGCCGCGCCCGTCGTGACGTTGAGCAGGCCCGCCAGCTCCCCCGCCGTCAGCGGGTCGTCGGCGACCTCACGGCGCATGACGTGGATGAGGGCCTGCAGGTCCGTGGGGTGCAGGCCGTGACGGGCGGCGAAGACGTCGGCGATCCGCTGGGACGTGGCGGCCAGGTCCCGCAGCTCCTCGACGACGTCCTGCTCCAGGCGGGCCCGCGGGGTGTCGCGCGGTCGGTACATGCTCATCGGTTTGCCATCCTACCTCTCGCGCGCCAGACTTCTCAGTGACTGAGAGATCAACTGGAAGAGGTTCTCGTGCGACTCCTCACCGGCCGCATCACGGCCTGGCTCGTGCTGCTCGCGGCCGTCGCGTTCACCGGCCTCGTCAACGGGGTGGCCGGCTCGGCTCCTGACGGCACCTCGGCCGCGACCGGCGGCCCCCCGGCCTCGGCGGAGTCCGTGCGGGCGGCCGCGCTCGCCGACCGGCTCCCCGACGACGGGCAGGGCGCCCTGCTCGTCGTCTACTCCCGCGACGGCGGCCTCACCGACGCCGACCTCGCCGCCGCCTCCCGCCTGGGCCGCCCGGTCCCCGCGCAGGACGGGGAGGCCGCGCTCGTCACCCGCACCGTCCGCGTCGACGTCCCGCGCGAGGAGCTCGCGAGCACCGTCGAGGACCTGCGGAACCAGGCCCGCCAGGACCTGCCCGCCGGCCTGCAGGTCGAGGTCACCGGCGGGCCGGCGTTCAGCGTCGACATCGCCGACTCGTTCTCCGGCGCCAACACCCGCCTGCTGCTCGTGACGGCCGGCGTGGTGGCGCTGCTGCTGCTCGTCACCTACCGCTCCCCGGTCCTGTGGCTCGTGCCGCTGGCCGTCGTGGGCATCGCCGACCAGGTCACGACGCGCCTGCTCGAACTCGTCGGACGCCTCACCGAGACCCCCGTCGACCCGTCCGCCACGGGCATCACGAGCGTCCTGGTCTTCGGTGCCGGGACCGACTACGCGCTCCTGCTCATCGCCCGCTACCGAGAGGAGCTGCGCCGCGAACCCGACCGGCGCGCCGCCATGCGCGCCGCCCTGCGTGGGGCCGGGCCCGCCATCGCCGCCAGCGCCGTCACCGTCGTCCTCGCCCTGCTGACGCTGCAGGCGGCCGTCCTGCCGAGCGACAGGACGATCGGGCGCGACGCCGCCATCGGCATCGTCGTCGCCTTCGTCTTCGGTCTCTTCGTGCTGCCCAGCGCCCTCGTCGTCTGCGGCCGAAAGCTGTTCTGGCCGTTCGTGCCGACGGTCGGGTCCACCGACACCACGCGCACCGGCGTCTGGGCCCGCATCGCCGGCGCCGTCCTGGCCCGACCCGTCCGCATCGTCGTCGGCTCGGTCGTGCTGCTGGGGATCATGGGGGCCGGACTGACCGGGGCCTCCCTCGGGCTGTCCCAGACCGAGCAGTTCCGCGTCAGCGCCGAGTCCGTGGACGGGTCGAGGACCCTGTCCGAGCACTTCCCCGGCGCCGCCGCCGAGCCGGCCCAGGTCCTGGTCCGGGGCGGGGACGTCGCCGCCGTCCAGGCCGCGGCCGAGGGCGTGCGGGGGGTCGACGGGGTCACCGTCGGCCGCACCGCGGACGGCACCACCGAACTGCTGGCCCGCCTCGGGGCCGACCCGGGCACGGCCGCCAGCCGCGACACCGTCAAGGCCCTGCGCGAGGCCGTGCACGCCGCCGCGCCGGGCACGCTCGTCGGCGGCACCGAGGCCGAGGCGCTGGACGTGCGGACGGCGACGGTCCGCGACCTGCAGGTCGTGACGCCGCTCATCGTCCTCATCGTGCTGGTCGTCCTGGTCGTGCTGCTGCGCTCGCTCGTCGCACCGCTGCTGCTGGTGGCCACGGTGCTCGCGACGTACGTGGCGGCCCTCGGCGCGGCCTACCTGGTGTTCACGCAGCTGGCCGGGATGCCGGCCCTGGACACCCAGGTCCCGCTGCTGTCGCTGCTGTTCCTCGTCGCGCTCGGGGTGGACTACAACATCTTCCTCGTCACCCGCATCCGCGAGGAGACCCCGGCGCACGGCACCCGCGAGGCCGTCCGGGTCGGCGTCGCCGTCACCGGCGGGGTCATCACGAGCGCCGGGATCCTGCTCGCGGCCGTCTTCGCCGTGCTGGGCGTGCTGCCGCTCATCGTCCTGACGCAGATCGGCGTCGTCGTCGGCATCGGCGTCCTGCTGGACACGCTGCTCGTGCGGACGGTGCTCGTCCCGGCGCTGTTCGCGCTGCTGGGCCACCGCGTGTGGTGGCCCAGCCGGCTGGACTCCCCCGGCGCGGGGGGCCAGCACCGCGCTCAGACGCGGTTGACCGCGAGCACCTCCGAGGAGCCGTCGGCGCGGTAGCGCAGGAGCGTCCGGGAGCCGGGGTCGACGTGGATGCGCCGCTGCACCTGCGGCCCGGCCCCGAGCACCGAGCGCAGCAGGACGCGCAGCGGGTCGCCGTGCGTGACGAGGACGACCCGCTGCCCGGCCCACCGGCGCAGCACCTCGTCGCGCGCGGCGAGGACGCGCCGCTCCACCGTCCGCAGGGACTCCCCACCGGGCGGGGCCGCGTCGCCGGAGTCGTTCCAGGCCGCGAACTCCCGCGGCCACCGCTTGACGACCTCCGCGGACGTCAGCCCGTCCCAGTCACCGAAGTCCGTCTCGTCCCACTGCGGGTCGACGACGACGCGCACGCCCAGGCGCTCGGCGATCGCGTCCGCCGTCTGCCGCGAGCGGCGCATCGTCGAGGACACGACGACGTCGGCGCCCTCCACCTCCCGGCACGCCGCGGCCGCGGCCGCCTCGACCACGCCGCGCTCCGAGAGCTCCGGGTCCTCGCCGTAGCGGCCCGAGACGCGGCGCTGCTCGGTCAGCGGGGTCGAGCCGTGCCGCACGAGGACGATCGTCGTCGGCGGCCCGTCGGGGTCGACGGCCCGGGAGGCTGCCGACGACGAGCCGGCTGCAGCCGCGGGTTCCGTCGTCGCCCGCTGCCACTGCCGCCCCGCAGCGGCGGCGTCCATGGCCTCGTTGGCGAGGCGGTCGGCGTGGGAGTTCTGCGCGCGCGGGATCCAGCCGTAGTCGACGTGGGACCCGGCCAGCGAGCGCGCCTCCTGGGCCAGGACGCGCATGTCGGCGTGCTTGACCTGCCAGCGCCCCGACATCTGCTCGACGACGAGCTTGGAGTCCATCCGGACCTCGACCCGGGCGCCGGGGTCGATCGCCTGCGCCGCACGGAGTCCGGCGATGAGACCGCGGTACTCGGCGACGTTGTTGGTCGCCTTGCCGATGGACTCGGCGACCTCGGCGAGGACCTCGCCCGTCGCCGCGTCCTTCACGACGGCGCCGAACCCGGCGGGGCCGGGGTTCCCGCGCGAGCCGCCGTCGGCCTCGATCCGCAGGACGCGGCTCACAGCCCGGATTCCTCCGTGCGCACCAGGATGCGCCCGCACTCCTCGCAGAACACCACGTCGTCCGAGGCCGCCCCGCGGATCTCGGCGAGGTCGGAGGCGTTGAGCTCGAGCTGGCACCCGCCGCAGCGGCGCGAGCGCAGCAGCGCCGCACCCACACCCCCGCGCGGGGCCCGGACCTTCTCGTAGAGCGCGACGAGCGCGTCGTCGATGCCCATGACGATCGCCTGACGGCGGGCCAGGACGGCCGTCTCCTCCTGCGCCACCTCGCCCAGGGACGCGTCCCGCCGGGCGGTGACGTCGGCGATCTGCTCGGCGAGCTCGGTGTCCGTCGTGGTGAGCTCGGCCGCCGCGAACTGCACCTGCTCCAGGCGTTCCATGACGACGAGCTCCTCGTCCTCCAGCACGCCCTGCCGGCGGGCGAGGGACTCCAGCTCGTGCTGCAGACCCTGCAGGTCCTTGGCCGAGCCCGTCCCGGACTCCAGGCGCTTGGTGTTGCGGGCGGCGCGGTCGCGGACCTGCGCGACGTCGGCCTCGGCCTTGGCCACCTGCCGCTCGACGTCGCCGACGAGGGTGCGCGCGGCGACGAGCATGTCGCCGGACCGGCGCCGCTCCTTCTCCAGAGCGTCGAGCTCGGTCTGCTCGGGCAGCGTCCCGCGGCGGTGCGCGAGCTGCGCCAGACGCGTGTCGACGGCTTGCAGGTCCAGCAGGCGCTGCTGGTCGATCGCCGGAGCCTTGGGCATCGCCCCGCTCACTCTCCTCGGCTGGGGACGCGCAACGTCCAGGGATCGGTGCGCGTGGTGGACACGTGGGCCTCAACGGTACGGCCGCCCGCGGACAGCGCGACGACGAGGCGGTCGGCGCAGCCGGCCAGCCACGGCCACTCGCTCGCCCAGTGCGCGAGGTCGACGAGGTGCGGGCGCCCGTCCTCGAAGGCGGCGCGCTCGCGGGCCTCCGAGGCGGGGTGGTGGCGCAGGTCGGCCGTCACGTAGACGTCGGCACCGCTGGCGCGCACCTGCTCGAAGAGGCTGTCCCCGGACCCGCCGCAGACGGCGACGCGCCGGACGAGGGCGTCGGGGTCCCCCGCGACGCGGACCCCTTGCTCGGTCTCGGGCAGCGCGGCCGCGACCCGGTCGGCGAAGTCGCCGAGCCGTTCGGGGGCGGCGAGCACCCCGACGCGCCCGATGCCGAGGTCGGGCCGGCCCGGCAGCGGGTCGAGCGGGACGAGTTCGTCGAGGTCCAGGACCCGGGCGAGGGCGTCGGACACCCCCGGAGCGCCCGCGTCGGCGTTGGTGTGGGCGACGTAGACGGCGAGCCCGGCGGTGATCGCGCGGTGCACGACGCCGCCCTTGAACGTCGTCGCCGCCACCGAGTTCACCGGCCGCAGCAGCAGCGGGTGGTGCGTCACGAGCAGGTCGGCGCCGGCGGCGATGGCCTCCTCGACGACCTCGGTGGTGGGGTCGACGGCGAAGTGGATCCGCCGCACGGGGGCGGCCGGGTCCCCGCAGACCAGCCCGACAGCGTCCCACGACTGCGCCCAGTCGAGGGGGTGCATGGCCTCCAGCGCGTCGGTCACCTGCTGGAGGGTGGGCGCGTCCGCGCCGGACGAGGGGGCCGCAGGGATCACGGAGGCGAACACTAACGGGTCACGGGCGGCTACCGTGGTGCCGCCGGACCCGGCTGGGGACGGCGTGGGGCCTGTAGCTCAGCTGGTAGAGCACCGCGTTTACACCGCGGCTGTCGTCGGTTCGAACCCGGCCGGGCCCACCTCCCGCAGGAGTTCCGCGGCCGCCGTCTCCAGGTCGGCGACCTCGTGCAGGACCCGTCCGGCGTCCTGCAACGGCCGCGGGTCGAGCTGCCGTCCCGCGGCCTCGAGCAGCCCGGCCACCCGCGTCCAGCCGTCGGCCGCCCGCGCGTACAGGTCTCGGCCCCGGGCCAGCCGGTCGACGTCCGCAGCGGGCAGCCGCCCCCTGCAGCGCTCGACGCCGTCGGCGAGGAACTCGCTGTGCACCAGGCGGAAGAGACCGCCGCCGGTGCCGGCCCGTTCGACGAGCGTCCCGGCGGTCACGAGGTCGCGCGCCGGGTCGTGGACGCGGTCGAACCACGTGGGGAGCCGCTGTGCCGCCAGCCGCAGACCCCGGTGGCCGACGTTCGCGATCGGCGGGTCGAGGAACTCCCGGGCGCAGGTGACGACGGCGTCGACGAGCGCGGGGACGAGGTCGCCCGTCCGCAGCGGGCTGCCGTCCGGCACGTCCAGGGTGAACGAGCGGTGCGGGGCGGACATCGGGCCGCGCGCGGCCCGGGCGGCCGCGACGTCGTCGAGGCTCACGCTCACCCGCCCGCCCTGCTGGGCGGTGTCGACGAGGTGGACGAGGTCGCCGTCGAGCGCGGTCGCGGCGACCACGTGTCCGGGGAACGGCGCCGAGCTCGTGAAGTACGGCAGCAGGCTGCTGTCGAGCTGCAGACCCACCGGCGACCCGGTGGCCAGGCCGTCCCGCAGGTGCGCCAGGGCCGCCCGCGCGGACCGCGTCTCGCGCACCGAGAGCCGCAGCCCGGTGCGCGCGGCCAGGCGCCGGGTCAGCTCGAAGGGCTTGACCCGCCCGCCGAGGAACGGGAAGGGCGCTGACCGCGTGTCCCAGTGGACGAAGGACAGGCCGGCCCCGAGGCCGAAGAGGAGCGGCTCGGACACCTGCGCACCACGGTCGTGGAGGAGCACGGCGAGCGCCGTCGTCTCGCAGTGCCGCCCACCCGTGACCCAGACCGGCGCGGCCGTCACGACGGCCCGCTCACCGCTCCAGGCAGGCCAGGTGCGCGGCCAGCGACCGCGGCGCCCCGTGCTCGCCGCGAAGCAGCCACCGCACCCGGCCGTCCTCGACGACGAGCGACAGCCGCTGGGCGACCCCGAGCTCCTCGTCGAAGGCCCCGAGGGTGCGGGCGACGTCGCCGTGGGGCCAGAAGTCGCTCAGCAGCGGGAACGGCAGGACGCGGTCGTCGGCCCAGGCCCGCAGCGCGGGCACCGGGTCGCAGGACAGCGCCGCGAGCTGGACCCCCGCCGCGTCGAACCGGTCGACCTCGAAGGCCAGGGCCCCGAGCTCGGCGGTGCAGTGCGTCGAGAAGGCGGCGGGGACGCAGACCAGGAGCGCGGGACCGTTCTCCCACAGCTCGCGGAGCGGGAGCCGCTCCCCGTGCTGGTCGGGCAGGACCGCGTCGGGCGCCGGGAAGGCGTCCCCGACCTGCAGCCCGACCTCCAGGCTCAGCGGCGGCCGTTCTTCGGCGTCGTCATGCGGGTCCCGGCCCAGTTCGCGCACGCGCTCACGCTGGAGGTGGCGTGCAGACCCGCGGTGGGAGCCGCTTCGTCGATCTCGGCGGCGGGCACGTGGCCGGGCCGCCCCTTCTTCGGCGTCAGGAGCCAGACGATCCCGCCGTCGGCGAGGTTGGTGATGGCGTCCACCAGGGCGTCGACGAGGTCCCCGTCACCCTCCCGGTACCAGCAGATCACCACGTCCGCGACGTCGTCGGCGTCCTCGTCCAGGAGCTCGGAGCCGACGAGCTCCTCGACCGCCTCCCGGAAGTCCTCGTCGACCTGCTCGTCCCAGCCGTACTCCTGGACCAGTTGCCCGGACTTGAAGCCCAGCTTGGCCGCTGCAGCCACATCCGCCGCAGGGTCCGCGGTCGCACCCACTGATGTCCTACCTTCCTCGAAACCCCTGGAGGCGGGGCTCTACGACAGTCCTGACCTCCTAGTGGAGCGGAGAAGCGGTGTCCTGCGCAAGACGAACCGCGCCACGGACCGGTCACGAACCGTCCACGAGCCGGCGCGCGGCGTCCACGGAGCCCCCACCGGGGAAGGGTGAGAGGCTGCCGGGGTGCCCACCGCGTCGACCCGAACGCGCACGACCCGCCTCGACCTCGACGCCGGGTCGGCCACGGAGCGCGCGGACACCCTGGCCGTCGAGGAGCCCCTCCAGCTCGAGGTGGACGGGGAGCAGCTGACGGTCACGATGCGCACGCCGGGCCACGACGTCGAGCTCGCGCTGGGCTTCCTGCACGCCGAGGGCCTGCTCCGCGATGCCGGCGACGTCGTGGCGATGCGGCACTGCACGGACGTCGGCCCGGACGGGGAGCCCACGTACAACCTGCTGCGGATCAGCGCCCGCCCGGGCAGCCGGCTGGCCGGGGACCGGGTCGCGCGGCCGTTCACGACGACGTCGGCGTGCGGGGTCTGCGGGTCGGCGAGCGTCGAGGAGGTCGTGGCACGGGTGCCGGACCCGGTGCACGACGACGACGTCAGGGTGCGGGCCGACGTGCTCGCCGGCCTGCCCGACGCCCTGCGCGCCGCCCAGCCGACCTTCGACCGCACGGGCGGCCTGCACGCGGCGGGCCTGTTCTCCGCCGACGGCGAGCTGCTGTGCGTGCGCGAGGACGTCGGACGCCACAACGCCGTCGACAAGGTGGTCGGCTGGGGTCTCCGGGAGAGCCGGCTGCCGTTGCGCGGCACCGTCCTCGTCGTCTCCGGCCGCGCCTCCTTCGAGCTCGTGCAGAAGGCGGCGGTGGCCGGCGTCCCGGTCCTCGTCGCGGTCTCGGCGCCGTCCTCCCTCGCGGTGTCCCTCGCGCGCGAGGTGGGCATGACGCTGCTCGGCTTCGTGCGCCCGCCCCGCGCCAACGTCTACGCCGGTGGCCACCGCGTGGACGTCGGCGGCACGGACCAGCGGGGCGCCGGAGGGACCGGGGTGGGTCCGTGTCCGACGTCCGTCCTAACCTGATCCCACCAGCCGGGTCCCGGCGCCCACCGGTCCGACACCACGGACCGGGCGACGCGGACCCACGACCGATGCGGGAGGACCACCACCGTGGCCAGACGCGATGAAGCGGGCGCGCCCGCCGGCAAGGGCCCCATCCTCAACGGCCTGCCGTCGCAGTTGCCGGACATCGACCCCGAGGAGACGGCCGAGTGGCTGGCCTCCCTGGACGGGATCGTCGACGAACGCGGGCAGAACCGCGCGCGCTACCTCATGCTGCAGCTGCTGCAGCGGGCCCGCGAGCGCCAGGTCGGCGTCCCCAGCCTCACCGCGACCGACTACATCAACACCATCGGCCCCGAGTCCGAACCGTGGTTCCCCGGGGACGAGGAGGTCGAGCGCCGCTACCGCGCGTGGATCCGCTGGAACGCCGCGGTCATGGTGCACCGCGCCCAGCAGCCCGGCATCGGCGTCGGCGGTCACATCTCGACGTACGCCTCGTCGGCGACGCTGTACGAGGTGGGCTTCAACCACTTCTTCCGCGGCAAGGACCACGCGGGCGGCGGTGACCAGGTCTTCATCCAGGGCCACGCCTCCCCCGGCGTCTACGCGCGCGCCTTCCTCGAGGGCCGCCTGAGCACTGAGCAGCTCGACGGCTTCCGCCAGGAGGTCTCCAAGGCCCCCAACGGGCTGTCGTCCTACCCCCACCCCCGGCTCATGCCGGACTTCTGGGAGTTCCCGACGGTGTCGATGGGCCTGGGCCCGGCCAACGCCATCTACCAGGCTCAGTTCAACAAGTACCTGCACAACCGCGGGTTCAAGGACACCTCGCAGCAGCACGTGTGGGCCTTCCTCGGCGACGGGGAGATGGACGAGCCGGAGTCGCGCGGCTTCGCCCAGCTCGCGGCGTACGAGGAGCTCGACAACCTCACGTTCGTCGTGAACTGCAACCTGCAGCGCCTCGACGGTCCGGTGCGCGGCAACGGCAAGATCGTCCAGGAGCTCGAGGCGTTCTTCCGCGGTGCGGGCTGGAACGTCATCAAGGTCCTGTGGGGCCGGGAGTGGGACACGCTGCTGGCCCAGGACAACCAGGGCGCGCTCGTGAACCTCATGAACGCCACCCCGGACGGGGACTACCAGACGTTCAAGGCCGAGAACGGCGCCTTCGTCAAGGAGAACTTCTTCGGCCGCGACCCGCGGACCGCCAAGCTCGTCGAGGGCATGTCCGACGACGAGGTCTGGAACCTCAAGCGCGGCGGCCACGACTACCGCAAGGTGTTCGCGGCGTACCAGGCGGCGATGAACCACACCGGGCAGCCGACGGTCATCCTGGCCAAGACCATCAAGGGCTACGGCCTGGGCCCGCACTTCGCCGGGCGCAACGCCACGCACCAGATGAAGAAGCTGACGCTGGAGGACCTCAAGCTCCTGCGCGACTCCCTGCGGATCCCGATCAGCGACGAGCAGCTGGAGAAGGACCCGTACCGCCCGCCGTACTTCCACCCCGGGGACGGCGACGAGGCGATCCAGTACCTGCGCAAGCGCCGCGCCGACCTCGGTGGGCCGGTCCCCCAGCGCCGCGTCCAGCACGCGCCGCTGCACCTGCCGGCCGACGAGTCGTACAAGATCGCGGCCAAGGGCTCGGGCAAGCAGGAGATCGCCACGACGATGGCGTTCGTCCGGCTGCTCAAGGACCTCATGCGGGACAAGGAGTTCGGAGCCCGCGTCGTGCCGATCATCCCCGACGAGGCCCGCACCTTCGGGATGGACTCGCTCTTCCCGACGATCAAGATCTACAACCCGCACGGGCAGAACTACACGTCGGTGGACCGCGAGCTGATGCTCGCCTACAAGGAGGCCACCGACGGCCAGATCCTGCACGTGGGCATCAACGAGGGCGGTTCGATCGCGGCCTTCACGGCGGCCGGGTCGTCCTACGCGACCCACGGCCAGCCGATGGTCCCGATCTACGTCTTCTACTCGATGTTCGGGTTCCAGCGCACGGGCGACAACATCTGGGCCGCCACCGACACCATGGCGCGCGGGTTCATGATCGGTGCGACCGCGGGCCGGACGACCCTGACGGGTGAGGGTCTGCAGCACGCGGACGGGCACTCGCTGCTGCTCGCGGCGACGAACCCGGCGGTCGTCTCCTACGACCCCGCCTACGCCTACGAGATCGGCCACATCGTCAAGGACGGTCTGCGCCGGATGTACGGCGAGGACCCCGAGAACCTCATCTACTACCTGACGGTCTACAACGAGCCGATGGTCATGCCCGCCGAGCCCGAGGGCGTCGACGTCGAGGGGATCCTGCGCGGGATGCACCGCATCTCCGTCGGTGAGGGCGACGGTCCCCGGACCCAGCTCCTCGCCTCCGGGGTCGGGGTGCCGTGGGCCCTGGAGGCCCAGCAGCTCCTCAAGGACGACTTCGGGGTCGTGGCCGACGTGTGGTCGGTGACCAGCTGGAACGAGCTGCGCCGCGACGGTCTGGCCTGCGACGAGCACGCCTTCCTCAACCCGGGCGAGGACGCGCGCACCCCGTACGTCGCGCAGAAGCTCAAGGACGCCCCCGGTCCGGTCGTGGCCGTGAGCGACTGGATGCGCCAGGTCCCCGACCAGATCGCGCAGTGGGTCCCGGGCGAGTTCGCCTCCCTGGGCGCGGACGGGTTCGGTCTGTCCGACACCCGTGCGGCGGCGCGCCGGTACTTCCACATCGACGGTCCGTCGGTGGCGGTCCGCGCCCTGGAGATGCTCGCCCGTCGCGGCGAGGTCGACTGGCGCGCGCCGGGTCAGGCGATCGAGAAGTACCAGCTCCACGACGTGCGGGCGGGCCGCAGCGGGAACGCGGGCGGCGAGAGCTGACGTGAGCCCGCGGCAGCTGCTGCCCGAGGAGGTCGGTGTCACCGTCCTCGGGCGGCTGCTGCTCGTGGGGCTCGCAGCCGGAGGCGTCGTCGGCGGCGCCACCGGGGCGGTCCTCGGCTCGGGCGGCACGCTCGGGTCGTGGGACGCCGTGTTCGTCTACCTCGGTGTGCTCACCGGTTTCCTCGCCGGCCTGCTGACCCAGGCCGTCACCGCCCTGGTGGTGCACGTCGTGCACCGCAGGGTGCAGTGGGACACCGTCCTGCGCACGGCCCTCCTGCCGCCCGTCCTGGGGTCGGGGGCCGTCGCGCTGGCGGTGAGCTCCTCGTTGCCGCCGGACCTCGGGTTCGCGGGGGTCGTGGCGGCCGTCTCGCTCTCGGCCGTGGCCGCCCGCGCCACCGTGCGCTGGTGCCTCGCGCCCTACCTCGTCCCGGTGTGGTGAACGCCGCTCCCTGACCCGCCTCAGCGGGAGGCGCGGGCGATCTGGTGCTCCAGCTCGGCGCGCAGGCTGTCCACGCGGGCGGAGTCGGGGTGCATCCCCAGCGCCTTGAGGTGGCGGCGGGCCTCGGACAGCCGCCCGGCGTCGATGGCGGCGGCGACGAGGTGCCGACCAGCCTCCAGGTCGTGCTCCCGCGGACGCCAGTGCCCCACCCCGAGCGACAGGGCCTCGTCGTTCATGCCGGCCTCGCGCAGGACGCCCAGTGCGGCCGCCAGGCCGGTGCCCGACGCGTCGCGTTCGGCGGCGATGCCCAGGCGCCTCAGCGCGGCCTCCCGGTCGTCGGCCAGCGACAGGCGCCCCAGGACCAGCAGCGGTCGCCACGCCTGCGGGCTCTGCGCCATCTCCTCGGCCAGGGCCCACTCGGCGTTGTCCGCCGCGCGGCGGACCTCGTCGGGGTCGGGCGTCCCGCCGGCGTCCTCCTCGCGGGCGAGGGCGGCGCGGGTCCGGACCAGCTCACCGAGGGCGTCGAAGGCGGCCGGGTCGTTGGGATCCTCCCGCAGCTGCTCGCGCAGCTGGGCCTCGTTGACGACGGGGTCGGCGCGTCGGGCGCGCCGACGGGACCGGCGCCCCGGCGGGCGGGTCCCGGGCCCGGACGTGGCGCCCCCCGGCGTCGGTTTGCGCCACCGGTCGAGCAGTCCCATGCGTCCCCTTCCGCGCGTCCCTCCGAGGCGACTCCTCGGGATCTTCGGCGGGTCACCCGTCGCCGACCCTAGTGCAGACGGGCGACGTCGGCCCGGTCGCCGGCTGCTCCGTCCGACGCCCGCACCGGCACCACCCCCTAGGCTTCCGGAGTGCCGAAGGAACCGACCGAGCTGTCGCCCGCGACGGTCCACCGGCTCGAGCAGGCACAGGGCTCCTTCGCCTCCGCGATCACGGCCCGGATGGACTCCGCGCACCCCTGGTACGCGCAGCTGCCGGCGGACGAGCGGTCCTGGGTGGGCCTGGTCGCGCAGGCCGGGTTCGGCGACTTCCTGCGCTGGCTGTCCGAACCGGACCCCGACGTCCTCGCCGGCACGGCGGTCTTCGGGACGGCCCCGCGCGAGCTGATGCGCTCGGTGACCCTGCAGCAGACCGTCGAGCTCGTGCGGACCGCGATCACGGTCGTCGAGGAGGGGCTGGACGCCGTCGTCGGCGACGGCGAACCGGGCGAGCAGGTCGCGGCCCGCGAGGCGTTGCTGCGCTACTCCCGCGAGGTGGCCTTCGCCGCCGCCGCCGTCTACGCCCGCGCGGCGGAGTCCCGCGGCGCCTGGGACGCCCGCCTGGAGGCCCTCGTCGTGGACGCCGTGCTGCGCGGGGACGGCGAGGACACGATCGCCTCGCGCGCCGCGGCCCTGGGCTGGACGCTCGACGCGCCGACGACCGTCGTCATCGGACCTTCGGGCGAGCAGGCCTCGGCCGGCGCGGTCGCCCGTGTCCGTTCCCTGGCCCGCGAGGCCGGCGGCGAGGCGCTCGTCGGGGTGCAGGGCGACCGCCTGGTCGTCCTGCTGACCGGTGACCTCGACGTCGGGGCGACGGCGGACCGGCTGGCGCGCACGGAGTTCGGGCCGGGTCCCGTCGTCGTCGGGCCGACCGTGGGCAGCCTGCCCGTGGCCGCCCGATCGGCACGCGCGGCGCAGGCGGGGATCGTCGCCGCCCGGGCGTGGCCGGAGGCGCCGCGGCCCGTGCTGGCCGACGACCTGCTGCCCGAGCGCGCCCTGTCGGGGGACGCCACGGCCCGACGGGCCCTCGTCGACCGCGCGTACGCCCCGCTGGCCGACGCGGGCGGGGCCCTGCTGGAGACGCTCACGGCCTACCTCGCCCACGGCGGGTCCCTCGAGGCGTGCGCGCGCTCGCTGTACGTCCACGCCAACACCGTCCGCTACCGGCTGCGTCGGGTGGCCGAGGTGTCAGGGTGGACGCCGTCGGCGCCGCGGGAGCGGTTCGTGCTGCAGACGGCCCTCGCGTTGGGCCGGTTGTCGCAGGGGGGAGCGGCATCCCGCGCCGAGTCGACCGGCAGCGGGCGCTGACCTGCATCGACGCAGCGTGCCCGTCCGGTCACGGGACGTCCCCCGGCCTCCGGCGGTCCACTTGGAGGATCCCTACAAGACACGGGCGCGAAGTCGGTGAGCGTCGTGACCGTGATCCGCGGGTCCCGACGGGCAGGCTGAGCCGGTGCTCGTCTTCGTCTTCCCCGGTCAGGGCTCACAGTCGCCCGGCTTCCTCGCTCCGTGGCTCGAACTGCCCGGTGTCGCGGACCGTCTGCGCTGGGCCTCCGCCGTCGTCGGGGACGACCTCGTGGCGCACGGCACCGTCTCGGACGCCGACACCCTGCGCGACACCGCCGTGGCGCAGCCGCTCATCGTCGCCGCCGGCCTCCTGGGGCTGCGCGAGCTCGTCGCCTCCCCCGCCGACCTCGCCGCCGTGTCGGGGGCCGTGGCGGGTCACTCCGTGGGTGAGCTGACGGCCGCCGCGGCGACCGGCGCGCTGACCCCCGAGCAGGCCCTCGTCCTGGTCCGCGAGCGCGGCCGGGGCATGGCCGCGGCCGCCGCGGCCCGGCCCACCGGCATGAGCGCCGTCCTCGGCGGGGACCCCGACGAGGTCGCCGCGAAGCTCGCCGCGCTCGACTTGACGCCCGCCAACGCGAACGGCGGCGGGCAGACCGTCGCCGCCGGCACGACCGAGGCCCTCGCCGCCCTCGCCGCCGACCCGCCCGCCAAGGCGCGCGTCATCCCGCTGCAGGTCGCCGGCGCCTTCCACACCGAGCACATGGCCCCCGCCGTCGGCGCCCTGGAGCAGCTCGCCGCCGGGATCGACCCGGGCACGGCGAGCGTGCCGATCGCGGCGAACGCCGACGGTGAGCTGGTCACCGACGGCGCGCAGTTCCTGCAGCGGCTCGTCGCGCAGGTCAGTCGTCCGGTGCGCTGGGACCTCGTGACGGAGGCGTTCGCCCGCCTCGGGGTGACCGGGCTGGTCGAGGTGCCCCCCGCGGGGACGTTGACCAACCTGGCCAAGCGCACACTGAAGGGTGTGGACGTCCTGGCCCTGAAGACGCCGGACGACCTGGACAAGGCCCGGACCATGATCACCGAGCACGGTGGCGTGGCCGCGACGCTGACCACCACGGAGGCCGCCCTGTGACCGCGATCAAGACCGCCCCGACCCGCGAGGCGCGCCTGCTCGGCGTGGGCGCCCACCGCCCGCCGCGCGTCATCGACAACGAGGAGGTGTGCACCTGGATCGACTCCTCCGACGAGTGGATCCAGCAGCGCACCGGGATCCGGACCCGCCGCTGGGCGGCCCCGGACGTCTCCGTCGTCGACATGAGCGAGGACGCCGCCGCGAAGGCGCTGGCGCAGGCCGGGCTGACGGGCTCCGACATCGACGCCGTCCTCCTGGCGACCGTCTCCCACCCCTACCAGACACCCGCTGCCGCCGCGGTCGTCGCGCACCGCCTCGGCGCCACGCCTGCCGCCGCCTTCGACGTCTCCGCGGGCTGCGCGGGCTTCTGCCACGGGGTCGCGGTCGCCGCCGACCTCGTCCGCGGCGGGACCGCGCGCAACGTCCTCGTCGTGGGGGCCGAGAAGCTGTCGGACTTCACCGACCAGCACGACCGCTCGACCGCGTTCCTCTTCGCCGACGGCGCGGGCGCCGCGGTCATCGGGGTCGGCGACGAAGCCGGTGTCGGCCCCACGGTGTGGGGGTCCGACGGCGGGCAGGCCGAGCTCATCAAGTCGAAGTTCTCCTGGCTGGAGCTGCGCTCGGCCCAGCAGACCGACGCCGCCCTCGTCGCCGAGGACCCGGCCGAGGTCGGCGACGTGGAGCGCTGGCCCTACCTGGAGCAGCAGGGGCAGTCGGTCTTCCGCTGGGCCGTGTGGCAGATGGCACCCGTCGCGCAGGCCGCGCTCGACGCCGCCGGGGTGAGCGCCGAGGACATCGACGTGTTCGTGCCGCACCAGGCCAACGCCCGCATCATCGACGCGATGGTCAAGCAGCTCAAGCTGCCCGAGAGCGTCCACGTCGCCCGCGACATCGTCGACATGGGCAACACCTCGGCCGCCTCGATCCCGCTCGCCCTCGAGCGCGCGATGGCCGACGGGGACGCCCCGTCCGGTGGCCTCGCGCTGCTGATCGGCTACGGCGCAGGCCTGTCCTACGCCGCCCAGGTCGTCCGGCTCCCGTAGCCGGCTGCGTTCTCCTGGTCGCGAACCCCCGCGGTCAGGTCGTTCCGGTGGTCCAGGCGGACCACCGTGCACATGGAGGAGCCACGCATGGCCAGTGAGCAGGAGATCCTCAGCGGTCTCGCCGAGATCGTCAACGAGGAGACGGGCCTGCCCACCGACAGCGTCCTCGCGGACAAGTCGTTCACCGACGACCTCGACATCGACTCGCTGTCGATGATGACGATCGTCGTCAACGCCGAGGAGAAGTTCGGCGTCCGGATCCCGGACGAGGACGTCAAGAACCTGCGGACCGTGGGCGACGCCGTCGCCTACATCTCCCAGGCCCAGGGCTGAGCACGCCCGACCAGCAGCACCCGGCCGGCCCGCCGCGGCGGGCCGGCCACCCGCAGGACCCTCGCACGCCGTCTGAGTTCCAGGAGGAGCTGACCGACATGACCACGACCCCGTCGACCCCGTCGACCGCGACGACCTCGTCGCGCCGCGTCGTCGTCACCGGGCTGGGCGCCACGACACCGCTCGGCGGCGACGTCCGCACCAGCTGGGAGGCCGCGCTCGCCGGCCGCTCGGGGGCGCGTCCCATCACCGACGACTGGATCAACGAGTTCGAGCTGCCCGTGACGTTCGCCGCCACGGCCGCCGTGCGCGCCGACAGCGTGCTGGAGCGTCGCGAGATCAAGCGGCTCGACCCCTCCCAGCAGTTCGCCGTCATCGCCGCCCGCGAGGCGTGGGCCGACGCCGGCTCCCCCGAGGTGGACCCGCTGCGCCTCGGCTCGGTCGTGGCCACCGGCATCGGCGGCATCTGGACCCTCCTGACGGCGTACGACACGCTGAAGGAGAAGGGTGCGCGCCGCGTCCTGCCCCTCACCGTCCCCATGCTCATGGCCAACGGCCCGACGGCCGCCATCAGCATCGAGTTCACCGCCCGCGCCGGGGCGCACACCCCCGTCAGCGCGTGCGCCTCCGGCGCCGAGGCCATCGCCTACGGCGCGGAGATGATCCGTTCCGGCCGCGCCGACATCGTCCTCTGCGGCGGCACCGAGGCGGCCATCCACCCGCTGCCCATCGCCTCCTTCACCTCGATGCACGCCATGTCCAAGCGGAACGAGGACCCCGAGCGCGCCTCGCGGCCCTTCGACACCGCCCGCGACGGCTTCGTCCTCGGCGAGGGCGCCGGCATCCTCGTCCTGGAGTCCGAGGAGCACGCCCAGGCCCGCGGTGCCCGCGTCTACGCCGACGTCCTGGGCACGGGCCTGTCGGCCGACGCGTACCACGTCGCCGCCCCCGAGCCCGAGGGTGCGGGCGTCAGCCGCGCGATCCTCGACGGGTTGCAGCAGGCCGGGCTGCAGGCCTCCGACATCGCCCACGTCAACGCCCACGCGACCTCGACCCCGGTCGGCGACGTGGCCGAGGACAAGGGGCTGCGGCTCGCCCTGGGCGACGCCGTCGACGGGATCGCGGTGTCCGCGACGAAGTCGATGACCGGTCACCTGCTCGGCGCGGCCGGCGCGGTGGAGAGCATCTTCACGATCCTGGCCCTGCGCGACCGGATGGCCCCGCCGACGATCAACGTCGACGACCTCGACCCCGAGGTGACGCTGGACGTCGTCCGCAAGGACCCGCGGCCGCTGCCCGCGACCGGCACGCTCTACGGCCTGAACAACGCGTTCGGCTTCGGCGGCCACAACGTCAGCGCGGTGTTCGCCTCGCGCTGACCCGTTCCGTCCCCGGAAGGCCCGTCGTTCGCGGCGGGCCTTCCGTCGTCCCCGGCCCGGGGCCGTCAGCCGACCTGGTGCAGCCAGCGGACGGGGGTGTCGTCGCCGGCGTGGCGGAAAGCCTCGAGCTCGCAGTCCCAGGCCTCCCCGACGGCGAGGGAGAGGGCGCGACGAGCCCCCGCGGCGTCACCGGTGCTGAGCAGGTCCATGGCGGCGTGCACGCGGTCCTCGGGGACCTGCACGTTGCCGTGCACGTCCGTGGCGGCGTGGAAGATGCCGAGCGCGGGCGTGTGGCTCCACCGGCCCCCGTCGCACCCCTGGGACGGTTCCTCGGTGACCTCGAAGCGGAGGTGGGCCCAGCCGCGCAGGGCGGAGGCCAGCAGCGCCCCGGTCCCCTGCGGCGCCTGCCAGGAGTACTCCGCGCGCAGGCAGCCGGGAGCGATCGGCTGGCTCGTCCAGTCGAAGGACGCGCGCACGCCGAGGACACCGCCGGCTGCCCACTCGATGTGCGGGACGAGCGCTCGCGGTGCGGAGTGCACGAAGAGCACGCCGCGGGTCGTCGCACCGGACATGCCGTTGTCTCCTTCTGCGTCGGTGTGAGGAACGTCTTCCCCTACGACCTCACGTCACGCAGAACGACTGGCTGTGATGCTTCGACTACACGTAGTGCTGCTCCGTACGCGCCCATCATGCCCCACGGATCACGCCCGGGACCACCGGTGTCCACAACTCCTCCACGCTCAAGTCCCCCGCCCGGGTGTCGATGGACCACTGTCGGAGAACGGCCGGCCCGAGGCAGCAGACGACGGAGGGATCCCGCGTGGACGACCAGCTCACCCAGCCCGCGACGCGCTCGGCCGCGGGCGAGATCTCCGAGGTCATCCGGCCCGCGGCGATCGTCCCCGAGGAGGCCGCCCGCTCGGTCCTCGTCGAGCTGGCCCTGCGCGACGTGCAGAACGGTGGTGTCTGGCAGGCCGGTCCCTCGCTGTGGAGCCGCTTCGACCGCCCCTGGCACGGCCCGGACAACGCCGCGGGCGCCGAGCTCATCGGGCGCATCCACGTCGCCTACGGCACCCCCACGAAGTACGAGATCACGATCTACCGCGTCACCGTGACGCTCTTCGGCAGCCAGCTCGGCTGGAGCGTGGAGTCGCTCTGCGACGAGGCGCTGGGCCACGGCGGCCTGCGCCTGCGGGACTGCCCGCGCGCGACGATGTCGACGCCTCCGCCGCCCTTCCGGGGCTGAGCGGACCGCTGCGAGCGGTGGCACCATCTCCTGGTGCCCGATCCCGTCCCACCCCGCCGGCACCACCGACCCGCTCTGCCCGGTGACGAGGCGATCGTCAGCCTCGCCGGGGGCGTCGACCCCTCCGCCGTCCAGGAGGCCGCGCACGCCGCCGCCAGCGCCCTCGTCCACGGCGCCCGCAGCGCCCAGGACGCCGAGGTCACGCGCCGCGTCGTCCGGCTCGCCCAGGACGAGGGCCTGGAGGTCATCGCGGACCTGTGGGCCGACGCCCCGGCCGACTCCCTCGCCGGTGCCCTGTGGCGCCTCTACGTGCTGCGGACCTGGGTGCACCGCCAGCCCGTCGCCGTGTCCCGCCAGTTCGCCGAGGGCCGTCGCCACGCCCCGGTCCTGGAGGTCGTGGCCGGGGTCGCCGACCCGCCGGGCCCGCAGGAGGTCGCGACCGTCGTCGACCAGGTCCTGCGGGGGGTGGCCGAGGGCGACTTCGCCGTGACGCTGGAACGGGCCGCGGCGTTCTGCCGGATCCTCGCGATCGGCCGGGCCCACCACGCCGACGCGGGCTGGACCGACTCCGAGCACGCCGCCGACGACGCGGGAGCGGCCCTGACCCGTTCCGCCGCACGGCTCGTGCGGACCGCGGAGCAGCTCGAGCACGTCGCCGTCCGGTGGCGGGCCGGCGAACTCGGCTGACCCGGGGGCTGCACCGGGCGCGGACCCGTCGTTACAATGGAGGGGCGTCGGGCCGCGGTAGCCCCGGGTCCCAAATTGAAGCCGCTACGAGCGGCCGTGCGCCGTGAGGCGCTTCCCGGTCCGGCGCACCTTCAGATGAACAACCCCTCGCCCCAGGCGCCGTCCCGCTGCACGCCGGGCGGGCAGGCGAAGATCCCCGACCCGGTGTGCTTGAGGTACTCGGTCAGGGCGTCGTGCGTGCCGAGCCTGCGCTGCACCGGGACGAACTGCTGGTGCGGGTCGTTGCCGAACACGATGAAGAACAGGCCGGCGTCGAGCTGGCCCGTCGCGACGTCGAGGCCATCGGTGTAGGAGTACCCGCGTCGCAGCATCTTGACGCCGCCGTTGGTGTCCGGGGCCGCGAGGCGGACGTGTGCCGCGACGTCGATGGCGGGCTTGCCGTGGACGGTCTTGTCCAGGTCGAGGGCGTCGAACTCCTGCGTCCCCGACAGCGGCGCACCGGACTCCTTGGCGCGGCCGATGACGCGCTCCTGCTCCCCGAGGGAGGCGCGGTCCCAGGACTCGATGAGCATCCGGATGCGGCGCGCCACGAGGTAGGTCCCGCCGCGCATCCAGTCCTGGTCCGCCGCGGGAGCGCCCTGTCCGCCGACCCACACGAACTTCTCGAGGTCCGCGGTGTCCTCGGCGCGCAGGTTGGCGGTGCCGTCCTTGAAGCCCATGAGGTTGCGGGGGGTGGACTGCGTGGTCGAGGTCGTCGAGGTGCGTCCGAAACCGAGCTGCATCCAGCGCACGCGGACGGTCCCGCGGCCGATGCGGACGAGGTTGCGGACGGCGTGGAACGCCACCTGCGGGTCGTCCGCGCACGCCTGCAGGCACAGGTCCCCGCCCACCTTGGTCGGGTCGAGCTGCTCCCCCGGCAGGGCCGGCAGCTCCTCCAGCGCCGCGGGCCGGCGGTCGGCCAGGCCGAACCGCTCGTCGAACAGGGACGGCCCGTACCCGAGGGTCACGGTGAGGTTCGCGGCCGGCAGTTCGTGGGCCTCGCCGGTGTCCTGCGGCGGTTCGTCGCCCGCCCCGCCGAGGCCGCCCGGCCCGCCGACGGGGACGCCCGTCGTCATCGTCGCGGCGGCGGCGCTCCAGCGCTGCAGCACGTCGGCGAGGTCACCCGCCCGCTTCGTCGTGACGTCGAGGGCGGCGAAGACGAGGGAGTCCTGCGCCGGTGTGGTGACGCCGGCCTGGCGGGTTCCGTGGAACGGGACGGTGCGCGACGCGGTGGGCGAGCCGGCGGCGGCCGGTCGGGACGCGACGGCACTGACGCCCGCGCCGATCCCGGCGGCACCCACGACCGCGGCGCTCGTCAGGACGCCACGACGGCTGGGACGGACCGCGCTCACGGACGGGACCTCACTGGTTCGCGGCGCCGACGACCTTGCCGGACACCTGGGAGAGGGGTTCGGCGAGGGCGTCGACGGCCGTGGCGAGGTCCTTGACCTGGTCCGGCGTCAGCTCGGTGTAGAGGGCGTACCCGTCGCCGCGGCGGTACGGCTGCAGGGCCGTCTGCACGTCGTCGAAGCGGCCCTGGATCGTCGTGACGAGGTCGGCGTCGGTGACCTGCAGGGCCGGGGTGAGCAGGTCGAACGCCTTCCGCGACCCCTCGACGTTCGCCGCGAAGTCGAGCAGGTCGAGGTGGGAGTAGGCCTCCTCCTCCCCCGTGACCTTGGACTTGGCGACCTCGTCGAGCAGGCCGGAGGCGCCGTTGGCGAGGTCGGCCGGCTGGTACGTCGTCGTCTGCACGAGCGTGTTCAGCTGCCCGACGTCGGCGACGAGCTGCTGGGCGACCGGGGCCATCCCCTCCGTGGTGCCCTTCTCGAACAGCGCCTGCTCGATGCGGTGGAAACCCGTCCAGGTCGAGGGGTCGGCCACGTCGGCGATGCGCACGTCGATCTTCGGGTCGAGGTCGCCGAAGCTCTCGGCCACGGGTTCGATGCGCTCGTAGGGGGCGCGCGCCGGACCGTAGAGCTCCTTGGCCTTGGCGACGTCCCCGGCCTCGACGGCCGCGGCGAAGGCGCCCGTGGCCGTGACGAGGTCGGCGACCTGCTGCTTGACGTAGGTCTGGTAGCCGCTGGTGGCGGCGGCGAACAACGGGTCCTCGGTGCTGCTCGGCGCCGAGCCGGTCACCGTGAACGTCGAGGTCTCGGTGGCGGCGTTGGGGCACTGGATCGTGTACTCCCCCGCCTCGAGCTTCAGCGAGAACTTCCCCCTCAGGCCCGGGGTCAGGTTCTCCCGCTCCCCGAGGATCCGGCCGCCGGAGTTCACCAGCTCGGCCTCGGTCACGGCGCTCGCGCCGGAGTTGACGACCTCGAACGAGGCGGCGCCGGCCGGGACCGAGTTCGGTTCCGCGGTGCACCCGTCGTCGGTGAGCGTGACCTTGACGGCCCCGCTCGCCGCGCCGCCCGAGGCGGAGTCGTCGGCCGCGGTGGAACCGCCGCTGCAGGCGACCAGGAGGAGCAGCGGGGCCGCGGCGAGCGCGAGCAGGGGGCGGGACGTGCGGATCACGGGGACCTCTCGGGGGTGCAGGGGACTCAGGCGGCGACGCGTTGCGGGGCGGCGCTGCGCGTCCGGGGCCGCAGGACGACGACGAGCATGGGGACGAGGTAGACGAGCCAGCCGACGAGCTCGGCCTTCGTGGGCCGGGGCTGCCAGCCGAGGACCCCGGTGAGCAGCGCCGAGCGGACGGTGCCGGGGGCGACGACGGCGGTGAGGTCGAGGACCTTCTCCTGGCCGGCGAGGAGCCAGCCCGCCTCGTAGGCGGTGTGCGCGGCGGACATCACCAGGCCCGCGGCGACGAGGACGAGCACGACGCCGGTGACGCGGAAGAGCCGGGCGAGGTCGATGCGCACCCCGCCGCGGTAGAGGAGGTAGCCGAGGACGACCGCCAGCGCGATGCCCAGGGTCGCCCCGAGAGCGCCCGTGGCGCTGCTGCCGGAGGCCTGGTAGGTCGCCAGCAGGAAGACCGAGGTCTCGAGCCCCTCGCGCAGGACGGCGAGGAAGGCCATGGCGACCAGGGCCCACGAGGAACCCCGCGCGAGCGCCGAGGAGACCGAGGTCTCCAGGTCGGTGCGCAGGGTCCGGGCGTTCCGGGTGGTCCAGACGACCATCCACGTGACCATCGCGACGGCCACGAGGGCGAGCACGGTCTCCAGCTGCTCCTGCTCGCGCTGGGGCAGGGACTGCGTCGCCGCCTGCAGCGCGGCGGCCACGCCGACGCACAGCACCACGGCGGCCACCACCCCCACCCAGACGAACCGCAGCGCGCGCCGCTCCCCGCGCTGGACGAGGAAGGCCGAGACGATGCCGACGATCAGCGACGCCTCCAGGCCTTCCCGCAGCCCGATGACGAACGTCGCGAGCACGGCGCACCTCCTCCACGCGATGGTCCACGGCTCCTCCGGTGAGGTGAGCCTCGCCGAAGATAGCGCCGCCTCACCTGACCGGAACCGCCGCGGCCGCCACATGTGTCTCACTTCACATCCGCGTCGGGAACTCGGTACCGGGCCCCACGTTGAGACCCTCCTGTGCACGACCCTGGTGGCCACGCGGTCCGCGCGCGGTGGAGGATCGTGCCCATGTCGATCGACGCCGTGCCGTCCCTGGAGTCCGCGCGCGAGCCGGAGCGGGAGCCGATCGCCCTGCCCACGGCCGCCGACGTCGAGGACGCGGCCGCGCGCCTGGCGAAGGTCGTCACGCGCACCCCACTGGCGACCAACAGCCGCTGGTCCGCCGAGCTCGACGCCCACGTGCGGGTCAAGCGGGAGGACCTGCAGGCCGTCCGGTCCTACAAGCTGCGCGGCGCCTACAACCTCGTCGCCCAGCTCGACGCCGAGCAGCGGGGTCACGGGGTCGTCACCGCGAGCGCCGGGAACCACGCGCAGGGCCTGGCGTACGCGTGCGCCGCCCTGCGCGTGCGCGGACGGATCTACGTCCCCCGGACGACGCCGCGGCAGAAGCGCGACCGCATCGCCGCCCTCGGCCAGGAGTTCGTCGAGACCATCGTGCTCGGCGACACCTACGACGACGCCGCCGCCGCGGCCGCGCAGGACGCCGCGCGGACCGGCGCCACGATGGTGCCCGCGTTCGACGACGTCCGCACCGTCTGCGGCCAGGGCACGGTGGCCGTGGAGGTCGTCGAGCAGCTGGCCGCCCTCGGCGAGATTCCCCCGGACGTGCTCGTCGTCCCCGTCGGCGGCGGCGGACTGCTCGCCGGCGTCCTCACGTGGGTGCGCGAACGGCACCCGCACGTGCGGGTCGTCGGGGTCGAGCCGGCGGGTGCCTCCTCGATGGCCGCCGCCCTCGCCGCGGGACGACCGGTCCGCCTCGGCGACCTCGACACGTTCGTCGACGGCGCCTCCGTCCGCCGCGTCGGGGACGTGACGCACGCCGTCGTGGAGCAGCACCCGGTGGAGCTGGTCGCGGTCCCGGAGGGGGCGATCTGCGTCGAGATGCTGGCGATGTACCAGACCGACGGGATCATCGCCGAGCCCGCCGGTGCGCTGGCGACCGCTGCGCTCGCCGGGTACGTGCGGGTGGAGCCCGGCCAGAGCGTCGTCGCCATCGTCTCCGGCGGCAACAACGACATCTCCCGGTACGCCGAGATCATCGAGCGCGCCCTCGTGCACGAGGGCCGCAAGCACTACTTCCTCGTGGAGTTCCCGCAGGAACCCGGTGCGCTGCGGCGGTTCCTCGACGAGGTGCTCGGCCCGGACGACGACATCACGCTCTTCGAGTACGTCAAGCGCAGCAACCGCGAGTTCGGCCCGGCCCTGGTGGGCATCGAGATCCCCACCAAGGAGGACCTCCCGGGGCTGCTCGCGCGGATGGACGCCGCTCCCCCGACCTTCGACAAGATCACCGCGGACGACCCGCTGTACCGCTACCTGCTCTGACGCGGAAGCCGGGGCCTCCTCCCGGCGTTGTCCCTCTCGTGGTGGTCGAACTGTGGACGTCGGCGTTCTGCGCGCCGTGCCGGAGCGCGCGGCGCGTCGTGCAGCGGGCGGCCGACCTCGTGCCGGACCTGCGCACGGTGGAGGTCGACGTGGCCGACGACGTGGAACGGACTGCGGCGGAAGGCATCGCGGGGACACCCACGGTGGTGCTGCGCGACGACGACGGCCGCGAGGTCTTCCGCGCCACGGGCGCGCCGACCCTGCCGCACCTGCTGGCCGCCGTCGCCGGGGCGCTCCCCCGGACGGGTGTCACCTGAACAGCGGCTCGGCACCGGCCGGTGCGCGGCCGACGTCTCTGGGACACCCCACCGCGCTCGAGGAGTCCCGCCGCATGCCCGCACGTCCCGCCCCGTCGAGCAGCACCACCCCGGCCCGCCGCACCCCGGTCGCCTCGCGCCCGGCCACCGACGTCGTGCGCCCGGCGGGTCGCCGGTCCCCTCGCGGGCGGATGCTGGCGGTGCTGCAGGCGAAGCCGTCCGTCTGAGAGGTTTCAGGGACCGTCCCCCGGAAGAGGGGGGACCGTTCTCCTCGAGTTCCGGGCACCACGGTCGATGTGACCCCCGTGGAACGGATCCCCTCGGTCGCCGACGTGACCTCCGCCGCGCGCCGCGCCCGGCACGTCGTGACCTCGCTGGAGGAGATGTGGGGTGACGAACTCCCCCCGTCGGCCGACCCGGTCCAGACCGTCATGACCGATGCCGTCCACAGCGACGACGAGCACGGCCGCGACGACGGTCTCGTCGTCCAGGGCGACGGCCTCAGCCTCGACGCCCTCGTGGCCCTGCTCCGCACCCACGGGTCCGTGCAGGAACGCCTGCTGGCCCTCCCGCCGCAGCTCGCCCAACGGCTCGTCGGCCGCGTGGTCGACGCCAGCGTCGGGCCGGACTCCGAACAGCAGGTGGGGCGGGTGGGGCTCGAACCCACGACCGAGGAATTATGAGTTCCCTGCTCTGACCGACTGAGCTACCGCCCCCGACGAGGCCGGCAGGCGAGTCGACGCCCGCCGGTCCCCTCGCCCGGGAGCCTACCTGGGCCCGTTCGGCACCCGGCGAGCGTCCACGTCCGGTCGCGCGAACCCCTCCCGGGGAACGACGAGCGCGACGCAGGCGCCGTGCGGGACGCGGCACCGCCCACCGGGTGGAACGCATCGACGACCTGTGGTTGGACCACGACCTCGGTGGGGACGACACGATCTGGTCGGTCGTCGAGGTGCTGGAGCGGGCCGCGTTCGACGGCGTGCCGTACGAGATCGGCTGCGTCGTCGTCCACTCCTCGAACCCACCGGGCGCGCCCGCCGTCGTCCGGGTGCTGGCCCGCTGGGGCCACGGGTCCGGGCGCTCAGCGGTTCCCGGCAGGTCGCGCACCTCGCGGACCGAGCCCCGACCCGCCGGCCAGCGCCGAGCGGCCCTGCGTCCACGCCCCGAGGACGTGCCGCCCCAGCCGCTCGTCGAGGGCGACGGCGGCCTGGATCCCGAACACGACGTCCGCGGCCATCGCGGGGTCGGACGCGACGAGCGGGGCGATGACACCGTGCCGGACGAGTTGTTCGTGCACGGCGTCGGCCTCGACGTGCTCGGCGTAGAAGTGTTCCGTCGCGGGCCCGCACCCCAGCCGCTGCGCGGCGTCGACGAGGCGTTGCGACCCCGGTGACGAGGTGAGTTCCACCACGGCGAACTGCCCGACCAGGGCGCCCCGCAGGCTGCGGTGCAGGCCGAACAGGGACATGAGGTTCACCTCGGCCAGGACCTCGGCGGGCGCGACGTCGAGGAACTCGCCGTAGGCGTCGCTCAGCCCGAGTTCGCGCATCATGGCCGCGAACAACCCGGCGTGCATGCGGTCGCCGCGTCCGGCGCCGTACTCGTCGTGCTCGACCGTGACGAGTGCGGCCTTCGCGGCGCCCTCCAACCGCGGGATCGCCCACGCCTGCGGGTCGGCCTCCTTCAGGTGGTAGACCGAGCGCAGGGCGATGTACTCGCGGAACTGCTCGACCTCCCCCTGCTCGCGCAGGAAGTGCGAGGTCCCGCCCTCGCCGTCGCTCGCGACGAGGAGACCGGCGATCTCACCGTCGAGGTCGTCACCGCCGGCCACGACGGAACGGACTGCGGCGCAGAAGGACCGCTCCAGCTCGCCCCGCAGCGCGAGCAGCGCCGGGTCCCACTCGAGGTCGTCGTCCACGTCGGCGAAACCCCGGTAGTGCAACTCGTAGCAGAGGTACAGCGCGAGCTGCAGGTCCTCGCCCCAGGGGTCGGCGGCCGCGACGTCCACGGCCGGCAGGGCATCGCCGTGCAACCTCGCCAGCACGGCCGTGCTCAGGGGACCACGGGACCCCGGCAGGGCGGGACGGGTGCGGACGGACTCCTGGGTCGTGTCGGTGGTCGAGGTGCTCACGGGGTCTCCTCCGGGGGTTTCCTGCGGGCGCGACGGCGGTGGCTTGTGTCGCACCAGGGCTGGATGGAACTGCGCCGGCAGACGCACAGCGCGACGACCGGCCGCTCGGACCTCACCGTCGTCCCGTCGGGCAGGTCGACCTCGACGGGACCCTCCACCAGCAACGGACCGTCGCCGGTGACGACGACGCGCTGGGCCGGGTCGTCAGGCGACACGACGCACCTCCGCCGCGTCGGGCAGTTCCGCGCGGACGACGACGAGTTCCTCGTGGTCCTGGTCCGGCAGCAGCAGGCCCCGGGACCGCAGGAGCTCGGCGCGCCGGCGCATGACGGGGCCGAACGGTTCCGGCGCGCGGGCCACGACGCGGGCCTGCAGACCCGCTGCGCCCATCCGCTCCACGGTCCGGTCGGCGTCGGCGAGGACGGACTGCGTCAGCAGCAGCTGCCCCCCGGGCGCCAGCACCCGGTGCACGTCGTCGCAGATCCGGTCCAGCACCGCCCGGCCGTCGAGGCCCGCGTCCCACGACCGGCCGGGACCGTGCCGGGGCAGGCGGTCGGTCGCCGCGGGCACGTACGGCGGGTTGGCGAGGACGAGGTCGAAACGGCGTCCTCGGACCGGCGCGAAGAGGTCGCCGCGCCGCACGTCGACCGGTACCCCCGCCAGCACCGCGTTGGCGCGGGCCGTCAGCACCGACCGGAAGGACAGGTCGACGGCGGTGACGCTGCGGGCGCCGGCCCGCGCCGCGGCGAGCGCGAGGGCGCCACCACCGGTGCACACGTCCAGCACGTCGCGCCCGTCGGCGAGGTCGAGGTCCACCAGGGTGCGGGTGAGGAGCCGGGTGTCGCCCTGAGCGGGGTACGTGCCGGGCAGTCGCAGGAGCACGCTCTCATCGTGGGTCGGGCCCGGCAGCACCGCTCGGTGAAAATCGGTGGCCCGTCCCGCAACGACGAGCCACCCCCGGAACGCCGAAGGGCGCACCCGAGCCGGCGCGCCCTTCGAAGGAAAGCTCCCGCAGTTGGACTCGAACCAACAACCTGCCGGTTAACAGCCGGCTGCTCTGCCAATTGAGCTATGCGGGACCACTCCACGTCATAGCGGTGAACCCGCCGTGACGACTGTCCAACCGTACCAGCCCCTCAGGCGTCCTCGCGCACACCCGTGGACGCCCGCGACCGTCCGATCACGCCCCGCCCTGGGCCCGTTCCTGCCAGGTCCGGCGGGCCTGCTCGAGGCGGAACAGCTCGGCGGAGGCGGCCTGGTACTCCTCGGCCTGGCTCGAGGGGTCCAGGCGCATGAGCGCACGCCGGGCGTCGGCGACGGCCCGCGTCGCGGCCTGGCCGGCGAGGGCCGCCACGAGCGAGCGCCCCCACCGCTCGAGCTCCTCCTCGCTGGAGACGGGCAGGTCGACGGCCGCGAGCTCGTCCACGAGCGAGGCCACGGGGCCGTCGGCGTAGTCGAGCACCCGCGTCAGCCAGGCCGGACCCTGCGGTGCCTCGGCCGGTCCCCCGGCGGCGACGACGGCGTCGTGCACGGCGCGGTGCCCCGGCGCCCCGAAGGCGTCCGCCTCGAGGGCGTCGAACACCTCGGCCACCGACCAGGGCGCCTGCAGCGCGCACGAGAGCACGCGGCGCTCCAGCTGGGCGACGGGGTCGTTGAGGTCGACGGAGGGACGCGGCGGTGGCGGTGGCGGTGCGGCCTGCGGTCGGGGGGCGCCCGGGCCCGGTCCGCCGGAGTGCCGTCGCACGCGGTCCAGGACGAAGCGCTCGTCGAGGAACCCGGTCCACCGGTCGAGGTTGATCGCGTACCGCTGCTGCAACCCGCGGTCGCGGATCGCCCCGATGATCGGGGCGGCGGCGTCGAGCGCGGCGAGCCGGCCGCTCTCGGAGTCCAGGTCGTACCGCTCGATCGTGGAGCGGATGGCGAACTCGAACAGCGGCACGCGGCCGTCGACGAGCTGACGCACCGCCTCGTCCCCCGCCGACAGCCGCAGCTCGCACGGGTCCTGCCCGCCCGGGGCGACCGCGACGTAGGTCTGCGCGCTGAACCGCTGGTCGAGCTCGTAGGCCTTCATCGCGGCCTTCTGACCGGCGGCGTCCCCGTCGAAGGTGAAGACGACCTCGGCCGCGACGTCGGCGCCACCGAGCATCCGCTGCGCGATCCGGGCGTGCTCCTCGCCGAACGCGGTCCCGCACGTCGCGACGGCCGTGCCCACCCCGGCGAGGTGGCAGGCCATGACGTCGGTGTAGCCCTCGACGACGACGACGCGCTTGGTGCGGGAGATCTCCCGCTTGGCCAGGTCGAGGCCGTAGAGGGCCTGCGACTTCTTGTAGACGGGGGTCTCGGGTGAGTTGAGGTACTTCGCCTCGATGCGGTCGTCGTCGAAGAGGCGTCGCGCCCCGAAGGCGACCGTGTGCCCGCTGACGTCACGGATCGGCCAGACCAACCGCCCGCGGAACCGGTCGTACAGCCCGCGCTGGCTCTGCCCCGCCAACCCCGAGGTCACGAGGTCCTCCTCGCCGAACCCCTTGGCGCGCAACTGCCGCAGCAGCGCGTCGCCCGTGTTCGGGGCGAACCCCACGCCGAAGCGCGCCGCGTCCTCACGGCTGAAACCCCGGGCGGCCAGGAACTGCCGGGCCGTCTCGGCCGGGCCGGGCGCCTCGAGCTGGCGGGCGTAGAACTCCTCCGCCACCTCGTGCATCTGCAGCAGCCGCTGGCGCTGACCGGCGTTGCCCGCCGGGCGCTGGGCGGTGCGACCGCCGTCGTCGACGTAGCGCAGCTGGATGCCGGCGCGCTGGGCCAGGCGCTCGACGGCGTCGGCGAAACCGAGGCCGTCGATCTTCATGACGAACTCGATGGCGTCGCCGGACTCCCCGCACCCGAAGCACCGCCAGCGACCCGTCGCGGGCCGGACGGTGAAGCTCGGCGTGCGCTCGTCGTGGAAGGGGCACAGGCCCTTGAAGGAGCCGACGCCACCGGAGCGCAGCGTCACCTGCTCGCCCACGACCTCGTCGAGGCGGACGCGCTCCTTGACGGCCTGGAGGTCGTCTGGATGGATGCGCCCGGCCACGGGTGGAGTGTAGGCGCCGGTGCCGACGCGTCCCGCGGGCGGCGGGTGGCAGGATCGCCCCGTGAGCAGCGAGCAGAGCAGCGGCGACGACCGCACCTGGGGCTTCCGCACCCGCGCCGTGCACGCGGGCGCCGTCCCCGAGCCCACCACCGGGGCCCGGGCCGTCCCGATCTTCCAGACGACGAGCTTCGTCTTCGAGGACGCCGCCGACGCCGCGAACCTCTTCGCGCTGCAGAAGTACGGCAACATCTACTCGCGCATCTCCAACCCGACCGTCGCCGCGTTCGAGGAGCGCATCGCCTCCCTCGAGGGCGGGCTCGGGGCCCTGGCCTGCGCCAGCGGGCAGTCCGCGGAGTTCCTGACGTTCGCGGCCCTCGCGGGTGCCGGCGACCACGTCGTGGCGTCCAACAACCTGTACGGCGGCACCGTCACCCAGCTCGACGTGACCATGCGCCGCTTCGGTGTCGACACCGTCTTCGTCGACCCGACCCCGGAGTCGGTCCGCGCCGCCATCACCGAGAAGACCCGCTTCGTCTTCACCGAGCTCGTCGCGAACCCCTCCACCGTCGTGGCGGACGTCCGCGGTCTGGCCGACGTGGCGCACGAGGCCGGGATCCCGCTCATCGTCGACGCCACCACCGCGACGCCCTACCTGTGCCGGCCGATCGAGCACGGCGCGGACATCGTCATCCACTCCGCCACCAAGTTCCTCGGCGGGCACGGGACGACCCTGGGGGGCGTCGTCGTGGACGCGGGCACCTTCCCCTGGGACAACGGGAAGTTTCCGGCCATGACCGAACCGGTCGCCTCCTACGGCGGCCTGTCGTGGTGGGGGAACTTCGCGGAGTACGGGTTCCTCACCAAGCTGCGCAGCGAGCAGCTGCGCGACATCGGCGCGACCCTCTCCCCGCACTCGGCGTTCCTGCTGCTCATGGGCGTGGAGACGCTGCCGCAGCGGATGCGCGAGCACGTCGCCAACGCCCAGCGCGTCGCGGCGTGGCTCGAGGCCGACGAGCGGGTGTCCTGGGTGCGGTACTCCGGCCTGCCGTCGCACTCCCACCACGCCCTCGCCCAGCAGTACCTGCCCGAGGGGCCCGGCGCCGTGTTCTCCTTCGGCGTCGCCGGCGGACGCGCTGCAGGAGAACGCTTCATCGACTCGGTCCAGTTGTGCTCGCACCTGGCGAACATCGGCGACGCGCGCACGCTCGTGCTGCACCCCGCGTCCACGACGCACCAGCAGCTGTCCGCCGACCAGCTCCAGGCCGCGGGGGTTCCCGCAGACCTCATCCGCATCAGCGTCGGCCTCGAGGACGTCGAGGACGTCCTGTGGGACCTCGACCAGGCCCTCGCCGCGGCCGTGAAGGGGAACTCGTGACCGACCCGCAGACCACGACGACGAGCGCCTCCGACACCGGCACGGTGGCGTGCCCGGAGAACCTGCGGGAACAGCCCGCGGCGACCGGGTCGAAGGACGCTCCCGCCACGACGTGGAAGGCCCCCTCGGCCGGGGAACGGCTGCGCATCCTGCGCCGCACCAAGACCGTCGCGATCCTCGGGGCGTCCAACAAGCCGTCCCGCGCGTCCTACTTCGTCGAGACGTACCTGCTGGCCGACTCCGACTTCGAACTCTGGTTCGTCAACCCGAACGAGACCGAGGTCCTGGGCCGCCCGGCCTACCCCTCGCTCGCGGAACTGCCCGGGGTTCCGGACCTCGTCGACGTGTTCCGCCGGCCGAGCGAACTCGACGCCGTCCTCGACGACGTGATCGCCGTCGGTTCGCCCGTGATGTGGATGCAGCTCGGGCTGGCCGACGAGGCCGTCGCCCGGCGCGGCGCCGAGCACGGAGTCACCGTCGTCATGAACCGCTGCCTGAAGATCGAGCACGCCCGGTTCCACGGCGGGCTGCACCTCGCCGGGTTCGACACCGGGGTGATCTCCGCGCGACGCCGGTCCCGCTGACGACGCGGGCTCCACAGGCCCGCGTCGTCCACAGCCGGTTCGCGGGCCCGCCCGACGTCCGGCGAGGCCGCCTAGCGTCCCGGGCATGATCAGACGACTCCCCTGGGTGGCGCTCGGCGCCGGCGGCGTCATCGCCGTGCAGTGCGCCGCCGGGCTCGGGCTCGTCGCCCACGCCGTCGCGACCGACGGCGACGACCACGAGACGACCGTGAACCCACCGGTGGCGCGGGAGCTGGACTCACCGCCGCCCTGGCCCGTGGGCACCTGCCTGCGCGAGGACCGGGCAGCCCCGTGCGCCGACGGGCACGACGCCGAGGTCGTGGCGATCACCGACCCCGGGAGCGTGCCCACCGAGGACCTGCGGCGCTGGGCGGCGGACGCCGTGTGCGCCCGCACCGTGACCGTCCTCGCCGCCGACCTGCGGCCGGCGCTGTTCACCTACGCCTCGCTGTACCCCTCCGCGGAGGTCGCCCGGCAGGACGACCGCGTGACGTGCCTCCTCGTCGCACCCCGGCGCGTCCCGCTGGTGGGCTCCCTGACCGCGGGCGACCTGCGTCCGCCGTCCCCGCCCCTACCGTTCGAGTGAGCGCGCGGACGAGACGGCGAGCTTCTCGTGCCAGGCCAACGCGGACACGTCGGTCAGCGAGGCGACCTGGTCCACGACGACGCGCAGCCTCGCGGCGTCGTCGGCGGCGAGGGCGTGGTCCTCGCGGAACGGGGGTTCGAGCACGTCCGGCCCGCCGGCGACGAGGGCGTCGAGCAGTTCGTGCAGCAGTTCACGCTGCCGGGCGTAGAACGGCTGCCGTTCCTGCGCGCTCATGACGAACGTCGCTGCCACGCCCTTCAGGACGGCGACCTCGAGGGCCGTCTCCTGGGGCACCACGACGTCGGCCGCGTACCGGGTGAGCCGGCCGTCGCCGTGCCGTTCCCGCGTCGCCCGCTCGGTCGCGTTCGCGAACCGGCCGATGAGCTGGGAGGTCATGTCCTTGAGCGCCGCGAGGTGCCGCCGTCCGCCGAACACCTCGCCGGGCCGCTCGGCGGCCCAGAAACCGGAGGAGGAGAGCCGTTGCAGCGCAGCGTCGACCGCGTCGTCGGAGGCGTCCGGGACGTACCAGTCCCGGACCTGCGCGGCCACGCGAGCACGGATCTCGGCCTGCTCGAGCCAGTCGAGGCGGACGTGCCCCGCCACGACGGCGTCCTCGACGTCGTGGACGGAGTAGGCCACGTCGTCGGCGAAGTCCATGACCTGCGCCTCCACGCACGGCCGGTTCTCCGGCGCCCCCGGCTCACCGCCGCGCAGCCAGGCGAACACCTCGGCGTCGTCGGCGTAGGCGCCGAACTTCGACGTCGCCCGGGGTGCCTTGCCGTGCAGCCACGGGTACTTCGTCGCGGCGTCGAGGCTGGCCCGGGTGAGGTTCAGCCCCACCGGGGAGCCGTCCGCGGCGACCGACTTGGGTTCCAGGCGGGTGAGGATGCGCAGCGTCTGGGCGTTGCCCTCGAAACCCCCGATGCCGGCGGCGGCCTCGGCCAGGGCGCGTTCCCCGTTGTGCCCGAAGGGCGGGTGACCGAGGTCGTGGGCCAGGCACGCGGTGTCGACGACGTCGGGGTCGCAGCCCAGGGCGGCGCCCAGTTCACGCCCGACCTGCGCGACCTCGAGGGAGTGCGTCAGCCGGTTGCGCACGAAGTCGTCCGTCCCGGGGCCGACGACCTGCGTCTTGGCCGCGAGGCGGCGCAGCGCCGAGGAGTGCAGGACGCGGGCGCGGTCGCGCATGAACGCGCTGCGGCCGTGGGTCTTCGGGGGTTCGGTCGCCCACCGCTCGACGTCCGCCGGGCCGTAGCCGCTCATCCGCCGGACACCGACAGCTCGGCCTGGCGGATCATCTCCGCGGCCGCGCCGGTGAGCTCCTGGGAGTCCAGCCAGCCCTCCGGCAGCGCGACCCGCGCCTGCGGTGACCCGGCCCGCCCCCGCGACCCCTCGGCCGCGGCGCCGGGGTACGGCTGGTCGAGGTCGAGGTCGGCGATGAGCTCGTCGAGCGCCTCGAGGGTGTCGACGAGACCGAGCCGGGCCCGCATGTCCCCGCCGACGGCGTACCCCTTGAAGTACCAGGAGATGTGCTTGCGGATGTCGCGGCAGCCCCGCAGCTCGTCCTCGTAGAACTCGCAGAGCAGCTCGGCGTGCCGGCGCAGGACCTGCGTCACCTGGCGCAGCCCGGGCCGCACCCGCTCGGGACGGCCGGCGAACCCGGCCTCGAGGTCGGCGAACAACCACGGCCGGCCGAGGCAGCCGCGGCCGACGACGACCCCGTCGACCCCGGTGCGCTGCACCATGTCCAGTGCGTCCTCCGCGCTCCAGATGTCGCCGTTGCCGAGGACCGGGATGGAGGTGACGGTGTCGCGCAGACGCGCGATGGCCTCCCAGTCGGCGTGCCCGGAGTAGTGCTGCGAGGCGGTCCGCCCGTGCAGCGCGACCGCCGCGACGCCCTCCTGCTCGGCCGTGCGACCGGCCTGCAGGTACGTCAGGTGGTCGTCGTCGATGCCCTTGCGCATCTTCACCGTCACCGGGATGCCGCCCCTGGACGCCGTGGTGACGGCGCCGCGGACGATGTCGCGGAACAGGTCCGCCTTCCACGGCAGCGCCGACCCACCGCCCTTGCGGGTCACCTTCGGCACGGGGCAGCCGAAGTTCAGGTCGACGTGGTCGGCCAGGTCCTCGGCGACGATCATCTCGACGGCCTTGGAGACGGTGAGCGGGTCCACGCCGTACAGCTGCAGGCTGCGGGGCCGCTCGGCCGGGGTGAAGGAGATGAGCCGCATCGTCTCCGGCGTGCGCTCGACGAGCGCGCGCGACGTGATCATCTCGCTGACGTAGAAGCCCTCGCCCTGCTCACGGCACAGCTGGCGGTAGGCGGTGTTGGTGATGCCGGCCATCGGCGCCAGGACGACCGGGGTCGCCGAGACGAGGGACCCGATCCTCAGCGGCCGGACGGCGGTCGACGTGGGTGCACTCACGCACCCATTGTGACCCGTGACGCGGCCGGACCGGGCCGAGGCGGGCACGGGGTGACCCCGCACCCCATCACCGCGCACGGGGTGACCCCGCGCCCGAACCGCGACCCCCGGGGATGACGCCGCTCGAGGTCGGACCGGGCTCCACAGGCTCCCCGTGGGCCTCGCCGTCCACAGCCAGCGGGCGCCCCGGGCCGCCGCGGCGCCTCCGCCCACCAGGCTGCCAGCGTGCCTCGCCCTCGCCAGTTCGACTCCGCAGCCGTCGACGCCTACCTCCGAGCCCGGGGTGGGGTGGCGACGCACGCCGACCTCCTGCACCTGGGTCTGTCGCGTTCGACGATCGTCCGGTGGGCCCAGCACGGCCCGTGGCAGCGCATCCTGCCCGGCGTCGTGCTCCACCACCGAGCCGCCCCGAGCACCAGGGAGCGCCGGCTCGCGGCGATCACCTTCGCGGGTCCGTCCGCGGTGATCACCGGTACGCACGCGCTGGCGCTCCACGACCTCCTGGGGACTCGCCTCGCCCTCGACCCCACGGTGCTGCTGCTCGTCCCGCACTCGGAACAGCGGACCTCAGCGGACTTCGTGGTGGTCGAGCGCACCAGGCGGATGCCGACGGCCCGCCGACGGGGCGGGTTGCCGGTCGCCTCTCCCGTGCGCGCGGCGGCCGACGCCGCTCGGCAGGCCGGAGTGGACCTCGACCAGGTGCGGGAGATCTTCGGCGCCGTCCTGCAGCAGAACCGCGGCACACCGGAGGAACTGCGCCGGGAGGTGCTGACCGGGCCGCGGCAACGGACGGCGGCGGCGCGCCAGGTGCTGCGGGAGGTCGACGGCGGTTCCCGCAGCGCCGCCGAGGGACGGGCCTTCGTCCTCATCGGGCGCTCCGACCTCCCGCAGCCGCTGTGGAACGAGGAGGTGCTCGTCGACGGGCGGTGGATCGGCACGGGCGACGCGTGGTGGCCGGATCTCGGGGTCGTGCTGGAGATCGACGGGCTGCGGTGGCACTCCACTCCGGCGGACATCCGGAGGACCCAGGAGAAGCAGCGTCGCTACGCCGCAGCGGGTCTGCTGGTGCTGTCGGTGACGCCGCAGGACATCCTGCGCGACCCCGAGGCCTTCCTCGAACTCGTCCGAGCGACGCTCGAGCGGGCGTCTCGACGCGTCGCAGCCCAGGGCTTGCCGACCGGCGCGCTGTGATCGGTACCCCACCAGCGCGCACGGGGTGACCCCTCACCCGATCACCGCGCACCGGGTGACCCCGCGCCCAAACCCCCGCCCGACCCAGCGCACCCGTCCCCGGCGCTGACCTCAGAGCCAGCCGTTCGTGTCCGCCAGCCGCACGGCTTCGGCGCGCGTGCGCGCCCCCGTCTTGCCGATGGCCGCGGACAGGTGGTTGCGCACCGTGCCCTCGGACAGGTGCAGGGTCGCGGCGAGGTCGGCGACCGTGCCGCCGTCGCGGGCCGCGCGCAGGACCTCCGTCTCCCGGTCGGTGAGGGGCGTGAGGCCCGCGGCGAGGGACTCGGCCGCGAGCGCCGGGTCGACGACCCGCAGCCCGGCGGCGACCCGGCGGACGACGTCGGCGAGCTCGCGAGCCGGGGTGTCCTTGACGACGAAGCCCGCGGCGCCCGCCTCCATGGCCCGGCGCAGGTACCCCGGGCGCCCGAAGGTGGTGACGACGAGCACGCGGGTGCCGGGGACGGCGCGGCGGACGGCGGCGGTGGCCGCGATCCCGTCCAGCCCGGGCATCTCGATGTCCATGAGCACGACGTCAGGGCGCAGGGTCCGGCACGCCTCGGCGACCTCGTCGCCGCGGGAGACCTCCCCCACGACCTCCAGGTCGCCCTCGAGCGAGAGCAGGGCGGCGAGGGCTCCGCGCACGAGCGCCTGGTCGTCGGCGAGCAGCAGCCGGATCACACGCGCACTGCCAGTTCGAAGCCGCCGTGCTTGGAACGCCCCACCGTGACGGCCCCGCCGACGGCCTGCGCGCGGGCCGACAACCCGGCGAGCCCCGAGCCCCGCTCCCCCGGCCGGGGTCCGGTCCCGTCGTCGGCGACGACGACCTCGCCGGGCTCGACGTGCACCCAGCAGGTGCGGGCGCCGGAGTGCCGCACCACGTTCGTCACGCCCTCGCGGACGACCCAGCCGAACAGCTCCTGCAGCTCGGGGTCCACCTCGTCGACGGAGCGCGGCAGGTGGGCGGTGATCCCGGCGGCGGCCAGGGCCTGCCGGGCGCCCGCCAGCTCGGTGCCCAGGGAGACGTCGCGGAACCCCTCGAGCGCAGCGCGGACGTCGCTCAGCGCGGTGCGCGCCAACCGCTCCACGTCGGCCACCTCGGCGCGGGCGCGGTCGGGATCGGCGTCCAGGAGACGACCCGCGAGCTCGGCCTTGAGCGTGATGACCGTGAGGGAGTGCCCGAGCAGGTCGTGCAGGTCCCGGGAGAACCTGCTGCGCTCCTCGGCGACGGCGAGCCGGGCCAGGTCCTGCTGGGCCACCGCGAGCTGGTGCCCGCGGGCGACGAGCCGGGTGGTCCCGAGCGTCGCCGCCGTGGCGAAGAAGGCCCCGATGGCCGTGCCCTCGAGCCCGTCCCAGCCCGGCACGAGCCGCCCGAGCAGCGCCACCGCGAGGATGAGGGCGACGGCCACGGCCACCGCCTGCCGGAAGGGCAGGGCGAAGGCGGCGTAGGCGCAGACGAAGAAGACGCTGTTGAACCCGCTGGTGCCCGCCCCGGGGACCATGAGCACCGTCAGGAGGCTCAGCGCGACCAGGCCGAGCACGGCCTCGCGGTGGGCGACCTCGAGGCGGCCGGCGACCCGCATCCGGCCCCAGCCGCGGGACAGCAGGAGGAAGTACAGGACGCCGAAGCCGACGGTGGCGACGATCGAGAGCGTCCCGAGACGGCGGTCGGGGTTGCCCCACGCGTCCTCGACGGTCTGGACGAGGATGAGCAGCCAGACCCCGGCGAAGAGGTACCCCGAACCCCGCATCCGCGGGACCGCCATGGGCGGCAACGGGTCGCGCGACGGCACGGGAGCACCCTCCCACGCCGCCGCGCCCGTGGTCCTCGTCCGCAGGTTCACACGCGCCCGGTGTCCCGGCGGAACAGCAGCGCTGCGCCCGTCGCGAAGACCGCCGTCCACACGACGAGGTTGACGACCGCCCCGACGAACGACCCGTCGTGGGCGAGCTGCCAGTGGGCCAGCACACCGACCCCGTAGGCGGGGGTGAAGGAGGCGACCGTCTGCAGGGTGTGGCTGAAGATGTTCAGCGGCACGAACAGGCCGCCGAGCAGGGCGAGCAGCGCCAATACCGGGCCCATGACCTGCATGGCGTTCTCCGACGGCACGAGGTAGCCGATGGCCAGGCCGAGCGCGGCGAAGACGAGCGAGCCGATCCAGGCCACGAGCCCGCCGACGACCCAGGCCGAGGCGCGCATCCGTGCGCCCGTCACGGCACCGATGAGCAGTTCCACCGCGACGGGGATGACGGCGATGCTCGCTGCTGCGATGACCTTGCTGGCGACGTAGGTCGCCGGGCGCATGGGGGTCAGCCGCAGCTGCCGGCTCCACCCGCTCGCGCGTTCGACGGCGACCGACGCCCCGACGCTCGTGGCGGCGACCATCGCCCCGTACACGGCGAAGCTGAGCATCACGTAGGCCTTGGCGTCGGCCCCGGCCTGCGAGGCGCCGAAGGAGAAGTAGAAGACGACGGGCATGACGAGCGTGAAGACCAGCGTCCGCCGGTTGCGCAGCACGCGGCGGATGTCGAGCTGGACGTAGAGCGGGTTGACCAGGCCCCGCGGGACCTCGGGGGCGGTGCTGGGGGCGAGGGACAGCGTGCTCATCGGGAGACCTCCGGGGTGGTGGCGCTGGTGAGGGAGACGAACGCGTCCTCGAGCCCGCGCGCGGTGATCTCGAGGTCCGTGGCCGGGGTGCTGGTCAGCAGGAACCGTGCGACGGCGTCGGAGTCGTTGGCGTGCACGAGGACCTGGTCGCCGTTGAGCTCGAGCTCGTCGACGCCCGGCAGGCCCTCGAGGTCGGCCAGGCGGGCGCCGGGCCACGTGGCCCGGACGAGTCGGCCCGCGGACAGGGCCTTGATCTGCGACGGCGTCCCGTCGGCGACCACCTTCCCGTGCGCCACGAGGACGATGCGGTCGGCGTAGGTGTCCGCCTCCTCGAGGTAGTGGGTGGCGAACACGACGGTCCGCCCCCGGCGGGCGTCGTCGCGGATGGCGCCCCAGAACGCCCGGCGGCCCTCGACGTCCATCCCGGTGGTGGGTTCGTCGAGCACGAGGAGGCGCGGGTCGGGCAGCAGGGCCATGGCGAAGCGCAGCCGCTGCTGCTCACCGCCGGAGCACTTCCCGACGCGCCGGCCGGCGATGGCGGTGATGCCGGCCCGCTCGAGGACCACGTCGACGGGCTGGGTCCGGGCGAAGAGCGAGGCCGTCATCTGCACGGTCTCGCGGACGGTGAGGTCCTTGAGGAGCCCGCCGCTCTGCATGACGGCGGACACCCAGCCGTGCGCGACGGCGTCGCGCGGGCTCGTGCCGTAGACGCTCACCGTCCCCGAGGTCGGCTGGGACAGGCCCAGCACCACGTCGATGGTCGACGTCTTGCCCGCCCCGTTGGGGCCGAGGAACGCGACGACCTCGCCGGGCCGGACGACGAGGTCCAGCCCGTCGACGGCCTCCACCTGGCCGAAGCGCTTGTGCAGGGACTCGATGGCGATCGCGGGCGTGGTCACCGCGGGAGCGGTGGACCGGGCCGGCGCTGCCGGGGTGCTGATCTCCATGCCCACCACCGTGGCGGGGACGCGGGAGGGGGACCTCGACCCCGCGTCACCCCCCGGGGGTGACGGATGTCATGCCCGCGCGCGGGGCCGGTGGAGCGCGGCGAACACGACCAGCCCGGCCAGCAGCCCCCAGAACGCGCTGCCGATCCCGGCGAACGTCAGCCCCGAGGCCACGACGGCGAAGGTCGCGCCGGCCGTCACGCGGTGCGCGGTGTCCGCGAGGGCCGAGACGAGGCCGCCGACGAAGGAGTCCAGCAGCGCCAGACCCGCGACGGCCTCGACGAGCACGGGGTCGGTGCCGCCCACGAGCCCCGCGATGGGGGCGGCGAGCAGCCCGAGCACGAGGTAGCCGCTCCCCCCGGCGACGGCGGCGACCCAGCGGCGGCCGGGGTCCCGGTCGGCTCCGGGCCCGGCGATGATGCCGGCCGCGAGCGCCGAGAGGTTGACGCTGTGCCCGCCGAAGAGGGCGGCCGCTCCGGTGCCCAGACCCGCGCCGACGAGGACGCGCCCGGTCGGCACGTCCCGGTACCCGAGCTGCTCGAGGATCGTGAACCCGGGGATGTTCTGGCCGGCCATCGTCACCACGTACAGCGGCACGCCGAGGGAGACGAGGACGTAGGGCTCGAACTGCGGCAGGACGGGGGTCAGCGTCGGGACCCAGTGCAGCGCAGCGCTGCTCGGCAGGTCCGCGACGGTCGCGGCGAGCGCGACGACCATCGCCGCGGGCACGGCGAGCACCGGTCGCCAGCGCCGCAGCGCGAGCCACACGAGGACGACGAGCAGGGCGACGACGGGCGTGCGGCGCACCGCCGTCACCGGCGCCAGGCACAGCGGGAACAGCACCCCGGCCAGCAGCGCGCCCGCCACGGGGGTCGGCACGCGGCGCACCCACCGGGCCAGGGCGGGCCAGGCGCCGGTGACGACGACCAGCAGCGCGCACAGCAGGAACGCGCCGACGGCCGCCGCGAGCGAACCGGTGCGCCCCTGGGCGGCCACGAGGAGCGCGGCGCCCGGGGTCGACCAGACGAAGGACAGCGGCAGTCTCGTGCGCCACGACAGGAGCGCGGCGAGGACGAATTGCGCCAGGCACAGCGCCAGCAGCCCGGACGCGGCCTGCGCCGGGCTCGCCCCGACGGCCGCGAGGCCGGCGAGGACGAGCACGAACGAGGACGCGAAGCCGGTGACGGAGGCGACCGCCCCGGCCGTCAGCGGCTGGCTGAGCGGGCCGGGCGTGGTCTCACCCACCGGGGTCGTCAGGCGCCGAGGAGACGGGCCCCCAGCCAGTCGGCCACCTGGCCGAGCCCGACGCGCTCCTGGGCCATGGTGTCGCGTTCGCGGATCGTCACGGCCTGGTCCTCGAGGGTGTCGAAGTCCACGGTGATGCAGTACGGCGTACCGACCTCGTCGTGGCGGCGGTACCGGCGGCCGATGGCGCCGGCGTCGTCGAACTCGACGTTCCAGTACGTGCGCAGCTCCGCGGCGAGGTCCTTGGCCTTGGGCGAGAGCTGTTCGTTGCGCGAGAGCGGGAAGACGGCCGCCTTGACGGGGGCGAGGCGGTGGTCCAGGCGCAGGACCGTGCGCTTGTCCACGCCGCCCTTGGTGTTCGGGGCCTCGTCCTCGGTGTACGCGTCGACGAGGAACGCCATGAGCGACCGGGTCAGACCCGCTGCGGGCTCGATGACGTAGGGCACCCAGCGCTCGCCCTTGGTCTGGTCGAAGTACGACAGGTCGACGCCGGACTCCTTGCCGTGCGTCGTGAGGTCGTAGTCGGTGCGGTTGGCGATGCCCTCCAGCTCCCCCCACTCCGAACCCTGGAACCCGAACCGGTACTCGATGTCCACGGTGCGCTTGGAGTAGTGCGACAGCTTCTCCTGCGCGTGCTCGTAGAAGCGCAGGTTGCCGGCGTCGATGCCCAGGCCCGTGTACCAGGACATGCGCTCGTCGAGCCAGTACTGGTGCCACTCCTCGTCCGTGCCGGGTTCGACGAAGAACTCCATCTCCATCTGCTCGAACTCGCGCGTGCGGAAGATGAAGTTCCCCGGCGTGATCTCGTTGCGGAAGCTCTTGCCGATCTGGCCGATGCCGAACGGCGGCTTCTTGCGCGCCGAGCCCATGACGTTGGCGAAGTTCACGAAGATGCCCTGGGCCGTCTCGGGCCGCAGGTAGTGCAGGCCCTCCTCGTTGTCGACGGCGCCGAGGTAGGTCTTCATGAGGCCGGAGAAGTCGCGCGGTTCGGTCCACTGCCCCCGCACCCCGGTGTCGGGGTCGGGCACGTCGGCCAGGCCGTTCTCCGGCGGGTGGCCGTGCTTGGCCTCGTACGCCTCGAGGAGGTGGTCGGCGCGGTAGCGCTTGTGGGTCTGCAGGGACTCCACGAGGGGGTCGGTGAAGACGGCGACGTGACCGGAGGCCTCCCACACGCGGCGCGGCAGGATGACCGAGGAGTCCAGGCCCACGACGTCCTCGCGGGTCGTGACCATCCGGCGCCACCACTGGCGCTTGATGTTCTCCTTCAGCTCCACGCCGAGGGGTCCGTAGTCCCAGGCCGAGCGGGTACCGCCGTAGATCTCCCCCGACGGGAACACGAAGCCCCGCCGCTTGGCGAGGTTGATGACGGCGTCGAGGCGGGATGCGGCCACGCTGGGGTCTCCTGTCCGGCTGGGTGTCGGCGGCGTCCGCGCACTGGCGGCGCGGACCTCTGTGAGGTTACGCGCTGAGCGAGCACCGGTGCCGACGGGTCGCGGGCGTTCGGCCCGGACGGCCCAGCCGACGTAGGCTGAGCCGACCCGCCCGGGCCGCACCGGGCCCGACCTGAGGAGTGCGAGGAACGGTGTCGGCGCCCGCCCGTCGGTCCACGAAGCAGCGGTCGGCCGTGTCGGCGGTCCTCGACGAGGCGGACGCGTTCATGTCGGCCCAGGACCTGCACGCCCGGCTGCGCGAGCGCGGGGAGAACGTCGGCCTGGCCACCGTCTACCGCGCGCTGCAGGTGCTCGCCGAGGACGGGGACGTCGACGTCCTGCGCACCGACGACGGCGGCGAGGCCGTGTACCGCCGGTGCAGCACCGGCCACCACCACCACCTCGTCTGCCGCCGCTGCGGCGCGACCGTCGAGGTGGAGGGCCCGCAGGTCGAGGCCTGGGCCCGCCGCATCGGCGCCGAGCACGGCTTCACGGCCGTCCAGCACGTCGTCGAGGTCTTCGGCGTCTGCGCCGCCTGCAGCGCCCGCGACTGAGCCCGCTCGACCTCACCCTCCCGCTGCGACGCGCCCCGCCTGGGGGCGGAAAACACACTTTCCGCCCTCGGAAAGCGTGTTCTGAGGGCGGAAAGTGTGTTTTCCACGCGGGCCCGGGGTCGTGCGCCGGGGTGTCAGCGGTCCCCGAGCCAGGGCTCCAGGCCGTCCTCCGGCGCCGTCCACGCAGCGCTCTCGGCGGGGGTGGCGAGGATGCGCTCGAAGGCCGCGCTGACGCGTTCGGCGTCGCCCTCGTCGACACCGGTGACGACCAGGCGCGTGCGGGGGCGCTCCCCGCGGCGCGCGTCCCAGGTCCCGATGGTGCCGATGCTCAACTGCCCGCCGGCACCGTCCCACGCGCAGACGACGTCGGGGCGCGACGGCACCCAGAAGAACCCGCGGGCGCGCAGGCGGCCCGCGCCGACGGCCTCGATCTCCTCCAGGAGCCGACCGGGGTGGAAGGCGGCGGGGGTGCGCAGGTCGAGGGTGAACACGCCCAGACGGTCGTCGGCGCCGCTGGGTCGGGCAGCCCGCAGATCGCTGCGGCGCAACGGTTCCGCGGGAGCGGCTGTGGCGAGGCGGCGGGGCGCCAGCAGGTCGGGGGCGTCGGCGGCGAGCAGATCGGCGACGACGCAGCCGGGCGCGGTGACGTGGTCGAGCAGCACCGAGGACCGGGCGGGCAGCTCATCGTCGACGAGCACGAGGTCCGCCTCGTCGAGCTGGTGGGCCAGCACCTCCCCCACCGCGCGGTCGGTCTCCTGCCCGTCGCCGTCGGTGACGAGCTCGTCGCCGAGCAGGTCGTCGAGCAGGCCGGGACCGTGGACGACGGAGACCACGCCGGCCACCGTGACGAGGTCGGCGAGGTCGTCCGCACCGTCCGTGCCGAGGGTGAGGGCCTGCAGCACCGCGAGCGGTTCGGCCGTCACGGGCAGGGCGAGCACGAGGCGCTCGGCCCGCCCGGCGCGGGCGATCGCGGCGACGGTCGGCAGGACGTCCTCGCGCAGGGCGCAGCCGAGGCAGGCGTGCTCGAGCGGCACCTCCACGTCCTCCAGCACGCGGTCGAACTCGGCGGCCAGGCGGTGCAGCCGGTCCGGGGCGAGGTCGTAGCGCAGCAGCACGGTCCCGGGCCCGCCCCACAGGGCGGCAGCGGTCGCGCTGTCGCGCAGCACCGGGTCCATCGAGGTCAGCAGGGTCACGGGCAGTCCCACGGGCACTCCTTGATGAGATCCGTTCTCAAGAAGAGCGACGGTAGCAGACACCCCGACGCGCCCCACGCCCTCCCACGTGCTGAGCACGGGCGGTGACCCCCGGTAACGTCGCCCTGCAACCACCGTTGTCGACACCCACCGGGAGTACCCGTGAACCGCTCCGAGCTCGTCACCGCCGTCGCCCAGCGCGCCGGCCTGACGCAGTCCGACACCGACTCCGTCATCAACGCGCTCGGCGACGTCCTCGTCGAGGCCGTCGGCAAGGGCGAGCCCGTCAAGCTGCCGGGCCTGCTCACCGTCGAGCGCGTCGAGCGCGCCGCCCGCACCGGCCGCAACCCGCGCACGGGCGAGACCATGGAGATCGCCGCCTCCTACGGCGCCAAGCTGACCGCCGGCTCCAAGCTCAAGGCCGCCGCGAACGGCAGCTGAGCCCCCGCGCCGCCTCGGCTCCCTGCCGGAGCACCCCCTCGGTTTCGCTTCCGGGGGGCGACAGGCCAGACTGCCCCGCGAGAAGCAGTCAGCACGTGCACAGGAGTCAGCGTCGACCTCCGAGCACTCGGCAGGGAGGCGAGGCGTCGCATGAGCGCACCGACGGACGAAGGACTGCAGCCCGACCTGCAGACCCCGCCCGGGACCACCCGCACGTCACGCGACGTGCTCACGGTCGACGGGGTCTCCTCCGACGAGGGGCACGCCGCGCTGCGGGCGTCGGTCCGCAAGCTCGGTGAACTCCTCGGGGAGTCCCTCACCCGGCACGAGGGCCGCGAACTGCTCGACCTCGTCGAGCAGGTCCGGAAGCTGGCCCGCCGTCCCGACGACGTCGCCGACCTCGCCGCGCTGCTGTCCGGCGTCGACGACGCCACCGCGATCAACCTCGCCCGCGCCTTCACCGCCTACTTCCAGCTCGCCAACGCCTCCGAGCAGCTGCACCGCGGCCTGGAGCTCTCCCGCGCCTCGGCCGGCGGCCTGGACGGCACCCTCGAGCGGCTGGGCGAGGCCCTGCGGTCGGGGGACCTGGACCAGGGCACGGCCCAGGAGATCCTCGGCCGGCTGCAGCTGCGCCCGGTGTTCACGGCCCACCCCACCGAGTCCAGCCGCCGGTCCGTGCTGGACCTGCTGCTGCGCATCACGACGATCGTCGAGGCGTCCGAGGACGGCTCGCAGCGCCCGCTGGAGGCCCGCCGGGGCCAGCGCCGCCTCGCCGAGCTCGTCGACGAGCTGTGGCAGACGGACGAGCTGCGGGTCCTGCGCCCGCGCCCGGCCGACGAGGCCCGCTCGGCGCTGCACTACCTGCGCAACCTCACCTCCACCGTGCTGCCGGACCTGCTCGAGGACCTGGCCGTCGGGCTCGCCGAACTCGGCCTGGAACTGCCCGAGCGGGCCCAGCCGCTGCGCTTCGGCAACTGGGTCGGCGGTGACCGCGACGGCAACCCGAACGTCACCCCCGAGGTGACGGCCGAGGTCCTCGGCATGCAGCACGACGCCGCGCTCGACGTCCTGGCCGCCGCCACGCGCGACCTCATGACCGAACTCGCGGCCTCGACCCAGATCGTCGGGTTCTCCGACGAGCTGCTGGCCTCCCTCGAGGCGGACGCCCAGGCCCTGCCCCGGGTGCGGGCCGCCCGCGAGCACCTGAACGGCGAGGAGCCGTACCGGTTCAAGCTGTCGTACGTCCTGGCCCGGCTGGAGGGCACCCGCGCCCGCCTGCACAGCGGCGCCGAGCACGTCCCGGGCCGTGACTACGCCGGCATCGAGGAGTACACCGCCGAGATCCAGATGCTGCAGGACTCGTTGCGCGCCAACGACGGTGACCTCGTCGCCGACGGGGCCGTCGCCCGCCTCCTGCGGGTGGCCCGCGCCGTCGGGTTCGGCCTGGCCACCCTCGACGTCCGCGAGGACGCCGGCAAGCACCACACCGCCCTCGCCGCGATCTACGACCGTCTCGGCGAGCTCATCACGCCGTACGCCGACCTGGACCGCACGGCGCGAACGAAGCTGCTGTCGAAGGAGCTCACGGGGCACCGCCCCCTCATCGGTTCCGCCGCCCGCACCCTCACCGACACCCCGGCCCGCGTGCTGCAGCTGTTCTCCACGATCCGCACCTCGCTGGACCGCTACGGCGACGACGTCATCGAGACGTACATCGTCTCCATGACCAAGGGGATCGACGACATCTTCGCCGTCGTCGTCCTGGCCCGGGAGGTCGGGCTCGTCGACCTCGCGGAGACGCCGGGTGCGAACGACGTGGCGCGCATCGGGTTCGCGCCGCTGTTCGAGACGGTCACCGAGCTCGAGAACGCCGAGGAACTCCTCGAGGGGCTGCTGTCCGACCCCTCCTACCGCCGCGTCGTCGCCGCCCGCGGGGACGTGCAGGAGATCATGCTCGGCTACTCCGACTCCTCCAAGGACGCCGGGATCGCCGCCTCCCGCTGGCAGATCCACCGCGCCCAGCGCGCGCTGCGCGACGTGGCCCTGCGCCACGGCGTGACCCTGCGGCTGTTCCACGGCCGCGGCGGGTCCGTCGGCCGCGGGGGCGGTCCGACCGGCGAGGCGATCCTGGCCCAGCCCTACGGCACGCTCGACGGCCCCATCAAGGTCACCGAGCAGGGCGAGGTCATCTCGGACAAGTACGTCCAGCCGCGCCTGGCCCGCCACAACCTCGAGGTCGCCCTGTCGGCCGCGCTCGAGGCGTCCACGTTGCACCGCACGCCGTTGCAGCCGCGCGAGGTCCTCGACGGGTGGGACGAGACGATGTCCGCCGTGGCCGCCGCGGGCCAGCAGGCCTACCGCGCGCTCGTCCGCGACCCCGGTCTCGTGCCGTTCTTCCTGTCCGCGACGCCGGTCGAGGAGCTCGGGAACCTCAACATCGGGTCCCGTCCCTCGCGCCGCCCCGGCGGCACCGGTGGCCTGGAGGACCTGCGGGCGATCCCGTGGGTGTTCGGGTGGACGCAGAGCCGCATCAACGTGCCGGGGTGGTTCGGGGTCGGGTCCGGCCTGCGCGCGGCTCGCGAGGCCGGCCACGAGGACGACCTGCGCGCGATGTACGCCGACTGGGCGTTCTTCCGCAGCTTCGTCTCCAACGTCCAGATGACGCTGGCCAAGACCGACCTCGGCATCGCCGCGCACTACGTCGAGGAACTCGTCGGCGCCGACGCGCGCGGGGCCTTCGAGACGATCCGCGCCGAGCACGCCACGACGCTGGAGCAGGTCCTGTGGCTGACGGGCCAGGACGAGCTCCTCGAGTCCGCCCCGGTCCTGCGTCGCACCCTGGAACTGCGCGACGCCTACCTCGCCCCGCTGCACGCCCTGCAGGTGACGCTGCTCGCCCGTTCCCGCGCGAGCGGCGACGAGGTCGACCCCGCCCTGCGCCGCGCCCTCCTGCTGACGATCAACGGGATCGCCGCGGGGATGCGCAACACCGGCTGACACCGACCGAGGCACTCTGCGGCGGCGGTCACTCCTGCGGGGTGACCGCCGCCGTCTCGTTCGTGGGGTCCGCGGCGTCCGTCGGGTCCGGGGCGTCCGCCGCCCCGCCGTAGCGGCGGTTGCGGGTCGCGTACGTCTCGATCGCGGCCCACAGGGCGCGGCGGTCCACGTCGGGCCACAGCACGTCGGAGAACACCATCTCGGCGTAGGTCGACTGCCACGGCAGGAACCCCGACGTCCGCTGCTCCCCCGACGAACGCCAGAACAGGTCGACGTCCGGCATGTCGGGTTCGTCGAGGTAGCGGGCGAACGTGCGCTCGTCGATCCGGTCGGGGTTCACGACCCCGGCCGCGACGTCCTGGGCCAGAGCCCGTGCGGCGTCGGCGATCTCGGCGCGGCCGCCGTAGTTCACGCACATCGTCAACGTGCAGACGGTGTTCTCCCGCGTCATCTCCTCGGCCGTCTCGAGCTCGCTGATGACGCTGCGCCACAGCCGGGGACGCCGCCCGGCCCAGCGGACGCGGACGCCCCAGGAGTCCATGACGTCCCGGCGCCGCCGGATGACGTCGCGGTTGAACCCCATGAGGAACTTGACCTCCTCGGGGCTGCGCCGCCAGTTCTCCGTCGAGAACGCGTACGCCGAGACGTGGGTGACGCCGATCTCGACCGCGCCAGCGACGACGTCCAGCAGGGACGCCTCCCCCATCTTGTGGCCCTCGATGCGCGACAGGCCCCGCTGGTTCGCCCAGCGGCCGTTGCCGTCCATGACGATCGCGACGTGCTTGGGCACGAGCTCGGCCGGCAGCTGCGGCGGCCGGGCGCCCGACGGGTGCGGCGGCGGGGCGACGACGGGTCGCGCCGCGCGCGCGGGGGTCGGGGCGGAACGGCGTCGTCGGGGTCCGGTCACGGGCACGGCACCAGGGTGCCAGGTGGGACCATGGGGCACGTGCCCGACCACGTGACCTCCCCCACCCCTGCCCGGACCGCCCTCGTGCGCCACGGCGAGACCGACTGGAACCGCGACGGGCGCCTCCAGGGCCGCACGGACATCCCGCTCAACGACACCGGTCGCGCACAGGCGCGGGCCCTGGCCGAGCAGCTCGCCGACCCGCTGGGCGACACCCCCTGGGCCGCGGTCACGTCCTCGCCGCTGTCCCGCGCCCGCGAGACGGCGCAGATCATCGCCGACCGCCTCGGCCTGGAGTTGCTGGCGCCGCACGACGACCTCGTCGAGCGGCACTTCGGCGAGGCCGAGGGCGGGAACCTCGCCGAGCTGACGGCCCGGTACCCGAACGGCGAACGGCCGGGCCAGGAACCGTGGGAGGACCTCGTCGCGCGCGGGGCAGGTGCCCTGCGCCGGCTGCGCGCCGAGCACGGCGACGTCCCGCTCGTCGTCGTGGCCCACGGGACGCTGCTGCGCGCGACGGTGGAGGGCCTGGCCGGTGTCGAGCTGGCGCGCATGGCGAACGCGACGTCCGTCGTCGTCGAGGGCGCCGGGCAGGACTGGCGGCTGGCCCGCGCGCCGCAGCGGGCCTGAGCCCTACCAGGCGACCGACCAGAACTCCTGCAGGAACACCGGCGGCCGCGGGGAGTCGACCAGCGTCTGGGTCATGAGGACGGCCACGGAACCGTCGGACGGCAGGACGTGCGCGCTCGTGCCCGTCCCGCCGACCCAGCCGTACCGTCCGGTGGCGGGGTCGACGGACCCGCCGCAGCCCCACCCGGCGCCGTCCAGGAACAGCCCGGCCTCCACGTCGCGGCCCGGGCCCAGCTGGTCGGTGGTCACGAGCCGCACCGACTCCGCGCTCAGCACGCGACCGGGGTGCAGGAGTTCACGCGCGAAGGCGTGCCAGTCCGCCACCGTCCCGACGAGCCCGCCCGCCCCGGACGCGAACGCGGGTTCGGCGCTCCACCGGCCGTCGGTGCCGTCGAACTCCACGAGGCCTCCGTCGGTCGCCCGGTAGGCCGCGCACGCACGGTCCCGCTGGTCGGCCCGGACGGCGAACCCGGTGTCCCGCAGGCCGAGCGGCGTGGCGATCCGGTCGCGCACGACGTCCGGGAACGGCCGCCCGGCGACCCGGGCCAGCAGCACCCCGAGGACGTCGTAGGAGTCGTTGTACAGGAACTGCTCGCCGGGCTGGTACCGCAGCGGGAGGGTGGCCAGCCCCTCCAGCCAGTCCCGCGGCGGCGGGACCTCGGCGACCTCCAGCCCGTTCTGCCACCGGGACAACGCCTGCACCCAGGGCCCGTCGAAGGACGACGGGAAACCCCAGCCGCACGTCGACGTCAGCAGGTCCCGGACGGTCACGGCACGGTCGGCGGGGACGGTGTCGTCGAGTCAGCGGTGGGCGTCCGCAGCACGCGCAGTTCCGCCAGTTCCGGCAGCCATGGCGTCACGGCGTCGTCCAGGCCGAACGCACCGTCCTGCACGAACGTCAGCGCCGCGGCGGACGTGAGGGGTTTGGTGGTCGATGCCCACCGGAACACCGTGCCCGGCGTCACCGGCCGGCCCGTCGCGACGTCGGCGACTCCGGCGCAGACCACCACCGGCCCCCCGGCACCGTCCGCCGGCCGGTCCACCAGGGCGACGGCCCCCGCCACGAGCCCCTCGTCCACCCAGCGCTGCAGCAGCGGTGCCAGCTCCCGTTCCACGTCCCCCCGACCGCTGCCACCGCCGGAACTCATCGGACGGTGGCCTCGTCGGGCTGTTCCACGGGCCGCTCCACGTGCCGCAGCGAGCGGATGCCGCGTTCGAGGTGCCACTGCAGGAAGGCGGCGACGAGCCCGCTGCCCTCGCGGCGGCAGCGTTCCTCGGTGTCCTCGGCGACCGCCCACTCCCCGCTGAGCAGCGCCGCGAGCAGGTCCAGCGTCCGGGGATCCGGTGCGGCCGAGCCCGGCGGCCGGCAGGCGCCGCAGACCGCTCCCCCGGCGGCGACGTTGAACGCCGTGTGCGGACCGGGTTCGCCGCAGCGGGCGCAGTCGGCGAAGCTCGCGGCGTACCCGGCGACGGCGAGCGAGCGCAGCAGGAACGCGTCGAGGACGAGCGGGGCGGCGTGCTCGCGGCGCGACAGCGTCCGCAGCGCGCCGACGAGGAGCAGGTACTGCTGGGTCGCGTTCTCGCGCTCGACCTCGGTGAACCGCTCGGCCGTCTCCACCAGGGCGTGCCCCACCGTGTAGAGGCCGTAGTCGGCCGCGAGCACCTGCCCGTAGGGGGCGAGGACGTCGACCTGGGTGACGGTGTCGAGCGAGCGGCCGCGGTGCAGCTGCACGTCGACGCAGGTGAAGGGTTCCAGCCGCGCCCCGAAGCGGGACGACGTGCGCCGCACGCCCTTGGCCACGGCGCGCACGCGGCCGTGGTGCCGGGTGAGGAGGGTCACGATCCGGTCGGCCTCGCCGAGCTTGGTGGTGCGCAGGACGACGGCCTCGTCGCGGTAGCTCTTCGCCCCGCCGATGCTGGAACCCCTGCTGCTCCTGCCCGCCACGCGACCACTGTAGGTCGACGCTCGGACAGAGCCCGTCAGCCCGTGACGAGCCGGTCGCGCCCCGAACGCTTGGCGTCGAGGACCGCACGGTCGGCGGCCGCGAGGGCCTCGGCCGCCGACGCCGGCCCGGCCACCCCGGCCGAGACGGTGACGCGCAGGCCGAGGGAGATCTCCAGCCAGGGTTCCTTGCGGACGACCTCCAGCAGCCGCTCGGCCGTCTGCTCCGCACCGCGCCCGCCGGGCACGAGGACGACGAACTCGTCGGCGCCGTAGCGGACGACGATGTCGTCGTCGCCCACGTTGCGCTGCACCAGGTCCGCGATGCGGCGCAGGACCGCGTCGCCGGCCTCGTGGCCGTGCTCGTCGTTGACGGCGCGGAACCGGTCGACGTCGAGCAGGACGGCGCTGAAGCGCTGGTCGGGGCGTTCGAGGACCTGCTGCAGGCGGCGGCGGTTGCCCAGGCCCGTCATGGGGTCCACGAGCGAGGCCCGGCCGAGGCGTTCGTGCTGCTCGGCCATCTCGCGCTGGCGCATGCGGTCCTGCAGCGCCTCGAACCGGCTCTCGCGGTCCTCCCAGAGCCGCGTGAGCGAGACCTGGGCCAGGAGCTCGAGCGCGTCGGCGGCCTCGCTGCGCCCGTCGTGCAGCACGGCGTTGCGCGCCCGGACGGCGAGCGCCGTGAGCCCCCAGACGTCGAGCTGGGTGGCCGAGGAGACGCGCTGGACGGCGGCGAGGAGGTCCGTGGCCGCGGCGCGGTCGCCCGCGTCGGAGGCGACCATGGCCAGCGCGATGCGCGCGATCTGGGTCTCGGCGAGTTCCTCGCGCAGCCGGAAGGCCTCCATCGCCGGCCGCAGGCGGGCCTGGGCGAGGTCGGTCTCTCCGGTGCGCTGCAGGACGAACGCCTCGACGGCCTCGGCCCGGGCGAGCATCTCGGGGTAGTCGGCCTCGGCGGCGAGCTGGCGCATCCGGGCCGCCCGCGCGAGCGCCTCGGTGTAGTGCGGCCACGCCTCCTGGGCGCGGCCTGCGACCTCGAGCATCGAGCCCCAGGCGACCCGGAGGACCGCGGCCTCCTGGGCGACGTTGAGCCGCACCCGTGCGGGCGGGAACGTGAGGGCCAGCATCTGGACCATGAGCTCGTCGGCGGGCTCGAAGAGCGCGAGCGCGTTGAGCGCGAGGGCGACGGACATCGTCGCCGAGAGGTGGTCGTAGGTGCGGATGGGCTGGGCCGAGACGATGAGCTTGCCCTCGGCGAGGTGGTCCATGGCCAGGGCCGTCATGCCCAGGTCGACGCGGGACTCCGCAAGCAGCGCGAGGGCCTTGGCCCGCCAGACGGGGTCCGCGCCGGCGCCGAGGCGGCGCAGCAGGTGCCCGGCCTCCTCGCTGGCCTCGGCCGCGCGGCCGAGCTGGTGCAGGGCGACGCCGCAGATGAACTGCAGGTAGCGGGCCGTGCGCTCGTCCCCGGCGGCCTCGCAGAAGGCCAGGGCCTCGCGGCTGGCGGCGATGGCCCGCTCGCCGTAGCCGTCGAGGTAGAGCTTGTGCGCCCACTCGGCGAGGGTGTCGAACGGTCCGAACGGGCTGACGGGTTCGAGCTCGGTGCCCACGCCGCCCCCTCCCCGTGTCGCCGCCGGTGACCGCGCGTCACAGGTGGTGACTGATCTTAACGGTCCGCGCCGTCCGGGGGGAGTCGAACCCCGGACGGCGCGGACGCGCGGAGCCGATCAGCGCAGGGCGCGGTTGACCGCCGAGACGATCGCCTTGAGCGAGGCCGTCGTGATGTTGTGGTCGACGCCCACACCCCACAGGACGCGGCCGTCGACGGCGCACTCGACGTAGGCCGCGGCGCGCGCGTCCCCGCCGGCCGACAGCGCGTGCTCGGCGTAGTCGAGGACGCGGACGTCGACTCCCTGCTCACCCAGGGCGGCGCAGAACGCGGCGATGGGCCCGTTGCCGGTGCCCTGCACCGTGCTCACGGTGCCGCCGTCCCAGAGGTCGACCTCCAGGGTGTCCGCCCCGTCGACGACGCTCACCGACCGGGTGCCCCGCAGGGCGAACCGGCCCCACTCGGGCGTGCCCGTGGGCGAGGGCAGGTACTCGTCGGTGAACACCTCGTGGATCTGGCGCGAGGACACCTCGCCACCCTGGGCGTCGGTGCGTTCCTGGATGACCCGGGAGAACTCGATCTGCAGGCGGCGCGGCAGGTCCAGCTGGTGCTCGGCCTTCAGCAGGTACGCCACCCCGCCCTTGCCGGACTGGGAGTTCACGCGGATGACGGCCTCGTAGGAGCGGCCCACGTCCTTGGGGTCGATCGGCAGGTACGGCACCGCCCACGGGATCTCGTCGACGGTCTTGCCGGCGGCGGCCGCGTCGCGCTCCATCGCCTCCAGGCCCTTCTTGATGGCGTCCTGGTGGGAGCCGGAGAAGGCCGTGAAGACGAGGTCTCCGCCGTAGGGGACGCGCTCGCCGACGGGCAGCTGGTTGCAGTGCTCGACCGTGCGGCGGACGTGGTCGATGTCGGAGAAGTCGATCTGCGGGTCGATGCCCTGGCTGAACAGGTTCATGCCCAGCGTGACGAGGTCGACGTTCCCGGTCCGCTCACCGTTGCCGAACAGGCACCCCTCGATGCGGTCCGCCCCGGCCAGGTACCCGAGCTCGGCCGCGGCCACGCCCGTCCCGCGGTCGTTGTGCGGATGCAGCGACAGGATGACGTTCTCGCGGTGGTGCAGGTGGCGCGACATCCACTCGATCGAGTCGGCGTAGACGTTGGGGGTGGCCATCTCGACGGTGGCGGGCAGGTTGACGATGACCTTGCGGTCCGGCGTCGGCTCGAACACCTCGACGACCGCGTTGCAGATGCGCGCGGCGAACTCCAGCTCGGTGCCGGTGTAGGACTCCGGGGAGTACTCGTAGTAGACGGTCGTCTCGGGGATGGTCTCCTCGAACTTCCGGCACAGGCGGGCGCCCTGCAGGGCCAGGTCGACGATGCCGTCCTCGTCGGACCCGAAGACGACGCGCCGCTGCAGCACCGACGTCGAGTTGTAGAGGTGGACGATCGCCTGCTTGGCGCCGCGCAGCGACTCGTAGGTGCGTTCGATGAGGTGTTCGCGCGCCTGCGTCAGCACCTGGATGCGGACGTCGTCGGGGATCAGGTCGTTCTCGACCAGCGTCCGGACGAAGTCGAAGTCGGTCTGCGAGGCGGAGGGGAACCCGACCTCGATGTCCTTGTAGCCCATGGCGACGAGCAGCTGGAACATGCGCAGCTTGCGCTCGGAGTTCATGGGGTCGATGAGCGCCTGGTTCCCGTCGCGCAGGTCGACGGCGCACCAGCGCGGTGCCTGGGTGATGCGCTTGGTCGGCCAGGTGCGGTCGGGCAGGTGGACGGTGATCTGCTCGTGGAACGGCTGGTACTTGTGGAACGGCATCGGGCTCGGCGTCTGGGTGTTCTGCACGTCGTCATCTCCTCATTGCGGGCGGTGTGGCGGCCGGCGCGCACGACGAGGTCCCGCGACGGGGAGACCGGCCTAGCTGGCCCCGCCGCGGCGACGAAGGAGGAGGTTCTCCAGACGAGCCACGGCACCACCGTACCCCTTTGCTCCCCGAGCGCGCCCGACGCTGGTCGCACTACCCTGGTGGATAATCGCCGCTATCTGGCATCGTCATACGCCCGGAGGACCCACCGTGCCGACCGTCACGTTCACCACGGGCGCCCAGGTGGGTCGCTGGCTGCACGGACTGCGCCGGCAGGCCGGGCTGACGCAGACGCAGCTGTCGCAACGGACCGGCGTCTCGCAGCGGTACATCTCCGAGCTCGAGCGCGGCAAGAGCGACCTCACGCTGTCCCGGCTGCTCCTGCTGACCGAGGCCCTCGGAGCCACCCTCAGCGGCAGTGGCCCGGCGGAGGGTCCCTCGTGACGACCCTCGACGTCTGGCTGCACGGGCGGAGGGTCGCAGGCGTCACCGACGAGGCCGGCCGCCTCGTCCTCAGCTGGGCCGAGGACCTCCTCGAGCACGTCCCGGCCGGCTCCCCGGTCCTGTCGGTCCGCCTGGCCGCACAACCGCCCAGCGTCCGACCCCCGTCCGCGCTGGTCCGGGCCTACCTCGGCGGCCTGCTGCCGGAGGTCTCGACGAGCCCCCGGTCACAGCTGGCCCGGCGCGCGGGTACCTCCAGCGACGACGTCCTGGGCCTGCTGGCTGTCGTCGGGGGTGACGTCGCCGGCGCGGCACGGTTCACCGCCGCCGGCTCACCCCCGGCACCGGGGTGGCTCGACCCCCTGGCCGACGACGTCGCCGTCCGACGGCACCTGGAACGTGCGCGTGACGACGAGCGGCTCGGCGACGGTGACTCCTCCCTGCCCGGGGTGCAGCCCAAGACGGCGCTGACCCTCGTCGGCGAGCGGTGGCACGTCCCCCGCGCCGGGTCGGCCAGCACCCACATCCTCAAACCCGAACTCCCCGACCGGCCTGCGCTGCTGCACGACGAGGCGCTGAGCTCGCGGGCGGCGGAGGCGGTGGGGTTGCGCAGCGCCGTGTCCCGCGTCGTCGAGTTCGACGGGTTCCCCGCTCTCGTGGTCCCCCGCTTCGACCGGCACGTCCACCCCGCGACGGGTCAGGTGTCCCGGTCGCACCAGGAGGACGGCGCAGCGGTCCTCGGTCTGACGAGCGACGAGATCGAGGCGAAGTTCGGGTGGCACCGGCCGGCCGCGAACCTCCGCGCACTGGCCGGCGCACTCGCAGACAACGGCGGAGACCGGACCGGACTGCTGCGCTGGGCGACGCTCAACGTCCTGCTGGGCAACACCGACGGACACGCCAAGAACGTCGCGGTCACCCACCGCCCGGACGGCCGGGTCGACCTCGCCCCGGTGTACGACGTCTCCCCGCACGCCCAGCTCGGTCGGGACCGGCTGGCGCTCAGCGTGAACGGGCGGTTCTCCCTCGCCGGGGTCGGGCTCGACGACCTCGTCGCGGAGGCGCGGTCGTGGCGGATGCCGGCCCGACCGGCACGGGCGACGGTCGAGGACGTCGTCGAGCGGTTCCGCGCGTGGCTCGGCGAGGTGCGCGACGCCGCGGACGGCGTCCACCCCGCGTCGGAGGCGGCGATCGTCTGGGTGCGGGAGCACCTCGAACGCCTGCTGGCGTGATGACGTCCCTTGTCCGCGGACGTGGACGCAGCCCACAATGCTGGACACCCGCACCTCGCGCTGGAGGACAGACATGCCCGGCAGCACCCGCTCCACGAGCCCGGTCCTGGACGTGACCATCACGCCCGTCGCCTTCCACGACCCCGCCCTGCTCAACAACGTCGGCGTCCACGAGCCGTTCGCGCTGCGCAGCGTCGTGGAGGTCCGCACGGGCGACGGCGTCGTCGGCCTCGGCGAGAGCTACGGCGACACCGAGCACCTGCAGCGGCTGCACCGCGCGGTCCCCCACCTGCTCGGCGTCGACGTCTTCGACCTGCACGCCGTGGGCCGTGCCGTCGCCGCGTCGCTGGGCGGGGCTGCGTCCCGGGCCGGCGACCTGCTGGGCCAGGTCGTGCAGGACGCCGCCGACCGCGTGCTCAGCCCGTTCGAGGTGGCCTGCCTGGACGCGCAGGGCAAGCTCACCGGCCGCCCCGTGAGCGACCTGCTCGGCGGCGCCGTGCGCGACGAGGTCGCCTACAGCGCCTACGCGTTCTACAAGTGGGCCGCCCACCCCGGCGGCGAGGAGGACGGGTGGGGCGCCGCCCTCGACCCGGCCGGGATCGTGACCCAGGTGCGGCGCATGGTCGACGAGCACGGGTTCACGGCCGTCAAGCTCAAGGGCGGGGTGTTCCCTCCCCAGGAGGAGGTCGAGGCCGTCCGCGCGCTGCGCGCCGAGTTCCCCGACCTCCCCCTGCGGTTGGACCCGAACGGGGCGTGGACACCGGACACGTCCGTGCGGGTGGCCGAGGAACTCGACGGGGTGCTGGAGTACCTGGAGGACCCCACGCCCGGCATCCCCGGGATGGCGGAGGTGTCGCGGCGGCTCGAGGGCCGGATGCCGCTGGCCACCAACATGTGCGTCGTCGCCTTCGAGGACCTGCCGCCCGCCGTGGCGCAGGACGCCGTCCAGGTCGTCCTGTCCGACCACCACTACTGGGGCGGGCTGCGCCGGACGCAGGACCTCGGCCGGATCTGCGAGGTGTTCGGCCTGGGCCTGTCGATGCACTCCAACTCCCACCTCGGGATCAGCCTGGCGGCCATGACCCACCTCGCGGCCGCCACGCCGAACCTCGACTACGCGTGCGACACGCACTGGCCGTGGAAGCGCGCCGACGAGGACGTCGTGGTGCCCGGCGTCCTGGAGTTCTCCGGCGGCGCCGTCCGGGTGCCCACGGGGCCCGGACTGGGGGTGGAACTGGACCGGGACGCGCTCGCGCGGCTGCACGAGCAGTTCGAGCGGTGCGGGCTGCGCGCCCGCGACGACACGACGTACATGCGGACGGTCGACCCGGGGTTCGTCCCGCACCGCGCAGCCTGGTGACGGTTCCACCCTGACCCGGCGCGTGTAGGTTCGGCGGGCCCGGCGGTCACCGAGGACCCCGGCGCGACGACTGGGAGGCGGACCGCATGTCCCTGCACGAGATCGAGTTCCGTTCGGCCAACGGCCGCGACACCGTCCAGGGGTGGTTGTACCGCCCGCCGGGGACGGTGCGCGGGGTGGTCCAGGTCGTCCACGGCCTCGGGGAGCACTCGCGCCGGTACCTGCACCTGACCTCGACGCTGCTCGACGCGGGGTTCGCCGTCGTCGCCGACGACCACGCCGGCCACGGCCGCACCGCGGTCCTGCAGGGCACGTGGGCCGACGCCGGCGCGGACGCCGCCCGCGTCGTCGTCGAGGACGAGCTGACGCTCCAGCGGCACGCCCGGGAACTCCTGCCGGCGGTCCCGGACCTGCCGTACGTCCTGTTCGGGCACAGCTGGGGTTCGCTCATCGCGCGGGCCGTGGCCGTCGACCCCGCGGCACGGCTCAGCGGCCTGGCCCTCGGCGGCATCGTCGCGCAGATGCGGGGTTTCGAGTCCGGCATCGACCGGCAGGCCCTGCGGGCCCTGGCCGAGGGCGAGCAGGCGGCACAGCCGTCGCCGCCGGAACTCGTGGGCCAGTTCTTCGCGGGGTTCCTCGAACGGTTCGGCGAGGGCGCCGGCCCGACCGCGTGGGTCGCCCTCGACGAGGACGTCGTGGCCGACCACGGACGTGACCCGCTCAACAACTTCGGGGCTCCGCTGAGCAACCGGTTCCTGCAGGGGTTCGCCGACCTGTACGACCGGGTGAGCGGGGACGACTGGTACGCGGCCGTCCCGGCGGACCTGCCGGTGCTCGTGGTCGCCGGGGACCAGGACCCCGTGGCGAACTACGGCGAGGGCGCGTACCACGTCGCGAACCGGCTGCACCGCAGCGGGCACCCCGACGTCCGCACCCGGGTGTTCCCCGGCGTGCGGCACGAGGTGCACAACGAACCCCCGACACGCGCAGAGTTCGAGCGCGAACTCGTGGAGTTCGTGGCGCGCGTCTGCGACCGCTGACCCGGTGTCCACGGATGTGGACACAGTCCACTGACGCGGAACGCTGGTAGCCTCGGCCGTGCCGACGACCCGAGGAGCGCCCGTGTCCCGCCCCAGCGACCTGTCCCCCGACGACCTGCGCCGCACCCTCGGCGCGGGGCTGCTGTCCTTCCCCGTGACGCACACGCACGCCGACCTGTCCTTCGACGAGGACGGCTACCGCGAGCACGTCGCCCACCTGTCGGGGTTCGGTGCGAGCGGGCTGTTCGCCGCGGGCGGGACCGGGGAGTTCCCGGCCCTGACCCAGGCCGAGGTGTCCACCGTGGTCCGCGCCACGGTCGAGGCGAACGCCGGGCGCAGCCCCGTCGTGGGCCCGGTCGGGTACGGGACGGCGACGGCCGTGGCGATGGCCCGCGAGGTCGAGGCGGCGGGCGCGGACGGGGTGTTCGTGCTGCCGCCCTACCTCAACGAGGTGACGCAGGAAGGTCTCTACCAGCACGTCGCCGCCGTGTGCCGGGCGACGCGTCTCGGGGTCGTCGTGTACCACCGCGCGAACGCCCGGTTCACGGCCCGCACGGTCGACCGCCTCGTCGCCGAGTTCGACAACCTCGTCGGGTTCAAGGACGGCGTCTGCGACATCGACCTGCTCGCCACCCTGAACGCCCGGCACGGCGACCGGTTGCTGCTCGTCGGCGGGTTGCCCACAGCCGAGACCTACGCGCTGCCGTACCTCGACCTCGGCGCGACGACGTACTCCAGCGCCATCTTCAACTTCGCACCGCGCTGGGCGAAGGAGTTCTACGACCGGGTGCGCGCCGGGGACCGCGCGGGCGTGCAGGCGCGGCTGGCCGAGTTCGTCCTGCCCTACCTCGAGATCCGCGACCGCAGCGCGGGGTACGCCGTCTCGATCGTCAAGGCCGGGATGACGGCCGCCGGCCGCACCGCCGGGGCGGTCCGGCCGCCGCTCACCGACCTCACCGAGGCCGAACTCGCCGAGCTGATCCCCCTCGTCCAGAAGGTGCTCTGAGCGGTGACCTCCAGCGTGGCTCCCCGCGTCGCCGACCTGCGTGTCGTGCCCGTGGCCGGCCACGACTCGATGCTGCTCAACCTCTCCGGGGCGCACGCGCCGTTCTTCACGCGGAACGTCGTCGTGCTGACCGACACCGACGGCCGCACGGGCGTCGGCGAGGTGCCCGGCGGGGAGGCGATCCGGGCGACGCTCGAGGCGTCCGCGGACCTGCTGCGCGGCAGGATCGTCGGCGACCACCGCAACCTCCTGCGCGAGGTCGGGCAGGCGTTCGCCGCACGGGACGTCGCCGGTCGGGGGCTGCAGACGTTCGACCTGCGCACCACCGTCCACGTCGTCACCGCCCTGGAGTCGGCGCTGCTCGACCTGCACGGGCAGTTCCTGGGCCTGCCCGTGGCCGACCTGCTCGGCGAGGGCCGGCAGCGCGACCGCGTCCCGGTCCTGGGGTACCTGTTCTTCGTCGGGGACCGGCGGGCCACGGACCTGCCGTACCGCAGCGCGGCCCACCCCCGGGACGACTGGGAGCGGCTCCGGGACGAACCGGCGCTGGACGCCGGCGCCGTCGTCGCCCTCGCCGAGGCAGCCCACGCCCGCTACGGGTTCGCGGACTTCAAGCTCAAGGGCGGGGTGCTGCCGGGCGGCCAGGAGGCCCAGGTCGTCACGGCCCTGGCCCGGCGGTTCCCGGACGCGCGGATCACCCTGGACCCCAACGGCGCGTGGTCGCTGGCCGAGGCCGTGGCCCTGGGCCGGCGGTTGCGCGACGTGCTCGCCTACGCCGAGGACCCGTGCGGCGCCGAGGGCGGGTACTCCGGCCGGGAGACGATGGCGGAGTTCCGACGGGCGACCGGGCTGCCGACGGCGACGAACATGGTCGCCACCGACTGGCGGCAGCTCGCCCACGCGGTCCAGGCGCACGCCGTCGACATCCCCCTGGCCGACCCGCACTTCTGGACGATGGCCGGGTCCGTCCGCGTCGCGCAGCTGTGCGAGGCGTGGGGGCTGACGTGGGGGTCGCACTCCAACAACCACTTCGACGTCTCCCTCGCCATGACGACGCACGTCGCCGCCGCCGCGCCCGGACGGGTCACCGCGGTCGACACGCACTGGATCTGGCAGGACGGGCAACGCCTCACCCGCGAACCCCTGCGGATCCGCGACGGGTTCCTCGACGTGCCGTCGGCGCCCGGCCTCGGGGTGGACCTCGACGAGGACCGGCTCGCTGCGGCCCACCAGCTGTACCTGGACCACGGGCTCGGCGCGCGCGACGACGCGGCGGCCATGCAGTTCCTCGTCCCCGGGTGGACGTTCGACCCCAAGCGCCCGGCGCTCGACCGCACCCGTGCGTAGGGTCGGTCCCGTGACCTCCCCGACGTGGGACCCGGCGCAGTACGGCCGGTTCGCCTCCCCCCGGTCCCGGCCCTTCCACGACCTCCTCTCCCACGTGGGCGCGACCGCCCCGCGCACCGTCGTGGACGTCGGCTGCGGGCCGGGCAACCTCACGGTGGAGCTGGCACGGCGGTGGCCGCAGGCCCGAGTCCGCGGGGTGGACTCCTCCCCCGAGATGGTCGCGGCCGCACCCGCGGAGGCCGGTGTCGAGTTCGCCGTCGCGACGGCCGAGGAGTTCGACGCGACCGGCGTCGACGTCGTGGTGTCGAACGCCGTCCTGCAGTGGGTCCCGACCCACCGGGAGCTGCTGCGCCGCTGGGCCTGCCAGCTCTCCCCCGGCGCCTGGCTCGCGTTCCAGGTGCCCGCGAACTTCGACGCACCCTCACACGTGCTCATGCGGGAACTCGCCGCCTCCCCGCCGTGGCGGCACCGTCTGGCGGGCGTCCTGCGCGGCACGGAGTCGGTCGCCGCACCCGGCGAGTACCTCGACCTGCTCGCCGGCGCCGGACTGCTCGCCGACGTGTGGCAGACCGAGTACCTGCACGTGCTGCCCGGCGAGGACCCGGTGCTGGAGTGGGTGCGCGGCACGGGGTTGCGCCCCGTCCTGCAGGCGCTGGACGCGGCGAGCGCGGCCGAGTTCGAACGCGAGTACGCGTCGCTCCTGCGCACGGCGTACCCGACGCACGACTACGGGACGCCGTTCCCGTTCCGCCGAACGTTCGCGGTCTCGACGCTGCCCGGCTGACCCGGCGGGTCCAGTTCCAGCAGTTCCAGCAGGTGCGGGGCGGGAGAACTGCCCGCCGACGTGACGACCGAGACGACCCACTCGGGCGCGTCGGCCGGCATGGCCAGCACGGCCAACCCCGCCGCCTCGGGTTTGGCGGCGACGTGCCGCGGGACGATCGCGGTCCCCAGGCCCCGGTTCACGAGGTCGAGCAGCGCGTGGACGTCGCCGACCGAGAACCGGACGCGGCGGTGCACCCCGCGGGCGGCGCAGGCCGCGTCGGTCAGCGGTCGCACGCCCCACGACGGGACGAAGTCGATGAACGCGGAGGCGGGCAGGTCCGCCCAGTCGACGCCGGCGCGACCGGCCAGCGGGTGGTCCGGCTTCACGAGCAGGACGAGGGGTTCGCGGCCGAGCTCCGTCGCGGCGAGGGAACCGAGGTGCTCGGTGGTGGCGACGAAGGCGAGGTCGAGCTCGCCCTCGCGCACGCGGCCGACGAGGTCGTGCGAGCCGGCCTGCTCGAAGTGCACCTCGACCTGCGGGAACCGGCGGTGGAACCGCTCCAGCAACGTCGAGACGTCGACGACGCCGAGGCACTGCTCGGCCCCCACCCGCAGCGTCCCGGACAACCGCCGGGTGGCCTGGACGACGGCGTCGCGGGCGGCCGTGGCCTGCGCGAGCATGCTCCGCGCGAACGGCAGCAGGGCCAGGCCCGCGTCCGTCGGCTGCACGAGGCGCGGGGTGCGGTCGAACAGCGCGGTGCCCAGCTCGTCCTCCAGGGTGCGGATCGCGGCGGAGAGGCCAGACTGCGAGACACCGCTGAGGGCCGCGGCGCGGGTGAACTGCCGCTCGTCGGCCAGCGCCACGACGTACTGCATCTGCCGGAGGTCCATGGCAGAAATGCTACTCATGGATCCGATGACTCCCAGTTGTTGGACTTCTGGCACCGCGGTTCCTAGGCTCGCCGCGTGAAGCAGCGCAGCCTCGGGCGCCCCGGCGCCCCCACCACCCGACAGGTCTCCGCCATCGGCCTCGGCGCCATGCCGCTGAGCATCGAGGGCCGGCCCGACACCGACCGCGCCATCGCCACCGTGCACGCCGCGCTGGACGCGGGCGTCACCCTCATCGACACCGCCGACGCCTACCACCGCGACGCGGACGAGGTCGGCCACAACGAGGAGCTCATCGCCCGCGCCCTGCGCGAGTACGGCTCCTCCACCGACGACGTCGTCGTCGCCACCAAGGGCGGCCACCTGCGCCCCGGTGACGGCTCCTGGACGAAGAACGGCGACCCCGCGTACCTCAAGGAGGCCGCGCGCGCCTCGGCCCGCCGCCTCGGCGTGGAGGCCATCGGCCTGTACCAGTTCCACCGTCCCGACCCGGACGTCCCGTACGCCGACTCCGTCGGTGCGCTGGCCGAACTCCTCGACGAGGGCGTCATCGTCCGCGCCGGCATCTCCAACGCCGACGTCGACCAGATCGAGGAGGCGGACCGCATCCTCGGGGGCCGGCTCGTCTCGGTGCAGAACCAGTTCTCCCCCGCGTTCCGCAGCAGCCTGGGCGAGCTCGAGCACTGCGCCGCGAAGGGCATCTCGTTCCTGCCGTGGTCGCCGCTCGGCGGGATCTCCAACGCCGCCGAGCTCGGCAGCCGGCACGCGGTGTTCGCCGAGGTCGCGCAGGCCCACGGCGTGAGCCCCCAGCAGGTGACCCTGGCGTGGGAACTCGCCCTCGCCGACGTCGTGCTGCCCATCCCGGGGTCCTCCCGCCCGGCGAGCATCACCGACTCCCTCGCCGCCGCGGGCCTGGAACTGTCCGCCGACGAGATCGCCCGCCTGTCCGCCGCCACCTCCGGGGACGCCGCGTGAAGACCTTCGCCCTCGGCACCTCCGACCTGCAGGTGCCCAACGTCGTCCTCGGCCTCATGCGCATCGCGGAGATGTCCGACGAGGACATCCGCACCCTCGTGGCCACCGGCCGCGAGGTGGGCATCACCATGCTCGACCACGCCGACGTCTACGGCGGGTCCAAGCACCGCTGCGAGGAGCGGTTCGCGCAGGCCGTGCAGCTCAGCTCCTCCGAGCGCGAGCAGACGGTCATCCAGACCAAGGCCGGCATCGTCCCGGACGGCCCGTACTTCGACTTCTCCTACGAGCACATCGTCGCCTCGGTGGCGGGGTCGCTGCAGGCCCTGGGCACCGACTACATCGACGTCCTGCTCCTGCACCGGCCCGACGCGCTCGTCGAGCCGGAGGAGGTCGCCAAGGCGTTCGACGAGCTCCACGCCGCGGGCAAGGTCCGGCACTTCGGGGTCTCCAACCAGACGCCGGGCCAGCTGGACCTGCTGCGCAAGCACGTCCGCCAGCCCCTCGTGGCGAACCAGCTGCAGCTGTCCATCACCCACGCCCCGCTCATCGCGCAGGGTGTCGCCTCGAACATGCAGGGGCTCGACCAGTCGATCTCCCGCGACTCCGGGACGCTCGACTACTGCCGCCTGCACGACATCACCGTCCAGGCGTGGTCGCCGTTCCAGGCCGGGTTCTTCGACGGCGTGTTCCTCGACGACGACCGGTACCCCGAGCTGAACGTCGTGCTGGACCGCCTCGCGGCCCAGTACGACGTCCCCAAGCTGGCGATCGCCACCGCGTGGATCACCCGGCACCCGGCGGACATCCAGGTCGTGCTCGGCACGACGAACCCCGACCGGGTGCGGGCGGCGGCCCAGGGTTCGGACCTGCCCCTGACCCGCGCGGAGTGGTACGAGCTGTTCCGCGCCGCGGGCTACACCGTCCCCTGACCCACCGTGCTCCACCCGGCCCGCCGCTCCCGACCCCAGGGGCGGCGGGCCCCCGACCTCGAGGAGACACCGTGCACCACACCCACCTGGGCCCGACCGGTCTGACCGTGAGCCGGATCGTCCTCGGCTGCATGAGCTTCGGCGACGGCAACGAGAAGCAGACCTGGACCCTGGACGCCGAGGCGGCCGAACCGGTCTTCCGCGAGGCCGTCGAACTCGGCATCACGTTCTGGGACACCGCCAACGTCTACGGCCGAGGCAGTTCCGAGCGCGTCACGGGCGAGGCGATCAGGAAGTACACCCGCCGCGAGGACGTCGTCCTGGCGACCAAGCTGTTCGGGGAGATGGGTCCCGGCCCCGGGGAGTCCGGGCTCTCGCGGCGCGCGGTCATGGAACAGGTCGACGCCTCCTTGCGGCGCCTGGGCACCGACTGGATCGACCTCTACCAGATCCACCGCTTCGACCCGGACACGCCCGTCGAGGAGACGATGGAGGCCCTGCACGACGTCGTGAAGGCGGGCAAGGTCCGCTACCTCGGCGCCTCCAGCATGTGGGCCTGGCAGTTCGCGAAGCTGCAGAGCGCCGCCGACCTCGGCGGGTGGACGCGCTTCGTGTCGATGCAGAACCAGTACAGCCTCGGCCAGCGCGAGGAGGAACGGGAGATGTTCCCGCTGCTGACCGACCAGGGCGTCGGCTCGATCCCCTGGGGACCGTTGCAGGCGGGGAAGATGGCCCGCCCCTGGAACGAGCAGAACACGGCCCGCGCCGGGGACGAGCCGCAGACCGACCCCAAGGGCAACCCCGTCCGGCTCGACAGCGACAAGGGCATCGTCGACGCGGTCGAGCGGATCGCGGGCGAGCGGGGCGTCCCGATGGCGCAGGTCGCCCTCGCGTGGGTCCTGCGCAACCCCGTCGTCGACGCCCCCATCGTCGGGGCGACGAAGGTGCACCACCTGCGCGACGCCGTCGCCGCCCTGGACGTCGAGCTGACCGACGAGGAGGTCGCGGCGCTGGAGGAGCACTACGTGCCGCGGCAGCCGACGTTCTTCTGAGCCCCCCGACCCGCCCTCACCCCAGGCGCCACGTGCGCAGGTGCTCCCACCGCAGGGTGCGCCACCACCGGCCCGTCCAGTCCTCGCTGGTCGTCCGGTAGAGCGTGACGGTGTCGCCGCGGAACTCGCGGCTGAACGGCACCGGCAGGTCCCCCACGTACGCCCCGACCTCCGCCGCGAGGTCGGGGCGTTCGTACAGGTCGTGCGAGACCAGGGACAGGTGGGCGGAGAACCCCGCGGGGTCGAAGACGTTCTCCTTGGGGTTCGCCATCGGAACCCGCAGCGGCGCGACCGCCGCGTCGACGGCGCTCGCGAGGTCGAGCAGATCGGTGTTCACCGAACCGTTCTCCCGGTGGTGGACGTCGTAGACGTACCCGATCCCCAGCGGCCGCACCCCGGCGTTGTGGACCGTGAACCCCGGCCGGTCCCGCAGCGCCTCGTCGAGAGCCTCCTCCAGCGCGGCCTCGTCGCGGCCGACGTGCTGGCTGCCGACGAGCGTGGCGTGCGGCGGGAACGCACCCGCCGAGACGAACCCGTACTGCGCGCGCACCTGCGTCGTGACGGTCGTGACCGCGAGGCACGTCGCGGGGTCGGGGCGCAGGTAGACGCCGTAGCGGAACGGGTCCCCCAGCTCCCGGGGTCGTTCCGGTCCTGCCGTCGTCCTGCTCGTGCTCTCCTGGCTCACAGTCCTGCCTGCTCCCGGTAGTCGCTGATGACGGTCCCGGCGGCCTGCGCCGCCTCGTCGAGGGCGGCGTCGAGGGTCTCGTCGCCGCCGTAGGCCTTGTCCATCGCCGGAACGACGACGGACCGGATGCCCGGCAGGGCGCCGGTGAGGGCGCCCGCCGTGGCGGGTGACGTGGCGGCGGAGTCGAACTGCTCGACCGCCACGGCCCACGCCGGGTTCTTCGCGAGGAACTCCCGCTGCGTCGGGCTGTCGTCGACCCCGACGTTGACGGGCGCGTAGCCGGACGCCTGGGAGAACCGTTCCTGCACGGCCGCCGACGCCAGGTGGCTCACGACCTTCCACGCGGCCACCTGCGCTGCGGGCTCGTGCTTGCCGTCGACCCACAGCGAGGCCCCGCCGATGAGGGGGCCGGAGGTCCCGGCGGGTCCGGACAGCGGGAGCGGGTGGGTCGACCAGCCGGTGGCGCCGGTCTTGGCGAGGGAGCCGATGGCGCCCGAGGAGTTGAACATGAGCGCCACCTGACCGGAGGCGAAGGCCTGGATCGCGGCGTCGCCGTTCGTTCCCACGACGAGGGCGGTGCCGTCGACGTGGAGCTTTGTGAGGAGTTCCAGCGCCTCGCGCTGGGCGGAACCGCCGAGACTGAGGGCCGTGGCCCCCGTCCCGCTGCGGCCGTTGTCGGGGGTGACGTAGAGGTCGCCGGCGGCCGCGGTCACCTGCTCGAACCACCACCCGTCGGCCGTCGGGTGGCAGAACCCCTTGACGCCGGGGACCTTCGCGGCGACGGCACGGGCCGCGGCGTCGAGGCCGGCCACCGTCGTGAGCGAGGCGGGGTCGACCCCCGCGCGGGACAGCAGCGCGTCGTTCGCGTACAGCAGCGGCAGCGAGGTGTTGAACGGCACGGAGAGCAGGTCCCCGCCCACCGTGTAGTAGTTCTTCGCCGCCGGGCGCAGCGCGCCGAGGTCGAGGTCCCCGGGGTTCGCCGTGGCCAGCGCGCTCGCGCTGACGGTCTGCCCCGCGTCCTTGACGAAACCCGTGGTGATGTCGCTGCTCAGCAGGACGTGGGGGGTGCTGCCGTCGCGCAGTGCGGCGGTGTACTTGGCCAGGACGTCGTCGTAGTTCCCCTGGTAGACGGCCTGGACGGTGACCCCGGGAGTTCCGGGGGCGGCGTTCCAGGCGTCCAGCACGGCGGTGAGCGCCGCACCGGCCGCTCCCCCGAGCCCGTGCCAGAGGACGACGGACTGCGGCCCGGCCGAGGCCAGTGCGTCCGGTCCGGGGGCCGAGCGGGACGGGCCGGCGCCGGAGGCGTCCGAGGAGCCGGAGGAGCAGGCCGCGAGCGCGGGGGCGGCCAGCAGCGCGGCCGTGACCGCGCGGCGGGTGGGGTGTCGCACGGGGTTTCCTCTCTTCAGGGGGTCTGGGGCAGCGGTTCTGGGTCAGGACTGGCGCGCGGCGAGACCGCGCACGAGGAAGCGCTGCCCGCACAGGACGAGCAGCAGCGTGGGCAGGAGGACGACGAGGGTCCCGGCGTACACGACGCCGGGGGTGCTGCCCTCGGCGACGACGAGTTGCGACAACCCGACCTGCACGGTGCGGGCGTCCGGGCTGTCGGTGATGAGCAGCGGCCAGAAGTAGCCGTTCCAGGCCGCCAGGGCCGACCAGAGCGCGGCCGTCGCGACGTGACCGCGCGCCATCGGCAGGACGATGCGGACCAGGGTGCGCAGGTGACCGGCGCCGTCGAGCGTCGCCGCCTCCCACACCTCGCGGGGCAGGTCGGCGAACGCCTGCCGCAGCAGGAACACCGGGTACGCGGCGCACAGGAAGGGCAGCGCCACGGCGAGGACGGTGTCGCGCAGCCCGAGGGACGTGACGGTCTCGTAGTTCGGGATGACCGTCGACTCCCCCGGCACCGCGAGCGTGGCCAGGAACAGCGCGAGGGCGAGCCCGCGTCCCCGCCACGACGGGAAGACGAGCGCGTAGGCGGCCAGCGCGGCGAGCAGGACCTGGCTGCCGGCCTGCAGGACCGTGACGGCCGCGCTCACCCCGTACTGGCGCAGCAGCGGGATGGACTGCAGCGCAGCGTGGACGTTGTCGAGGGTGAACTCGCGCGGGTCCGGCCACAACCGTCCCGCGGCCACCGCGGCCGGCGACAGGAACGCGGTGGTGAGGGTGACGTAGACGGGGAACGCGACGAGCAGGACCAGGAGCGCCAGCACCGGGACGCGCAGCGCCCTCACCGTTCGCGTCCCAGCCGGAACTGCGCCGCGCTGACGACGAGCACGAGCACCAGCAGGACGAGGGCGAGCGCGGACGCGACGCCGTACTGGGGCACACCGGCCCCGAACGCCCGCTCGTAGAGTTCCTGGACGATCGTGGTCGTGGCTCCTGCCGGGCCGCCGCGGGTGAGGACCTGCACCTGGGTGAAGATCTGCAGTCCGGTGACGGTCTGGGTCACGACGAGGAACAGCAGGCTCGGCCGCAGGGCGGGCACGACGATCGAGACGGACGTGCGCAGGTCGCCGGCGCCGTCGAGCGCGGCGGCCTCCAGGACCGAGGGGTCGAGCCGGCTGAGCGCGGCGAGGACGACGAGGACGGCGAACCCCGCCTCGTACCAGGCCGTGGCGAGGACGATGCTGACCACCGCCCACACCGGGTCCGTCAGCCACCCGGGGCTCGGGACTCCGAGGGCGGCGGCGGCCCGGTCCAGGACGCCGACGCTCGGGGTGAACAACCCGGAGAACGTCGCCGAGGCCGCGGCCGCGGAGTAGGCGAACGGCAACGACAGGGCCACGCCCCCGACGGTCCGGACGAGCCGTCCGGTGGTCCGCAGCAGCAGCCCGGCGACCAGGGCGATCCCGGTCGCGAGCACGACGCTGCCCGCCGTGACGACCACGGTGGTGGCGACGACGCGGAGCAGGGCCGGGTCGGTGAGCACCCGTTCCAGGTTGGCGAGCCCCACCCAGCGGGTGGGGCGGCCGAGCAGGTCGCTGCCGTGCAGGCTCAGCCAGCCGGTGCGCACGAGGGGCCAGTACGAGAAGACCAGCAGGAGCGTCAGGCCGGGCAGGACGAGGAGGGGTGCAGCCCCGGCTCGTGTCCTCGCCCGCAGGTGGGGAACGTTCCCTGTCATGGAGGGAACGTTCCCACTCTCGGACCCTCCAAGGGAACGTTCCCGAGGTGAACGTCAGGTGAAGCCCGGCCGTCAGGGTCGGCCGGCGGTCCGTCCCACGAGGAGCGAGCCGTCGACGGCGCGGTGCCGCGTCACAACCTCGGCGTCGGCGGCCCGCGCGTCGATGGCCGCGGTGACCTCCTCGACCGCGAGCGCCCCCACGACGTCGAGCGGCTGGCGCCAGGAGGTCAGCCCGAGCAGTGGGCCGGCGAGGTCGCCGATGCCGTCGTACCCGGTGACGGACAGGTCCTCCGGCGCGCTCAACCCCCTCGCCCGCAGCGCTTCGAGCGCCGCGACGGCGTAGCGGTCGCTGGCGGTCATGAGGCAGGTGGCGCGCTCGGCCAGGGCCGACTCGACGACCTCGCCGACCCCGTCGAGCCGGGCGTCGCGGTGGTCCTCGGCGCGCAGCTGCGTCACGTGCACGCCGAGCTCGCGCAGCCGGGCGGCCATGGCGTGGCTGCGGGGGGACAACGTCAGCGAGGTGGTCGGCTCCAGCGTGAGGACCACGACCCGCCGGTGCCCGAGGGCGTGGACGTGCTCGGCGAGGGCCCGGCCACCCCCGTGCTCGTCGCAGTAGACGCTCGACAGCGCCGGGCTGCGCTCGGGCCGGCCCGCCACGACCGTGGGCACCCGGGCGGCGAGGGGAAGGACGTCCTCGACGGGCAGGGCGCCACTGCACACGACCAGGCCCTCGACGCGCAGCGAGACGAGGGTCTCCAGCGCCCGCCGCTCCTCGCTCACGGGGAAGGTCCCCGAGCCCGTGGCCGTCACGACGCGGTACCCGACGGCGGACGCCCGTTCCTGCAGGGCCGTCAGCAGGTGGCCGTAGAAGGGCGTCGCGGCGTCGCGGACGAAGGCGCCGAGGGTGTGGGTGCGGCGGGCGACCATGCCCTGCGCCATGGCGTTGGCGACGTAGCCGAGCTCGGTGGCGGCGGCCTGGACGCGTTCGCGGGTGGCGCTGGCGACGCCGGGGGCGCCGGTGAGGACGCGCGAGACGACCGACTTCGAGACCCCCGCGCGGGCGGCGACGTCGAGGATGGTCGGGACGGCAGCGCTCACCCCCGCCCCGCCTCCGCGCGCAGCGCCCCCCAGGCGTCGTCGGCGCCGGTCCACAGGTGGGCGCGCCAGCCCCGCTCCCGGGCCGCCTCGACGTTCACCGGGCGGTCGTCGAGGAACACGACCTCCGACCCCGGGACGCCGAAGGCCTCCTCGACGGCGGCGTAGGCGGCGGGTTCCGGTTTGGCGGCCCGCAGGTCGCAGCTGAAGACGAGGTGCTCCAGCGGGCGGCTCCACGCGGCCGCGCGCACGACGCCGGCCAGGGACTGCGGGGCGTTGGACAGGATCCCGGTGCGGGTGCCGCTGGCGCAGACGGCGGCCAGGAGCTCGGCCGAGGCCGCCGTCGGGGCTCCCCAGCGCGCCGCGTCGACGGCGTCGACCGCCTCGATCCGCGCCTCCACGTCGGAGGCCGTCAGCCCGAGGTCGGTGAGGACAGCCGTCCAGTACGTGCGCGCGTCGTCGCCGCGGTCGTACCCGTCGCGGTACCGCCAGTAGGCCGGGCCGAGGACGTCCGCGGACACGCCCAACGCCGCGGCGACCTCGGGGACCCCGCCCTCCTGCGCGGACAGGACCCCGCCCACGTCGAAGACGACGACACCGGGCACCTGCGGCAGGGAACGTTCCACACCGGCACCCTACGGCAGGAGCACCCCGGCGTCGTCGAGGCGCAGCCGACCGCCGACGCCGACGTCCACGGCGCCCGGGACGCCGAGACGGCGGGCGTGGGCGACGAAGGCGGGACCGGGCGCGGTGAACCGGTCCCCCATCGTCCGCCCCAGGGCGACCGGGTGCAGGGTCCCCCAGTGCACGGGCAGGCTGTGCGCGGGCCGGGTCCGGGCCACGAGCTCGGCCGCCTGCCGCGGGTCGAGGTGGTGGGGGCCCAGGGTGTGCCCCCAGCCCCCCACAGGCACGAGCGCGAGGTCGGGCGCGCGCCCGCCCGCGCCGAGGACCGCGTCGGAACCCTCGAACTCGCCGGTGTCACCGATGGCCCACAGCAGCAGGTCGTCCGGCTCGCGCACGGGGAACGCGTCGGGCACGCGGACGAGGTGCTCGACGGCGACGGCGTCGACGGGGGCGCGGCTGACCCCGCTGCCCGTGCGGTGACCGGCGTGGTGGGCCGGGAGCGCGGTGACGGCGACCGGCTGGTCGCGCACGCGCACCTCCCGGGTCTGCCCGATCCCGACCTCGACGACCTGGATGGCGGACCGGCCCAGCCGCCAGCGCACCCAGTCCGAGGACCCGGGCGGGGTGACGAGGACGGCCGGGCGCAGCCGCCGCAGCGACGGCAGGTCGAGGTGGTCGTGGTGCAGGTGGGAGACCAGCGCGAGGTCGCACCCCGCCGACGCCGCCGCTGACGGGGTGCGCGGCCGGCGTCGCAGGTGCGCCAGGCCCCGGCGCAGCACCGGGTCTGTGACCACCCGCAGCGCCCCTCGTGGGGTCCGCACGTCGACCGTCACCGTCGAGTGCCCCAGCCACGTCACGTCGACAGCCACCGACGCCTCCTCCCCTGGTGCTTCATCCTCGTCACGGCCGGAGCCCGACCTGCTGCATCCAGCGCACGAGCTGGTCGTGCACGGTGGCGGCGCCCACGAGCGGCGCCTCGCCCGGGACCGTGCGGTCGCGCAGGTCCTCGTCGACCTTCCAGTCCGACGGGTGCACGAGGACGGCCTCGGTCTGCCACCCGCCCAGGCCCCCGTGCGAGCCGACCTGCTCCTCGAACGCGTGGACCTCGCCGGTCACCGCGTCGACGCTCGAATGCACGAAGAGGGCCGGCGCCGTGCGGAAGCGCATGACGCGCAGCAGGTCCACGGCCGCCCGCGGGCCCAGGACCGCGAGCGGGTCGGTGCCGGTGACCTCGCCGGAGACCAGGTGCCGCTCACCCGCCGGGCCGCGCACGACCACCTCCGCGCCCCGGTGGCCGGCGACGAAGCCGATGCCCGGCGTCGCGAGCAGTCCCGGGATCAGCGCGGGCCAGCGCGCCTGGAGCGCGTCGAGGTCGAGGCGACCGGACGGGGCCTCGGGCACGGACAGCAGGGCGGTGCAGCCCGAGGTGGCGACGACCACCGCGTCGTGGACGGGCGCGGGTTCGTCCTCGTGCCGGGCGCTGACGCGTTCGGAGCGCGCCGAGGTCCCGAACTCGCGGACGAGGACGTCGACGCGGCCCCGCATCTCCTCCCCGGCCGCGGTGGTCACGACGGGGTGGGTGTCCCCCGGCGCGCCCTCGTGCCCCGGCCCGGGCCCGTCGAGCAGGTCGGTGACGAGGTCCTGCAGACGCCGGCCGCTGACCTGGGCGAACGTGGGCCCCTGGGCCTGCCCGTGGTCGGAGACGACGACGACCCGGTACTCGCGCGGCGCGACGTCGGCGACGTCGGCGAGGGTCTGCAGGACGCGGTCGATGCCGGCCAGGGCGTCCAGGGACTCCGCGCGCGCCACCCCGGCGTGGTGGGCGACCTCGTCGTAGTCGAGGAAGTCGACGAAGACGACGGGACGGCCGTCCACGAGCGCCTGGGCGACGAGGGAGACGTTGAGGTCGCGCAGCAGGGCGTTCGTCAGGGCCCGCAGCAGGACGTACCAGCCGCGCCGCGGGATGCGCGGTTCGATGCGGCGCACCCGCTGCTGCCACCCCTGGTAGAGCTCCTTGACGATCTCGCCGAGGGTGAGGATGAGGCTGCGCAGCAACAGGAACGGGCGGGCGACGTAGCGCAGGTAGGGCCGCCCCGACCCCCCGGTCCGCGAGGTCGAGACGACGAGGTGGGCGTGGGCGGCCTCACCGGAGAACAGGTTGCCGATGCTCGCCCCGTCGCCGGCCAGCAGGCCCGTGCGGCCGGCCGCGTGCGCCGCCTCCCGCACCCGGCGCTCGATGACGGCGGCGTCGGCGGGGCGGTTGGCGACCAGGACGCGGCGCAGCTCGGGGTCCCACCAGCGGAAGGCCGGGATCTCCTCGGTGCTGCCGTGCAGCAGGCCGGCCTGGCTCGCGGGGGTCGTCGACGGCAGCTGCGCGCGCCACCCCTCGGCCAGGTGGCTGCCCTGACGCAGCCAGCGCGCGATCGTCGTCAGCGTCCCGGAGTGCAAGCCGAACTGCAGCAACGGCATCGACAGGCCGTCGACCTGTACGACGAGCAACCCCGGCGGGCGCCCGTCCCCAGGGCGGCGGGTGCGGTGCCGCAACAGACCGCGCACCACCCAGCGGCTGTCGTTGGACCCCACGAGCCAGCGGACCACGACGCCCACGAGCCCGGTCCAGAAGTACACCTGCCACAGGGCGTTGAAGGAGTTCAGGTCCAGGCCGGGGACCGCCGTCAGTGCGGTGTGCAGCAGGAGCAGCTGGACCGTGACGCCGAGGACGACGGTGACGAGCGGGCCGAGGACGGTGACGAGCGGACCGAGCAGCGGGCGCACGAGCAGGTCGCCGACCGCGAGGACGGCCGCGGAGGCCAGCAGCCAGAACGGCGAGGAGACCTGGACGCCGGCCACCAGGTGCACGCTGATCCACAGCGCGAACGCCGTGGGCAGCAGCGACAGCAGCAGGTCCCGCGTGTCGCGGGCGGTGAAGGCGAACCAGGAACGCACGGACGGCGGGCCGGGTCAGCCGGTCAGAACCCGAGGCGCTGCAGCTGCTTGGGGTCGCGCTGCCAGTCCTTGGCGACCTTGACGCGCAGGTCGAGGTGGACGCGGGTGCCGAGCAGGGCCTCGATCTGGCGGCGGGCGCGCGTCCCGACGTCCTTGAGCCGGGAACCGCCCTTGCCGATGACGATGCCCTTCTGCGAGTCGCGCTCGACGTAGAGCCAGACGAACACGGTGAGGACGCCGTTGTCGCCCTCGGCCATCTCCTCCACGACGACGGCCAGGGAGTGCGGCAGTTCGTCGCGGACGCCCTCGAGCGCCGCCTCGCGGACGAGCTCGGCGACCATGACCGTCTCGGGTTCGTCGGTGAGTTCACCGTCGGGGTAGAGCCGGGGTCCCTCGGGCAGGTGCGAGAGCAGGACGTCGGCGACGGTGTCGACCTGCTCGCCGGTGAGGGCGGAGGCGGGCACGACGTCGGAGAACCCTCCGAGCACCTCGTCGCCCATCGCGGACACGGCCAGCAGCTGCTCGGCCACCTGCTGCTTGGACGCCTTGTCCGTCTTGGTGACGAGCGCGACCTTCGTCGAGCGGGGCACGGCGGCGAGGGCGTCGGCGATGAACCGGTCGCCGGGGCCGATCTTCTCGTCGGCCGGGATCGTCAGGGCGACCACGTCGACCTCGGCGAGCGTCTCGTGGACGAGGTCGTTGAGCCGCTGGCCGAGCAGCGTCCGCGGGCGGTGCAGCCCGGGGGTGTCGACCAGGACGAGCTGGGCATCGGGGCGGTGGACGATCCCGCGGACGGTGTGGCGGGTCGTCTGCGGCCGCGAGCTCGTGATCGCGACCTTCTGGCCCACGAGCGCGTTCGTCAGCGTCGACTTGCCCGCGTTGGGCCGGCCGACGAAGCACGCGAAACCCGAACGGTGCGGGGTGTTCTGCTCAGTCATGTTCTCGCCCTCCGGCGCGGTCGTCGACCAGTTCTGGATCGGGTTCGGGAAGGCGGTGGACGAGCACCGTCCGCACCTGGTTGCGCCGGCCCTCGCGTCCGTCGGCCTCCAGCCGCAGGCCGTGCACCTCGGCGACGGCGCCGGGGACGAGGACCTCGCCGAGCGTCTTGGCGAGCAGACCGCCGACGGTGTCGACGTCGTCGTCCTCGATCTCGCGCTCGAACAGTTCCCCGAGGTCCTCCACGTGCAGGCGGGAGGAGACGCGGAAACCCCCGTCCGGCAACGACTCCACCTCGGGGCGGCCGCGGTCGTACTCGTCGGAGATCTCGCCCACGATCTCCTCGATGATGTCCTCGATCGTCACGAGACCGGCGGTGCCGCCGTACTCGTCGACGACGACCGCCACGTGGACGTTGTCGCGCTGCATCTGCCGCATGAGGTCGTCGACCGGCAGGCTGTCGGGGACGAAGACCGCCGGGCGGGCGACCTCCTCGACGCGGACCGCGCGGGCCCCCGTCGGGTCGACGTGGAACCGGCGGGCGATGTCCTTGAGGTAGACGACGCCCAGCACCTCGTCGGCGTCGTCGCCCACGACCGGCATCCGCGAGAACCCCGAGCGCAGGAACAGGGCCTCCGCCTCGTGCAGACCGGTGCCGCGCCGGGTGGTGACGACGTCGGTGCGCGGCACCATGACCTCGCGGGCCAGGGTGTCGCCCAGCTCGAAGACCGAGTGGATCATGCGGTGCTCGCCGGCCTCGATGACCGACGTCTCCCCCGCCAGCTCGACGATCTCCCGCAGCTCGGCCTCGGAACCGAACGGGCCGTGGCGCAGGCCCCGGCCGGGGGTGACGGCGTTGCCGACGGCGACCAGGGCCCGCGCCACCGGCCCGAGGACCGTCGTGAGCGGGGCGAGGACGGGAGCCGCGAGCAGGCCGACCGTCTCGGCGTGCAGGCGGCCCAGGGTGCGGGGGCCGACACCGACGAGGACGAAGTCGAGGGCGGACATCCCGAGGCCGGCCAGGAGCAGGACGAGGAACCAGGAGTCGACCCAGCTCGCCACGACCACCGTGACGCACACCGCCGCGAGGGTCTCGAAGACGACGCGCAGGAGGGTGCAGACCGCGATGACGGGTGAGGCGGTCTCGAGCACCCGCGCCAGCGCGGGAGCGCCGCGCCGACCGTCCTCGACGAGGTCGCGGGCCCGGCGCCGCGAGGTGCCCGCGATGGCGGACTCGGCGGCGGCGATGAGCCCGGCGGCCACGACGAGGACCAGGGCCAGCACGAGCAGCGGCCCGGCGGGGGCTCCCACGTCAGTCGCCCGAGGGCAGCGCGCGGTGCCCGACCGTGGGGGTCGGGTCGCCCGGACGACCGATGCGGGCCAGGAAGCCCAGCACGAGCCGGCGCTGCAGCGTGAACATCTCGCGTTCCTCGTCCGGTTCGGCGTGGTCGTAGCCGAGCAGGTGCAGGATCCCGTGCGTCACCAGGAGGAGGACCTCGTCGGCGGTCGCGTGCCCCGACGCCTTGGCCTGGGCGGCGGCGACCTCCGGGCACACGACGATGTCGCCGAGCAGCCCCGGCTCGCTCGTCCCGCCCTCGCGGCCCGGCCGCAGCTGGTCCATGGGGAAGGACATGACGTCGGTCGGGCCCTCCTCGTCCATCCACTGCACGTGCAGCCGGGACATGGCGTCGACGTCGACCATGAGGACGGACAGCTCGGCGAGCGGGTGGACCCGCATCTCGTCGAGCACGTAGCGGGCCAGGTGCGACACCTCGACGGTGTCCACCCCGCGACCGGCTGCGAAGGAGCTCTCGTCGACGACCTCGATGCTCACGCGCTCACCGCTTCCGGGCGCTGTGCGGGGCGGTGACCCGCGGGCGGGCCTCCTCCCAGCGTCCGTAGGCGTCGACGATCTCGCCGACCAGCCGGTGCCGGACGACGTCGCTGGAGGTCAGGCGCGAGAAGTGGACGTCCTCGATGCCCTCGAGGATGTCCCGCACGACACGCAGGCCGGACTCGGTGCCCGAGGGCAGGTCGACCTGCGTGACGTCGCCCGTCACCACGATCTTGGAGCCGAACCCGAGGCGGGTCAGGAACATCTTCATCTGCTCGGGCGAGGTGTTCTGGGCCTCGTCGAGGATGATGAAGGCGTCGTTGAGGGTGCGGCCGCGCATGTAGGCCAGCGGCGCGACCTCGATCGTCCCGGCCGCCATGAGCCGCGGGATCGAGTCGGGGTCGAGCATGTCGTGCAGGGCGTCGTACAGCGGCCGCAGGTACGGGTCGATCTTGTCGGTGAGCGTGCCGGGCAGGAAGCCGAGCCGCTCCCCCGCCTCGACGGCCGGCCGCGTCAGGACGATGCGGTTGACCTGCTTGGCCTGCAGGGCCTGCACCGCCTTGGCCATGGCCAGGTACGTCTTGCCCGTGCCCGCCGGGCCGATGCCGAAGACCACCGTGTGGGAGTCGATGGCGTCGACGTAGTGCTTCTGGTTGACCGTCTTGGGACGGATCGTCCGGCCGCGGCTGGACAGGATGTTCATCGTCAGCACGTCGGCCGGGCGGTCGTCGGCCGTGCCGGCGGCCTGGGCGCGCAGCATGGCGACGGAGCGCTCGACGGCGTCGGGCGAGAGCGGCTGACCGCTGCGCAGGACGGCGGTCATCTGGTCCACGAGCCGCTCGAGGAGGGCGACCTCGCCCGGGGCACCCGTGACGGTGATCTCGTTCCCGCGCACGAGCACGTCGGTGCGCGTGAAGGCGCGCTCGAGGACGCGGAGCAGCTCGTCACGAGCGCCGAGGAGGCCCACCATCGGCACCTCGGGCGGCACGACGATCACGTGCCGCGACTGCGCCGGGGGTTCGGGAGTGGTGTCGGTGCTGGCCATGATCGCCCCGAGGGGCCGTTCGCCTCCGTGCTGAGAGGGTGCGGTGGGTCCGCGCTGTCGGGTCGATCCTAACGAGCGGTGCGCGTGGGGGCTCGCGCGTTCACCGCCGGCGCACCCGCTCCTGCAGGCGCAGGGCGTCGTGCGGGGCGTGGCCGCGGGCGTCGTTGTCGAAGTGGACGCGCACGTCGGCCACCTCCGACCACGCCAGCACGCGCTCGGCCCAGGCGTCGAGGGCGGCGCCGGAGTACCGGCTCGCGTACAGCTCGGTGTCCCCGTGGAGTCGTACGTGGACGAGGTCGGACGTGACGGCCTCGAAGCGGGGCCAGCGACCGGCGGAGTCCGCGACCACCAGACCCACGCCGTGCGCCCGCAGGACGGCCAACGCCTCTGGCGTGCCGAACGAGGGGTGCCGCGGCTCGAGCGTGTGCCGGAGCCGCCGGCCCGCGAGCCCCTTCGGCGCCCGCGTCACCGCCCGGTCCTGCGTGAGCTTGCCGTCGTGCCGACGGGCCAGCGCGGCGGCCTCCCCCACCGTCCGGGGAAGCTGCCGCAGGAACCCGTCGAGGAGGTCGGCGTCGAACACGGCCGTCTCGGGCAGCTGCCACAGCACCGTACCGAGTCGGTCGCGCAGCTCCAGCAGCCCCGAGGCGAAGAAGTTCGCCAGTCCGGTCTCGACCCCACGCAGTCGCTTGAGGTGCGTGATGAAGCGGCCACCCTTGACGGTGAACTCCGCGGCGGGGTCGGCGGCGGCCTCCGCCGTCTCACGCCACGACCGGTAGGAACTCGGTCGCTGCAGCGAGTAGAAGGACCCGTTGACCTCGACCGTCCCGAACCGTTCCGCGGCGTACGCCAGCTCGGCCCGGTGCGGCAGACCGTGGGGGTAGAAGTCGCCCCGCCAGTGCGGGTACGCCCACCCCGAGATCCCGACCAGCACCTCACCCATGGACACCTCCGACGGGGACGTACCCGTCGTGGACCGCCCCACGCCGTCGTGCGGTCGGGGGTGGACCCGAGGGCAGGGTGGGATGCCCCAGGACCGGGGGTGGTTCTCTCCGGTACCGGTGCCCAGTTCTCGTGGTGAGTGTCGTCCTGCCCCGGTCGTCGCTGGTGGTGCTGAACCCAGGCAGGTCCTTGGTGTAGTTGCACGAGCGGCACAACCCCTGCCCGTTCGCGATGCTGGTGGTTCCCCCACGGGACCAGGGGGTGACGTGGTCGACGTGCCGGATCGGCGCCTCGCACCACGGGGTCGCACACCGCTGATCGCGTCGTCTCAGGAAGCGGGCCAGGGCCGGTGGGAACAGCCGGGACTTCGCGTCCATCGCGACCAGCTCGTCGGTCCCTGGCCTGCAGTACAACCGCCGGACCCAGGTCCGCTCCCTCTCGGCGGCGTCCAGAACCATCTCCCGCGCCTGCTGCGCGGGGATCGGGCCGCCGTCGATGCCCTCGCACCAGACCCGCGCCGAGGTGGTCCCCTCCCGCAGCAGTGCCGCCTCGTCCATGACCAGCTCCACGGTGACCGGGACCTGCCCGGTGATGCTGCCGGTGACGATCTCGGTGCCGGTGACGCGGGCGAACAGGACGTCGTACATCGCCTGGTCCTCGGTCCGCTGGTCACTCGGGTCAGCGCGCAACTGCTCGGTGGCCGCGTGGCGCAAGGTGGTGAGCAGGGTGAGGTTGGCGGCCGAGGTGCCCACGGCGGTGAAGAACGTCATGTGGTCGGCGCCGGGGCGGACGGTGCATCGGCGAGTGCCCTCGGCTCGACGGTTCCTCTCGACCGCAGCGGCCGGGTCGGCGGCGTCGGCCAGGGCGCGGGCGGCGCCGGCCAGGTAGCGGTGCCCGACGCCGGGTCGGCGGTACTCCCGCCGCATCCGCGCATCGATGAGGGCGCGGTCGGCGGCGCCGACGTGGGACGTGGCGCTGACGACGTCACGGGCGGCGCGTTCGGTGATGAACCCCTCGGCCAGCGCGGCCAAGGTGATGGGCATGTCCTGGACCAGCACGGCCGCGGCCGCGACGAGTGCGGTGCCGGTGGAGGGGGACACCTGCCGGGCCAGGGCGATCTCGCGGGTGGTGGCGCTGTCCCCGCCGGCGCGTCCGGTCATGAGCTGGGCGTAGCGGGCGGTGGCCTGGACCTGGCGGGCCAGCAGGGCGCGGACCTGGCGTTCGGTGTCGGTGACGACGTCGATGAGCTGCGCGGGAGTCATCTGCTCCAGGGGTGCAGCCGTCGGTGTCATGGCGTGAGAGTACGCCAGGGCCGCGGCGCAGGCAAGGCTGGACACGTTGTGCTGCAACGGGTCTCGTAGACCCAGCCTGCCCCGTCCCAGTCGTACCAGCCGCCTCCGACATCGAGAACGGGTTGTCCCCAGGCCCCCCTCCCGCCACGATGCACCGGTGCAGCCGCTGCGGAACCGGACAGCCGTCCTGGGGACCGGGGAGGTTCCGTGGGACTCCCCCGTCATCCCCAGCGACGACCCAGGACTGCGCGGGGACGGGTTCTTCGAAACCCTCCTCGTCCACGGGGGCCCCCCGCCGCGCATCGTGCGACTGCGGGAGCACCTGGACCGGTTCGAGCGGTCAGCGGCCGCGTTCGCCCTCACCCTGGACCGCACCGCGTGGGAACACCTCGTCGCGGGGATCACCGACGACGTCCCCGCCGGCGCCGAGGCGGTCCTCCGGCTCACGGCGTCGGCAGGCACGTGCACCGCCACTCTCCGCCCGGTACCGCAGAGCGTCCGCGAGGGCCGGGACGGCGTCCACGTCGTGAGCCTCGCCCGTGGCACGAGCACGACCCCCGACGCGCCGTGGTTGTTGGCCGCGGCCAAGACGTCGTCGTACGCCGTGAACTCCGCCGCCCTGCGCGAGGCGCGACGCCGCGGAGCCGACGACGCGCTGTTCCTCGACGCCACCGGCGAGGTCCTGGAGGCCCCGACGGCGAACCTGCTGTGGCGCGCCGACGGACGCTGGTGGACCCCGCCGCAGGCAGGGCGGAACGTGCTCCCCGGCACGACCCTGGCCGCCGTGGCCGCGCAGTTCGACGTCCACGAGACGTCCTGCCGTCCTGAGGACCTGCAGCGGTCCGACGGCGCCTGGTTGTTGTCGAGCCTGCGGGGCGCCGCCCCCGTCCGTTCGCTCGACGGCTCCCCCCTGCCCGTCGACGAGTCCCTCACCACGGTCCTGGCCCGCACCGCACTGGAACCCTGAGCCCTTCACCGGGAGTTCCTCGGGAGGGAACCCGGACGTCACCTGCACCGAGGACCGTTCCGCGGGTGCCGAACCCCCTCACCCCTCCGTTCTCCCGACGCTCCCTCCTCGCCGCCGGCGGTACCGGCCTGCTGGCCCCCACGCTGGTGCGCAGCGGCGCCCCGCGACTGACCCACGGCGTGCAGTCCGGGGACGTCACCGCGGACACGGCGACGATCTGGACCCGCTCGGACCGGCCGGCCCGGATGTTCGTCCAGGTCTCCCCGACCGGGAGGTTCGGCCGCGACTGCCGCACGTACCGCGGTCCCCTGCTGACGTCGGCCGGCGACTTCACCGGCCGGCTCGACGTCACGGGGCTCCCGTCGGGAGCGGACGTCCCCTACCGCGTCGTCCTCGGCGCCCCCGACGCCCACCGCCCCGACGGCGCGTCGCAGGAGGGTTTCCTCCGCACCGCGCCGGGCCCCGGGGACCACCGCCGCATCCGGTTCCTCTGGAGCGGGGACCAGGCCGGCCAGGGCTGGGGGCGCAACCCCGACCTCGGCGGTTTCCCGATCTACCGGGCGATGGCCGCGCGGGACGCGGACTTCTTCCTGCACTCCGGCGACACGATCTACGCCGACGGGCCCATCACCGGGGACGTGACGCTGCCGGACGGCCGCATCTACCGCAACGTCGTGACGGAGGCGAAGTCGCACGTCGCGCAGACGCTCGACGACTTCCGCGGCGCGTTCAAGTACAACCTCGAGGACGACGCCTACCGCGCGTTCTTCTCCCGTGTGCCGCAGGTGAACCAGTGGGACGACCACGAGGTCCACAACAACTGGTACCCGCACGAGGTCCTCGAGGACCCCGCGTACCAGGAGAAGCGCATCGACGTCCTGTGGGCGCGCGGGGAGCAGGCCTGGCGCGAGTTCGTCCCGGTCTCGCACCGCCGGACGGGCGACGTCTACGGGAAGTTCGCCTTCGGTCCCCTGCTCGACGTGTTCGTGCTCGACATGCGCTCCGACCGCGACCCCAACCCGTGGGGGTGGGCCGGCGGCGGGATCCGGCCCGACGGCGGGATCCTCGGGACGGAGCAGGCGCGCTGGCTCGTCGAGGCCATGGCCGCCTCGACCGCGCACTGGAAGGTCGTGCAGGCCGACATGCCGATCGGCCTCGTCGTCCCCGACGCGGCCTCGAACGGGATCGAGGCCGTGGCGCAGGGCGATCCAGGCGTTCCGCGCGGGCGCGAGCAGCAGATCGCCTGGATCCTGCGTGAGCTCAAGCACCGCGGTGTGCGCAACCACGTCTGGCTGACGGCCGACGTGCACTACACCGCGGCGCACCACTACCACCCCGAGCGCGCGGCGTTCACCGAGTTCGACCCGTTCTGGGAGTTCGTGTCCGGACCGCTGCACGCGGGGTCCTTCGGCCCGAACGCCCTCGACGCGACGTTCGGCCCGCAGGTCGTCTTCCAGGCCGTGCCCCCGCGGGCGAACACCTCCCCGCTGGAGGGTTCGCAGTTCTTCGGCGAGGTCGAGATCGATCCCGACTCCCGGGCGTTGACGGTGACCCTGCGGGACATCGCCGGGAAGTCGCTGTGGAGCCGGGCCCTCACCCCGGCCTGACGACGCCGTCGACGAGGCGGCGCAGGCCCGCCTGCACGTCCTCGTCCGGCAGCGAGCGCAGGTGCTCGACGAGGTCGCTGCGGACCGCGGCGAGCAGGGCGTGGGCGAGGAACTCCCGGTCACCGGGGACCTCGGCGAGCAGCTCGACGAGGGTGGTGTGCCACCGGTCGTACCCGGCGGTCGCGTAGGGACTGCCCTCCCCCGCCCGTTCCAGCGCGAGCCCGAGGACGCGGTGCTCTCGCTTGAACCGCCAGGTGCGCAGGAGGAGGTCGAGCACCCGCTCGCGGGACGTCGATCCCGCGGGCGGGTTCTCGGCGTCGAAGCGGGCGAGGGTCTCGTCCCACAGTTCGCGCACGAGGGCGCGGCGGTCGCCGAAACCGCGGAACACCGTCCCCTTGCCGACCCCCGCCGCCACGGCCACGGCGTCCATCGACACCTCGTCGGGATCCCCCGCGGCGGCGAAGAGCCGCGCCGCCGCCGCGAGGACGGTCTCGCGGTTGCGGGCCTTGTCGACGCGCACCGACGCACCTCCCGGATTGAAAGCGGACCGACAGTCCGCTACGTTGGAGGAAACGGACCGATGGTCCGCACTCTACCCGGGAGGACCCGATGACTGAGGACCGAACCCCGGGCGACGTCGTCCACGCCGCCTTCGAGGCCCTGCTCGCCCACGACACCGACGCCTTCACCGACCTCTTCGCCGACGACGCCGTCATGGAGTTCCCCTTCGCCCCCGCCGACCGTCCGCAGCGGCTCGAGGGCCGGGACGCCGTGGTCGGGTACATGGCCGGCTACCCCGACCTCCTCGACGTGCAGCGCATCCACGACGTGGTGCTGCACCAGGGTGTCGACCCGACCGACCTCGTCGCGGAGTTCTCCGCGAGCGGGACGGTCGTCGCCACGCGCGAGCCCTACACGGCCCGCTACGTCGCCGTCCTGACGATCGAGCAGGGACGCATCCGGAACTACCGGGACTACTGGAACCCCGTCGCGTTCGCCGACGTCCCGGTCGGCGTGGGGAGCCGCGCGTGAGCACCCTCGTCCTCGGCGCCAGCGGGACGGTCGGGCGGCGGATCGCCGCCGGGCTCGAGCGGCGCGGCGTCACCGCGCGCCGCGCGAGCCGCGGTCGCGGCGGCGACGTGCCCTTCGACTGGAACGACCCCGCCACCCACGACCTCGCCCTGCGCGGCGTCGACGCGGTGCACGTCATGGCCCCGCCCGGCGACGCCACCCCCGAGCACGTCGTCCTGCCGTTCCTCGAGCGCGCCGCGGCGGCCGGGGTCCGGCGCGCCACGCTGCTGAGCGCCTCGTCGATCCCCGACGCCGCAGCGGGTCCGGGACTGGTGGCCGCCCGGCTGCGCGACCACCTCCCGGAGGGCACGGTGCTGCGGCCGACGTGGTTCGCGAGCAACGTCACCGACGACCACGCGCACGCCGACTCGGTGCGCCGGGACGACGAGGTCGTCACGGCCACCGCCGACGGCCGGGTGCCGTTCATCGACCCCGACGACATCGCGGCGGTCGCGGTGAGCGTCCTCACGAGCCCGACCCCGCCCGAGGCGGCCCTCGTGCTGACCGGCCCGGAACCCCTGTCCTTCGACGAGGTGGCCGCGGAACTCTCCCGGTTCACCGGCCGCACGATCGTCCACCGCCGCGTCGACGAGGCCGGGCTCGCCCGGCGCTGGGCGGCCACGGGGATGCCGGCCGCCTTCGCGGGCGTGCTCGCGGCGATGGACACGGCCATCGCGGCGGGCTCGGAGGACCGCACGACCACCGACGTCGAGCGGACGACGGGCCGTCCGCCGCGGACGTTCCGGGAGTTCCTGGCCACCCGCGACCCCCGCACCCTGCGCCGGCCGGACGGGGTCAGCCCACGACCCGCGTCGTGAGCGCCGCCAAGGGTGCCCGCAACTTCAGGAGAACCTCCGCGACCTCCGCGTCGGGGTCGGAGTCGAGGACCACGGCGCCACCGGCCCCGACGTGCCACTCCTCGCCGACCCTTACCGCGGTGCGGATGACGACGGAGAGGTCGGCCGCCCCCGTGAGGGAGAACCAGCCGAGCGTTCCCGAGTAGACCCCCCGCGGGCGCTGCTCGAGGGCGTCGACGATCTCGGTCGTCCGCAGCTTCGGCGCCCCCGTCATCGACCCCGGCGGGAAGCACGCGCGCAGGCAGTCGACGGCGGAGACGTCGGGGCGCAAGCGTCCCCGGACGGTCGTCACCAGCTGGTGCACGGTCGCCAGCGTCTCCGTCGCCATGAGGTGCGGGACGGTGACGGACCCCGGGACGCAGACCCGACCGAGGTCGTTGCGCAGCAGGTCGACGACCATGAGGTTCTCCGCGCGCGTCTTCGGGTCGGTCTGCAGCGCAGCGGGATCGGTGTCGACCGGAGCCGTCCCCTTGATGGGCCGGGTCTCGACGGACCCGTCCTGCCCCACCCGCAGGAACCGCTCGGGGGAACTGCCGACGACCTCGACCCCGCCGGTGCGCAGGTACGCCGCGTACGGGGCGGGGTTCGTCCGCCGCAACCGCCGGTACGCCGCGAACCCCGCGTCCGGGCCCGGTCCGACGGGGACCCGCGCCCGGGTGGTGAGGCAGACCTCGTAGCTCTCCCCGGCGCGCAACTGCTCCTGCGCGCGGACGACGTCGTCGCGGTAGCGCTCCGGGGCGGTGTCGAGGACGACCGGCAGGTCCGGAGCGGGCGCGGGCTCACCGAGGGGCGCGAGACCGTCGAGCGCGGCGATCGTCTCCGCGATCCACGACGGTTCCCGGTCCTCGTCCCCGGCCCCCTCCGACAGCGCGCACACCCACGTCGCGTCCTCGTCGTGGTCGAGCGCCAAGAACCGGTCGACGAACACCCACCGGTTCGCGGGGGTTCCCGGGTCCCGCGACCCGTCGTGCGGGACCGGGAAACCGCACTCGTCCTTCGCCTCGTACCCGGCCCAGCCGACGTGGCCGCCCGCGAACTCGAAGGGCACGTCCTGCGCCCCGTCGACCCCGACACCGGCCAACCGCGCGGACACCGCCGCGATCGACGCCTCGACCGGGCCCGTCAGCGGGCCGAGGAACGAGAACCGGCCCGACCCCGCGCCGCGGCTCGCCGAGTCCAGCCAGAACGCGTCCTCGCCGCCGAGCACCCCCGCCACGACCGCCTCCGCGTCCACGACGCCCTGCACCCGGCGGCTGTGCAACGTGTACCGCCGCGGGTGACCGAACCGTCGGCACCAGCGGACGAAGTTCTCCACGATCAGCGCACCCGAGGGGCTGGCCACCGACTCCGGGTGGAACTGCACCCCGACCTGGGGCCTGTCCCGGTGCCGCAACGCCATGAGCACGCCGTCCTGCGCCCACGCCAGGGGTTCCAGGACGTCTGGCAGGGGTTCGGCCACCCGGAACGAGTGGTACCGGGTGGCGTCGAACCCTTGCGGCAGTCCGGCCAGGACCGACCCGCCCGTGTGCCGGACGCGGTCGACGAAACCGTGCCGCGGCTGCGGGGCGGCGTCCACGACGGCACCGGCCGCGAGCGCGATCCCCTGCATCCCCAGGCAGACCCCGAGGACGGGCACCTGCGCCCGCGCCAGCACGTCCGCGGACAGGGCGAAGTCGCGGGGGTTCGCGGGGTGCCCCGGCCCCGGCGAGACGACGACGCCGGCGAAACCCTGCAGGTCCAGCTCCCCCGGTGCCACGTCGTCGTCGCTCACCACGACCGGGTCGGTGCCCGAGGCCACGGCCAGCAGCTGCACCAGGTTGTGGGTGTAGGAGTCGTGGTTGTCCACGACGAGCCAGCGCACGGGCCGATCCTCCCAGAACGCGGGGCCGTCTCAGCCCTTGCGCAGGTCCCGCGCGAGCTCGGCCTGCGCGACGACCTCGGCCAGACCAGCACCCGTCGACGCCGTCACGACGGCAGCGACGGCCCCCTCGACGAACGGGGCGTCGACGAGGGCGACGGCCGCCACGTCGGGCAGGTCGGCCAGCACGGTCCGCGCGGTGAGCACGGCGCTGCCGAGGTCCACGAGCACCGCGACCTCCTCGCCCGCGTCCAGCCCCGCCCCGACGGCCGCCTCGAGCGCGTCGGCGTCGGTCCCGAGGCGCCCGTCCGCCGTCCCGCCCACCGGCACCACGGTGGCCGTGGACGCCATCTGGCCCGCGAGGTCCGCGACCCCGCGCGCCACGTCCGCGCTGTGCGACAGGAGCACGACCCGCACGCTCACGACGCATCCTCCGTGAGGGCGGCGATCAGCAGCGCGATCGAGGCGGCGCCCGGGTCCCGCTGCCCGATGCCCCGCTCGCCGAGGTAGCTCGCCCGCCCCTTGCGGGCCACGAGCTCGTCGGTGGACGCGGCCCCACGCGCCGCCGCGTCGGCGGCCTCCTGCGCGGACCCGCCCGCCTCCAGCGCCTCGACGGCCGGGGCCAGGGCGTCCACGAGGGTCGCGTCGCCGACGTGCGCACCGCCGAGCGCGACCACGGCGTCGAGCCCGGCCCGCAGCGCCGCCGCGAACGCCGGCCCGTCCGCGGACTCCGCGTCCCCCAGCGCCTTGCCCGTGCGGCGCAGCAGGGTCCCCAAGAGCGGGCCGCTGGCGCCGCCCACGGTGCTGACCAGCGTGGACCCCGCCTTGACCAGAGCGGCCCCCGGCGTCGCCGGCTCGGCGGCGTCGAGCGCGGCGAGGACGGCGTGCATCCCGCGCTGCAGGTTGACGCCGTGGTCGGAGTCCCCGATGGGCCGGTCGAGGTCGGTGAGGTCCGAGGCGTGGGTGTCGACGGCGGTCGCGAAGCGCTGCAACCAGTCCCGGACCCCGGCGGCGGTGAGCGCGGGGCTCACGCGCCCCACCGCAGCGCGGGCGTACGGACGGGGGCGTCCCACAGCTGCAGCAGCTGCGGGGTCGCGCGGCACACGCTCACCATGCTCCCGGCCATCTCCAGGCTCGTCACGTGGTTGCCGACGAGGGCGCGGCCGATGCGGGCGCCGCGTGCGGTGAGCTCCGTGACGACGTCGCCCGCGAGCACCTGCAGCTCCAGCAACGGGGTCCCGCCCATCCCGTTGACCAGGAGCAGCAGTTCCTCGCCGTCCAGCGGCATGTCGTCGGCGATCGCGGCGACCGACGTGCGCGCCACCTCGCGCGCCACCCCCGTCGCCGGGACGGGTACCCGGCGCCGGCCCGGTTCGCCGTGGATCCCGATGCCGAGTTCCATCTCCCCCGGCTCCAGGTCGAACCCCGGACGGTCCGAACCCGGTGTCGTGCAGGGGCTGAGCGCGACGCCGAAGCTGCGGCTGCGGCTGACGACGTCCCGGCCCAGGGCCGCGAGCTCGGCCAGCGCCATGCCCTCCTCGGCCGCGGCGCCCAGCACCTTCTCGACGAACAGCGTCCCCCCGGTGCCCCGACGGCCGGCGGTGTAGAGGCTGTCGGTGACGGCGACGTCGTCGTCGACCAGGACCGTCTCGACGGCGATGTCCTCGTCGTCGGCGAGCTCGGCCGCCATCTGGAAGTTCAGGACGTCGCCCGTGTAGTTCTTCACGACGTGCACGACCCCGCCGCCGCTCGAGGCGGCCGTCGTCGCGGCCAGCACCTGGTCGGGCACGGGTGAGGTGAAGACGGCCCCGCACGCCGCGGCGTCGAGCATCCCGAGTCCCACGAAACCCGCGTGCAGGGGTTCGTGCCCCGACCCGCCGCCGGAGACGAGCCCGACCTTGCCGGGCCGGTGGTCCCCGGAGTGGTCGTGGTTGCGGGAGACGACGTGGTGCTCGAGGTCGACGGTCAGTTCGGGGTGGACCGCCGCCAGCCCGCGCAGCGCGTCGGTGACGGCGTCGGCGGGGTCGTCGAGCAGCTTCGTGGGGACGTGCATGGGAGCTCCTTCGCCCGGGGGCGCCCAAGCTATCCCTCCGCGGCGAAGTCCGGAACCGCCCCCCGCGCGTGCTCGACGCGCCCCGCCGGTTCCTCCCACTCCTCCTGCCGGCCCAGGGCCGTCATGTCGAGGAACGCGTAGGCGCCGCCGAGCTGCTCGGTGCCGCGGGCGAACGTCGAGTAGGTGTGGAACACCCGCCCGGAGTCGGCCAGGAAGCAGCTGTAGCCGGGCTGCTCCGACGGCCCGGCCTCGGCCTGCTCGACCACCCACTCCTGCCCCGCTGCGCGCAGTTCCCCGGCGTCCCGGTAGTTCCACAGCACCGGGGCGACCGAGGTGTCGAGCGTGACGTGGAAGTCGTGGTTGAACGTGCTGCCGAGGGAACTCACCCAGTCGAACCGGTACCCGCGGTCGGCGGCGACCTCGGCGATCCGCTCGTAGGGGGCGCGCGAGACGGCGACGAAGCTCGTGCGCCGCGCGTGCAGGTGCCCGAGCAGCCCCTCGCTGAGCTCGGCGAGCGCGGCCGAGCACGACGGGCAGGGCGCCTCCCAGTCGGGGCCGAACATGACGTGCTGGACGACGAGCTGCTCCCGGCCGGCGAACAGGTCCGCCAGGCCCACCTCGCCGTCCGGTCCGGTGAACCGGTACGGCTCGGTGACCTCCACCATCGGCAGCCGGCGACGGTCGGCGTTCAGGGCGTCCCGGGCGCGGGTCGCCTCCTTCTCACGCGCCAGCAGCTCGGTGCGGGCACGGAGCCACTCGGTGCGGGTCGTGATCTCGGGCAGGGTCACGGGACCCCCTCCTCGTCTCGTCCTGGTCGGGTGCTGACGAGGAGGTGACCGGCGCGGGCGGCGGAACTCATCGCTCGCGCGAGGTCGGGGGGTCAATCGCTGACGACCGTCCGGTCCACGGGTTCGGGGTCGGCGGGCTGCACGCTGAGGCTGGGGAAGTCGGCCAGGGGGCCGGACTCGGACTGGTCCCAGTCGTCGAACGTCAGCCCGCTCTGCAGGTAGACGACGAGCAGCCGCGCGAGGGCGACGAGACCGTCGACGTGGGCGCGTTCGTGGCCGTGGCTGGAGTCCAGCCCGAACCCCAGGAGCGCGTGCCGGGCCTCGATGCCGGCCTCCAGCGCGGGGGCGGCGTCGGAGCGGTAGTGCCGGTAGACGTCGCGGACGGCGGGGATGTCGTGGTCGCGGGCCAGGCCGTGCAGGCGACGGGACAGGTGGTAGTCGAAGGGGCCGGTCATGTCGAGCATCGCGACGCTGGCCAGCTCCTCGCGGGAGTTCTGGCCCTCGGCGACGACGGCGTTGTCCACCGCGACGAGCTCGGCCACGTCCGGGGCCAGGCCGTGGGTCGCGCCGAACCCGACCTCCTCCCCGATCGTCACGAGGAACTGCGCGCTCACGGCCAGGGGCAGGTCGGCGTCCTTGAGGGCCTTGAGCGCCGCGAGGCAGGCCGCGAGCCCCGCCTTGTCGTCGAGGTGGCGCGACTTCACGTAGCCGCCGCGGGTCAGCTGCGGGGCCGCGTCCAGGGCCACGAAGTCGCCGACCTCGATGCCGAGCGCCCGCACGTCGTCGGCGGAGGACACCGGTTCGTCGATGCGGACCTCGACGTACGGCCAGCCGACGCCCTGGGTGTCGATCTCGTCGCCGAAGGTGTGACCGCTGCTCTTCAGCGGCAGCACCGTGCCCGTGTACACGCGGTCGTGGTCGTCGGTGAAGACCGTGACGTGCGCGCCCTCGGAGAAGCGGGCGCTGTGGCTGCCGACGGGCACGACCTCGAGCCGACCGGACGCCTTCACCTGCTTGACCATGAGCCCGATGGTGTCGGCGTGCACAATGACGGCCCGCCGGACCTTCTCGGTCCGCCCGTGCAGGGTCGCGCGCAGGATCCCCCGGCGCGTCAGGTCGAACGGCAGCCCCAAGGCGGCGATGTGGTCCCCGACGGCCTGCATGACCGCGTCGGTGCGGCCCGAGGGGCTGGGGATCCGGAGCATCTCCATGAGGGTGCTCGTGAGGTACTCGACGTCGATCGGGGCGTCGACGACCGACGGACTGGGGGCGCTGGTGCGGGTCTGGCTGCTCATCACGGGCGATGCTCTCAGGAGTCGGGAGAAGATGCCCCGGTGGACCTCGCGGACGTGCTCGACGACCTCTACGGCTCGCCACCGGCGGAGTTCACCGCGACCCGGGACGCCTACGCACGGCAGGCGAAGGCGGAGGGCGACCGGGACCTCGCCGCCCGCATCGCCGGCCTGAAGAAGCCGCCGGTGCCGGCGTGGGCGGTGAACCTGCTCGTCCGCGAGCGCGGCGAGGACGTCGAGCAGCTCCTCCAGCTCGGTGCCTCGATGCGGGAGGCGACGGCCTCGCTCGCCGGTCCGGAGCTGCGCGAGCTGAGCGTGCAGCAGCACAAGGTCCTGGACGCGATGCGGGTGCAGGCGGGACGGCTCACGCAGGAGGCGGGGGTCCGGCTGTCCCTCGACGTGGGCGAGAAGGTCGTCGCGACCCTGCGCGCCGCCATGAGCGATCCCGCGGCGGCGGACGCCGTCAGGACGGCGACGCTGGTCCGGACGCTGGAGTCGACGGGGTTCGACGACGTCGACGTGGAGGGCGCGACGGCCGGCGACGCGGCCCCGCGGTCGGTCCCGGCCACGGCCCCCCGGAGCCCCGCGAAGGGGGCGACGAAGACGGCGACGAAGAAGGCGACGGCGGGGAAGGCCGCCCCGCGCGACGAGCTGCGCGCCCGTCGGGAGGAGAAGGCGGCGCGCGAGGCCGAGCGGGAACGGGCCGAGGTCGAACGGCGCGAGCGCGAGCTGGCCGAGCTGCGGGCGGCCGTGGAGGAGGCCGGCGACGCGCTCGACGACGCCCGCGACGAGGCGTCGGCGGCCGACGCGGACCTCGCGTCGGCGCAGCGGCGGCAGGAGGACCTCGACCGCCGCCGGGAGGACCTCCAGGCCCGGCTCGACGCCGTCACCGAGCAGCTCCAGAGCGCCCGGGACTCGGTGCGGACGGCCGAGCGGACGGCCCACACGGCCCGCGAGCGCGTCGGGCACGCCGAGCGCGAGCTCGCGGACCTGCGGGACCGGCTGCCGGACTGAGGCTGCGGGGTGACGCTGCTCTACCGCTGGTCGACGGGACACACCCAGGCGACCCGGCCGGCGAGCGTCCAGCTCTTCACGGGCGACCCGCAGCGTCGGCACGTCGGGCGCTTGTAGACCCACCGCTCGTCCGGGGCCGAGGCGTCGGAGACGACCTGCCCGGCCTCGAGCCCGAGGCGCAGGTGCACGACGGCGAGGTCCCACAGCAGCGCGGCCTCCTCGACCGTGACGCGACGCGTGGGGTCGATGCCGGCGAGGAAGAGCAGTTCCGCGCGCCAGGCGTTGCCGATCCCGGCCCACAGCGACTGGTCGAGCAGGGCGGCGCCCACGGCGGCGCGCGAGGCCGCGAGACGTTCGGCGGCCTCCTCCCGCCCCGCCTCCCCCACTCTCAGGGGATCCGGTCCGAGGCCCGCGATGAGCTCGTCGCGGGCGGCGGCGTCCAGCCCCTCGCAGCGGCTCGGCGCGATGAGGGAGAACGCGTCCCGCTCCCCCGCCAGCCGCATCCGCGTCCCGCCGCGGGCGGGCAGTGTGAGGTCGTCGGTGCGCAGGAAGAACCCCTTGAGCCCCAGGTGCACGTGCACGTCGGGGGCGTCGTCGAAGGCGTAGAGCAGGTGCTTGCCCCACGCCTGGACGTCCTGCAGGAGGTGGCCGTCGAAGGGGGCGGCGTCGAACCTCCCCTGCGGGCTCGTGACCGACAGCACCTGTCCGGCGAGCGCCTCGCGCTGGTCGCGGGCGTGCCGGTGCAGGGCGTGTGCCTCGGGCACCGCGCTACCCCTGGTCCGGGGTGCCGGGCTGGCGGCGGGTCTCGGGGAACAGCAGGTCGAGGAACCGCTGGGCGGTCGGGCGCGGCGAGTGGTTCGCCAGCCCAGGGCGCTCGTTGGCCTCGATGACGACGTGGTCGGGTCCGGAGACGTCCGGGACGAGGAAGTCCAGGCCCGTGACGGGGATCCCGATGGCCCGGCTCGCGGCGACGGCCGCGTCGAGGAGGTCCGGGTGCAGGTCGTCGGTGACGTCGTCGATCGTGCCGCCGGTGTGCAGGTTCGCCGTGCGGCGCACCTCCAGGCGTTGCCCGCGCGGCAGGACGTCGTCCAGCGCGTAGCCGGCGTCCCGGACCACGGCCTCCGTGGTGGCGTCGAGCGGGATGCTGGACTCCCCGCCCGTCGCGGCCTGGCGCCGGCGGCTCTGCGCGCCGACGAGGGTGCGGATGTCGTCGGTGCCCGTGCCGATGACGGCGGCGGGCCGGCGCACGGCCGCGGCGACGACCTCGTGGTCGATGACGACGATCCGCAGGTCCTGCCCGGCGACGAGTTCCTCGACGAGGACGTCCGGGCAGTGCGCCGCCGCCTCCGCGACGGCCTCGCGGAGTTCGTCCCCACCGCGCACGCCGACGGTGATGCCCTTGCCCTGCTCCCCGCGCGCGGGTTTCACGACGACGGGCCCGGTCTCGTCGACCAGCCGTTCGCACGCGGCCAGGCCCGCGCTGTCCCGCAACGGGTCCTGGGCCAGCTCGACAGCCCGCGGGACGCGGACACCGCGGCCCGCGAGCAGGCGGCGGGTGACGCGCTTGTCGTCGCAGCGGGACATCGCGACGGCGCTCGTGAGTTCGGAGAGGGATTCGCGCGTCAGCAGCGACCTGCCCGCGTACGTCAACCGCATCTCCCCGCTCGGCGCGTCGGTGACCTCGACCCGCACCCCGCGGCGCAGCGCCTCGTCGGCGATGATGCGGGCGTAGGGGTTGAGGTCGCCGAGCCCCTCGGGCTGGGGGGAGAACAACGGCCGGTTGATGGGGTTCTTGCGCTTGACGACCACGGGCGCGGCGGGCCGGAAACCCAACCGGCGGTACAGGGTGATGGCGCCGGCGTTGTCGTGCATGACCGACAGGTCGAGGATCGCCCGGCCGCGGGCGACGTAGCGCTCGGCCAGGACCCGCACGAGGGCCTCCCCCGTGCCCCGCGGGGCGACCTGCGGGTCGCTCGCCAGGCACCACAGGCTCGCCCCCTGGTCGGGGTCGCCGAAGGCGAGGACGTGGTCGACGCCGGTGACGGTTCCCACGACCGCGCCCGTCCGGGTGTCCTCGGCCACGAGGTAGGTGAACGTCCGCGTCCGGTGGTTCGCCCACATGACGTCCACGTCGGAGACGACCATCCCGCAGGCCGCGTAGATGCGGTTCACCTCGTCGAGCTCGGCGCGCTCGCGGACCATCCGGACGAACACGTCGGGATTGCGGTCCTTGGGTGCCCGGTACCGGGCCAGGGGCAGCCGGAACGTGATCGAGGGGTCCATGAACAACTCGTGCGGGGCCAGGCCGACGAGCACCTGCGGCTCGCGCACGTACATGGCGATGTCCCGCTCGCCGGTCTCCTCGGCGCGCAGGGCGTCCACGACGTCGCGCTGGTCGGAGAAGGTCTGCCCGAACACGAGCCGGCCCCAGCCCATGTCGAGGACGACGTCGCGCGTCATGTCCTCGGTGAACCACTGCGGGGGTCGCTGCCAGGTGCGGCTGGAGATGGTCGGGACGTCGAGGCCGCGCTGGCGCAGGCCGGCGACGGTGGTGCGGCGCTTGGTGTTCGACACGTGCGTCTCCCCCGTCCCGCGTCAGCCGATCCCGTGCTGCTGCAACCACATCTCGAGCAGGCCGAGTTGCCACAGCTTGTTGCCGCGCAGCGGGGTGAGTTCGCCGTTGGGGTCGCGCAGCAGGCCCTCGACGTACTCGGGGCGGAACAGGGCCCGGTCGCGGGCGGCCTGGCTGGACAGCGCGTCCTTCACGAGCCCCAGGACCTTGCCCTCGAGGTGGGTGATGGCCGGCACGGGGAAGTAGCCCTTGGGCCGGTCGATGACCTCGCGCGGGATGACCCGGTACCCGACCTGCTTGAGGATCCCCTTGCCGCCGTTCGCGAGCTGCAGCTCCGGCGGGACCGCCGCGGCGAGTTCGACGAGCTCGTGGTCCAGGAACGGGACGCGCGCCTCCAGCCCCCAGGCCATCGTCGTGTTGTCGACGCGCTTGACCGGGTCGTCGACGAGCATCACCTCGGTGTCCAGGCGCAGCGCCGCGTCGACGGCCGTGTCGGCCCCCGGGCGGGCGAAGTGGCGGGCGACGAACTCGCGCGAGACGTCCGTCCCCGTCATCCACTGCGGGTTCAGCACCTGCGCCATCTGCGCGTGGTCGCGGTCGAAGAACGCGCGGGCGTAGGCGTCGACGCCCTGTTCCGGGGTGAGCCCCGACAGGGGCGGGTACCAGTGGTACCCGCCGAACACCTCGTCGGCACCCTGGCCCGACTGCACGACCTTGATGGTCTGCGAGACCTGCTGGGAGAGCAGGTCGAACGCCACGACGTCGTGGCTGACCATGGGTTCGGCCATCGCCCCGACGGCGTGCGAGAGCGCGCCGACGAGTTCGTCGCCGCTGACCCGGATGCGGTGGTGGTTGGTGCCGAACCGCTGGGCGATGACATCGGAGTAGGCGAACTCGTCACCCTCACGGCCGCCGACGGACTCGAACCCGATGGAGTACGTCGCGAGGTCCTTCTGCCCCTGCTCGGCGAGCAGGGCGGTGATGAGGCTGGAGTCCAGGCCCCCCGACAGCAGCACGCCGACGGGGACGTCGGCGACGGTGCGCCGTTCCACGGCCGTCCGCAGCGCGGCGAGGACGGCGTCCTCCCAGTCCCGCTCGGAGAACCCGGCGAACTCCTCGCGGCGCACGTGGTCCGGTGCCCAGTAGCGGTGCTCGCGGGACGTGCCGTCGGGCTCGACGACGCGGACGGTCGCGGGCGGGAGCTTGCGCACGCCCTGCAGGACGGTGTGCGGGGCGGGCACGACGGCGTGCCAGGTCAGGTAGTGGTGCAGCGCGACGGGGTCGACGGTCGTGTCGACGTCGCCGGCCGCCAGCAGCGCGGGCAGGCTCGAAGCGAACCGCAGCCGGCCCGGCGTCTCGGCCAGGTACAGCGGTTTGATGCCGAGGCGGTCGCGCATGAGGACGACCCGGCCGGTGTCCCGCTCGTGCACGACGACGGCGAACATCCCGATGAGGTGGTCGACGACGTCGGTGCCCCAGCGGTGGTAGCCCTTGACGATGACCTCGGTGTCCGACGTCGAGGTGAACCGGTAGCCGTGGCCCGTCAGCTCCTCGCGCAGCTGCGGGTAGTTGTAGATGCAGCCGTTGAAGACGGCCGTCAGGCCGAGCTCGGGGTCCTGCATGGGCTGGGCGCCGCACGCCGAGAGGTCGATGATCGACAGGCGGCGGTGCCCGAAGGCGACGCGGCCCTGGGCCCAGACGCCCTCGCCGTCCGGCCCGCGGGGCGCCAGCGTCTGCGACATCCGCTGCACCGCCGCGACGTCGGCCGCCTTGCCGTCGAACCTGACCTCACCGCACAAGCCGCACATGGCGCACCATCCAACCGTGTGATCAGCCGGGGGGCCAGGTGAAGTCCCGGCCGCCGAGCACGTGGCCGTGCACGTGGAAGACCGACTGGCCCACCGCGGTGCCCGTGTTGAAGACGAGGCGGTACTCCCCGCCGCACCGCTCGTCGGCGATGCGCTGGGCGACCTCGACGAGCCGCGCGAGGGCCTGCGGCGAGGCCGCCGCGAGCTCGGCGACGTTCTCGTACCGCTCGCGCGGCACGACCAGGACGTGGACGGGCGCCTGGGGGTTGACGTCCTCGAAGGCGACGACGAGGTCGTCGGAGTGGACGATCGTCGCGGGGACCTCCCCCGCCACGATCTTGAGGAACAGGTCGTCGGGGGCGCGCTGCACGCGGGAGACCTCGGCCATGCCTCGCACGCTACTCGCGCGGCCGCGGGGTCCCGATCGTCGGCCCCTGGCTTTCGATGATCGGGAGTTGGGTGCCAACGATCCGGACCCCGAGCCTGCGAGGTGCGGCGAAGAACTTCGGGTTGGATGTCAACCGTGACCCTGCGTGACTCGTCTACACGGTGTGATGGTGATGAAGGAGCGCGTGGTGGTCGCTGACGACCCGCGCTCGTGGTCGGCCGACGAGGCCGTCGGGGCGCTGTACGCGGCGCACTGGCGGCGGTTCGTCGCGCTCGCGACCTCGCTCATGGGCGAGTCGGCGAGCGCCGAGGAGGTCGTCGCCGACGCCTTCGTCACCCTGCACCGGCGCTGGGACCGGCTGGCGGACAAGGGGTCCGCCGTCGCGTACCTGCGCACGAGCGTCGTCAACGGGGCCCGGGACGTGCTGAAGCACCGGGTCGTGGCCGACCGGCGCCGGCCCCTGCCGGACCCCGCGCCGGACGGTCCGGAGGAGCACGCGGTGCGGGCCTCGGAGCACCGCTCGGTGCTGAGCGCCCTGGACGGGCTGCCGACGCGGCAGCGGGAGGTCCTGGTGCTGCGCTACCAGGGCGAGATGTCCGAGCAGGACATCGCCGACGTCCTCGGCATCAGCCGGGGGGCCGTCAAGACGCACGCGCACCGCGGGCTGGCCGCGTTGCGCGAGGCCATGAGCCGGGAGGACCAGCGATGACCACTGATCGGAAGGAGCCGCGGTGGACGACGTGACCCCGTCGGGTCCGCTGCCGGACCCCGACGGCGACGACGACCTCAGCCCCACCGCGCGGCAGCTGCGCGACGTCCTGGCCGCCCGCGCGGCCGACGCACGACCGACCGATCGACTCGAGGAGATCCGCATGACCAGCCGAGCCGCCCGCCGCCGTTCCCGCGCCTGGGCCGCGGTCGCCGGGGTCGCCGCCGTCGTCGTCGTGGGCGGTGGCGCCTACGCCGTCACGCAGCGCAGCAGCGGGAACGTCAGCACGGTCGCTGCGAGCACCTCGGCGACGCCGTCCGGCTCCTCGGCGGCGCCGTCGACCGCGTCCTCGCCGACGAGCGCGGCCCCCTCCACGGCGGCGGGCTCCAGCGCGCCGGCGACGGCGAGCGGGACGGGCACGGGCACCGCGACGGGCACGGCCGCCACGGGCACGCTGCCCTCGGGCGCCGGGACGGTTCCCGTGTACTGGGTGGGCGGCCAGCCGTCGAAGCTGTTCCGCGAGTACGTCGAGGCCGGGACCGCGAAGGACGACCCCACGAACGCGCTGCGCGCCATGCTCGCCGGGAAGCCGTCCGACCCGGACTACTCCAGCCCGTGGTCGGCGGACCCGAGCGCGACCGTGACCTCCAGCGGCGGACGCCTCGTCGTCGACCTGTCCGCGTCGGCCGCGAGCGGCAGCGCCGGGGCGGGGGGCGCGCAGCTCGCCGTGCAGCAGCTCGTCTACACCGTGACGGCCGCCGCGGGCTCGGACGACCCGGTCGAGGTCCGCGTCGACGGCAAGGCCCGCCCGTCGCTGTTCGGCACCGCCGTCGCCGAGACGCTGTCCCGCGCCCCGCAGGCCGACGTCCAGGCGCCGGCCTGGATCACGTCGGTGACCGGTGCGTCGGGCTCCGTCGCGGTCAAGGGCGTCGGGTCGGCCTTCGAGGGCACCCTGATGTACACGATCACCAACAGCGCCGGCACCGAGGTCGCCCGCGACGCCGTGCAGGCGGGGGCGAACGGGACCTTCGCCCCGTTCTCCTTCACCGCGCAGGTGCCGGCGGGCACCTACACCGTCACGGTCTTCGCGCCGGACGAGTCCGGTGGCGAGGCGGGCCCGACCGCCGGGGACACCAAGACGGTCACCGTCTCCTGAAGGGCGCTCCCCCACTCGCCGTGGGGCGGGCGGACGTCGGGAGGCACGGGGTGACCCCGTGCCGTCAGGCGGGGCGGGCGCTCAGCGGCCGGAGAACCGGTCGCGCAGCTTCGAGAAGACGCCCTGGTGGCTCTCGGACAGCTTCCCGGCCGGCCGGACCTCCCCGCGCAGCTCGGCGAGGCGGCGCAGGAGCTCCTCCTGCTCCTCGTCGAGGTCGCGGGGCGTCAGGACCTCGAGCTTCACGAGCAGGTCACCGCGGCCCTGCGCGCGCAGGTGCTCGGCACCCTTCTGCTTCAGGGTCACGACGTCGCCGGCCTGCGCGCCGGGGCGCACGTCGATCTCCTCGGTGCCGTCGAGCGTCTCCAGCGGGATGCTCGCGCCGAGCGCGGCGGCCGTCATCGGCACCTCGAGGGTGCAGAGCAGGTCGTCCCCGGACCGGGAGTACACCGGGTGCGGACGCTCGTGGATCTCGACGTAGAGGTCCCCGGGCGGGCCGCCGGCCGTCCCCACCTCGCCCTGGGAGGCGAGCTGGATGCGGGTCCCGGTGTCCACGCCCGCGGGGATGCGGATCGTCAGAGGGCGGCGGGCGCGGATGCGGCCCTCCCCCGAGCACTCCAGGCACGGCGAGGGCAGCACGGTGCCGAAGCCGCGGCACGTCGGGCACGGCTGCTGGGTCATGACCTGCCCGAGCAGCGAGCGGACGACGCGCTGGACCGACCCCTGCCCGTGGCAGATGTCGCACGTGGCCGGGCTGGTGCCCGGCTGGCAGCAGGAGCCCTTGCAGGTCGGGCAGAGGATCGCGGTGTCGACCTGGATCGAGCGTTCGCCGCCGAAGGCGGCCTCGGCCAGGTCGACGTCGACGCGGATCAGGGCGTCCTGACCGCGCTGGGTCCGGCTGGCCGGACCGGGGCCCCGGCCGCCCCCGCCGCCCTGGCCGAAGAACGCGTCCATGATGTCCGAGAAGCCGAACCCGGCCCCGAAGCCGCCGCCCGCACCGCCGGGCATGGCACCGCCCCGGTCGTAGGCCGAGCGCTTGTCGGGGTTCGACAGCGTCTCGTAGGCCTGCGAGACCTCCTTGAACTGCTCCCCCGCGTCGGGGTTGACGTCGGGGTGCAGCTTGCGCGCGAGCTTGCGGTACGCGCGCTTGATGTCCTCCGTGGAGGCGTCGCGGGAGACGCCCAGGACGTCGTAGTAGTCGCTCACGAGGTCGGGGTTCTCCTGTCGGTTCTCTTCCGGGTGCTGGTCACGAGTCGTCTCACTACCGGGTCACGACGCGAGGATCCGCGAGACGTAGCGTGACACCGCTCGGACCGCGGCCATCGTCGTCGGGTAGTCCATGCGGGTGGGGCCGAGGACGCCGAGGCGGGCCAGGACCGCCTCGCCGCCGTAGCCGGTGGTCACGACGGACGTCCCGTCGAGACCGAGGTGCAGGTTCTCGGCGCCGATCCGGACGCTCAGGCCGCCGCGTTCGGACGGGTGCTCCTCGGCCAGCTCCTGCACCAGGCGCAGCAGCACGACGTGCTCCTCCAGGGCCTCCAGGACGCTGCCCAGCGGCATCGACAGGTCGGCCCCGGACTTGACGAGGTTCGACGTCCCGGCGATGACGACGCGCTCCTCCAGGGAGGCGGTGAGGCAGTCCCCCAGGGAGGCCGCGACCTCCGCCGCGATGGCGATGTCGGCCTGCGGCGTCTGCTGGACGAGGTCGGTGAGCGCCTCGCGCGCCTCACGCAACCGCTTGCCGGCGACGGAGGCGTTGACCCGCGTGCGCAGCGCCGCCAGCGACACCCCGAGCGTCTCGACGTCGACGGCCGAGCGGACGTCCAGGACGCGCTGCTCGACGCGGCCGGAGTCGGTGATGAGGACGAGCAGGGCGCTGCGCCCGCCCACCCCCACGAGCTCGACGTGCCGCACGCTGGCGCGCGAGAGCGACGGGTACTGCACGACGGCGGCCTGCCGCGTCAGCTGTGCCAGCAGGCGCACGGTCCGGTCCACGACGTCGTCGAGGTCGTCCGCGCCGTGCAGGAAGGTCTCGATGGCGCGCTTCTCCGCCGGCGTCATGGGCTTGACGTTGGCGAGGCGGTCGACGAAGAGGCGGTACCCCTTGTCCGTCGGGATGCGGCCCGCGCTGGTGTGCGGCTGGGTGATGTAGCCCTCGTCCTCGAGCACGGCCATGTCGTTGCGGATGGTCGCCGGGGACACGCCGAGCTGGTGCCGCTCCACCAGGGCCTTCGACCCGACGGGCTCGTGGGTGGAGACGTAGTCCTCCACGATGGCCCGCAGCACCGCGAGCCTGCGGTCGTCGCTCATCCACCCCTCCCGGTCCGGTGTCGGCATCCACCCTGTTGGCACTCTTCGCGCGCGAGTGCCAAGTCTAGGACGTGTGCCCCGGCCGCGCCTCCACCGTCCGGTGCGGGTCGCTCGTTAGCGTGCCGCGGGTGAGCCAGCTGCCCCCCGACCGGTACGGCGCCGACGTGCTGTCCGCCGACCCGCACGCCCGCACCCGCCCCAAGCCCGTCCACCGCGACGAGCCGGCCGTCCGCGGGCTCGTCGTCGAGGACGTCGACACGGGCTGGGTCGGCGCCGTCGTGCGGGTGGAGAAGAGCGGCGGCGTCCACGTCGTCGTCCTGGAGGACGCCAGGGGCCGCACCCGCACCTTCCCGCTCGGCCCGGGGTTCTGGGTCGACGGGCAGCCGGTCCGCCTCGTCGCCCCCGTGAGCGCCGGCCCGGCCCGCCCCACCCGGACGGCCAGCGGCTCGGTCGCCGTGACCGGTGCCACGGCACGCACCGCCCGCGCCTCGCGCATCCTCGTCGAGGGGCGGCACGACGCCGAGCTCGTCGAGAAGGTCTGGGGCGACGACCTGCGCGTCGAGGGCGTCGTCGTGGAGATGCTCGACGGCGTGGACGATCTCGACGCCGCGATCCGCGCGTTCGGCCCCCGCCCCGGCCGCCGCATCGGCGTCCTCGTCGACCACCTCGTCCCGGGGTCGAAGGAGTCGCGCATCGTCGCCAAGGTCGCCACCAGCCCGCACGTCCTCGTCCTGGGGCACCCCTTCATCGACGTGTGGCAGTCGGTCCGGCCGCAGCGGCTGGGCTGGACGCGGTGGCCGACGATCCCGAAGGGGCAGGACTGGAAGCACGGCGTCCTCGCCGAGCTCGGCTGGCCGCACGCGTCGCAGGCCGACGTCGCGCACGGGTGGAAGCGCATCCTCGGGACCGTCCGCAGCTACGCCGACCTCGAGCCCGCGCTGCTGGGCCGGGTGGAGGAACTCGTGGACTTCGTCACCGCAGACCTGGCGGACCGCTGAGCGAACCGGGAGGATCGGAACCGTGAGCCAGCCGCCGTACCCCCAGCAGCCGCCCTACTCGCCCGCGCCCCTGTCGCCGTCCGACGAGCGGATGTGGGGGATGTTCGGGCACCTGTCCGCGATCGCGGCCAGCTTCATCGGCCTGCCGTTCCTCGGCCCGCTCGTCATCTTCCTGGTCCTGAAGGACCGCAGCGGGTTCGTGCGCGGGCACAGCGCCGAGGCGCTGAACATGACGATCTCGCTCATCGTCTACGAACTCGTCCTCGGACTCGTCCTGGGCGTCTTCGCCCTCGTGACCTTCGGCATCGGCGCCCTCTTCTTCGCCGTGGCGTGGATCCCGGCCGTCGTCTTCCTCGTGTTCACGATCCTCGCGGCCGTGGCCGCCAACCAGGGCCGCGTGTACCGCTACCCGCTGGTCTTCCGGCTGGTGCGCTGAGGTTCACGCCACCGCGCGCAGGTCCCCCTCGGCGTCCGCGCCGAGCGGGACCAGCGCGACGGTCGTGACGCCGGCGCGTTCGTAGTCGTCCAGCCGCCGGCGCACGGCCTCGACGGAACCCACGAGGCTCGTCGCCTCGAGGAGTCCCGACGGGACCCGTTGCACCGCTTCGTCCTTGCGACCCGCGAGGTACAGGTCCTGCACGGCGTCGACGGCCTCGCCGAACCCCAGGCGACGGCCGAGGTCGGCGTAGAAGTTCGACTCCTTCGACCCCATCCCCCCGACGTAGAGCGCGATGAGCTTGCGCGCCGGGAGTTCCGCGCGGGCGCGGTCCTCCCCCGTCGCGTCGGTCAGGACGAACGGCACCGACGCCGTCACCTCGAACCGTTCCGGCGGCGTCGCGCGGCGGGCGAAACCCGCGGCGAGCCGCTCGGTGGACTCCGCCGCGTTCTCCGGGACGAGGAACGAGGGCAGCCAGCCGTCGGCGATCTCCCCGGCGAGTTCCACGTTGCGCGGGCCCACGGCGGCGAGGTGGATCGGCAGGTCCGCTCGCGGCGGCGGCTGCATGAGCTTGAGCGGGATCCCCGGACCCCCCGGCAGCGGCAGCGTGAGGTGCTCCCCCGCGAACGTGGAGTCCTCCCGGGCCAGCAACCGCCGGACGAGGGCGACGTAGTCGCGCGTGCGCGCCAGGGGTTTCGCGAACGGCTGGCCGTACCAGCCCTCGGCCACCTGCGGTCCGGACACCCCGAGGCCTAGGCGGAAGCGCCCGCCCGACAAGCCGTCCAGCGTGGCGGCCGTCATCGCCGTCGACGCCGCGGCGCGCGCGGGGACCTGCAGGACGGCGGAGCCGAGGCCGATGCGGGTCGTCTGCCCCGCCAGCCAGCCCAGCACGCTGACCGCGTCCGTGCCGTACGCCTCGGCGACCCAGACGGAGGCGAACCCCGCGTCCTCGGCCGCGTGCGTGAGCTCCAGCGCTCGCGCGGCGGCGGGTCCGACGGGACCGGTGAGGTAGCCGACGCTGAGCCCGAGGTCCATGACCGCACGCTACCGGCGTGGGCTGAGCCTCCGGTCGGGGGCAACCTGCACAGCTCCCCCACAGGACTCCGGCCACCCGGCGGTTAGCGTCGACGGGTGCCCCTCGACACGACGCCCCCCGAGCCCGCCGACCCGTTGCGCGTCGTCCTGGACGCGCACGCCCGCACCCTTGCGACCGCGACCGCGCGCTACTCCTGGCGCACCCCCGTGCAGGGCCCCGTCCACACGACGGCCCACGGGCACACGGACCTGACGACGGGCGCCGCCACGATGACCACGGTCACCACGGCAGCACCCCCACCTCCCGCCGACGACGGCGTCCTCGTGCTCGACGGTCTCATCGCGCTGCCCGGCCAGGACGCTCCCCCGGAGGAGATGACGGCGCACGCCCTCCTCGTCCCGGAGGACGGCACGCTGACGATGGTCCTCCTCGACGGGCCCCCCTCCCAGGACGACCAGGGGCGCTGGGCCGGCTCACGCGCCGACACCCCCGGCCTGCCGATGGAGGTCGACGCCCTCCTGGGCAGCGTCGCCGCCACCTTCCACTGGCTCGCGGCGGCGACGGGCGCGGAACCGGACGACGCCCCCGGCCGGTACCGGGTGGACCTCGACCTGTCGACGCTCGTGGACGACGCTCCCCCGCACCGGCGCGAGCGGGTGCGACTGACGCTGGACCGGTTGCACCGCGGCCTGTCCAGCGGTTCCTCCGCCGGCACCGTCGAGGCGGTCGTCGAGATCGACCAGGGCGCCGGCCTCGTCACGTCACTCAGCGTCAGGTCAGTGGGGATGCAGGGGGCGCGGATCGACCCCGTCCTGTTGGAACTGCGGGACCACGGTCTCCCAGCGGGGGTCCCTCCCGTGGGCGGGTGACCCGGGCCACCCGGAGCCGGGCCGCGGTCAGTCCAGCAACCGCCGCACCACCGCGTCGGCGAGCAGACGCCCACGGCGGGTCAGCGCGACCCGCCCCCCGGCGGCGGGTTCGAGGAGCCCGTCGAGCAGCAGTTGCGCGGTCTGCGGCCGCACCCCCCACCACGCGGGGTCGAAACCCTCCGCGAGCCGGGAGCGCAGGAGCACGTCCTCGACGCGGCGGTCGTCGTCCGAGAGGCGTTCGCGGGCGTGCGCGGGTGACGTCCCGGCGTCCAGCCGTCCGGCGTAGGCGCTGGGGTGCTTGACGTTCCACCACCGCACGCCGCCGACGTGGCTGTGCGCACCCGGTCCGATCCCCCACCAGTCGCCGCCGCGCCAGTAGGCGAGGTTGTGCCGGCACGCGAACTCCGGCCCGCGGGCCCAGTTGCTCACCTCGTACCAGCCGTACCCGGCCGCGGCGAGCGTGTCGTCGACGACCTCGTACTTGTCGGCCTCGTCGTCGTCGGAGGGTTCGGGCACCTCACCGCGGCGCATCTGCGCGGCCAGCTTCGTGCCCTGTTCGACGATGAGCGCGTAGGCAGAGACGTGGTCCGGCGAACAGGCCAGGGCGGCGTCGAGGCTGCGACGCAGGTCGTCGACCGATTCCCCCGGGGTGCCGTAGATGAGGTCGAGGCTGACGTCGAGCCCGGCCTCGCGCGCCCACCGCACCGCGAGCGGGACCCGGGCGGGGTCGTGGGTGCGTTCCAGGACGGCCAGGACGTGCGGCACCGCGGACTGCATGCCGAAGGAGACGCGGGTGAACCCGGCCTCGCGCAGCGTCGCGAGCCCCTCGGGGGTCACCGAGTCGGGGTTCGCCTCCGTCGTGACCTCCGCGCCGGGCGCGAGGCCGAACTCGTCGCGGACGGCGGCGAGCATCGTCGCGAGGTCGTCGGCCGGCAGCAGCGTCGGGGTGCCGCCGCCGAAGAAGACCGTCTCGGCCGGGCGGACGGCGTCCCCCAGCACCCGCGCGGCGAGGCGCACCTCGGCGGTCGCGGTCTGCGCGTAGGCGGCCTGGGAGGCCCCGCCGCCGAGCTCGGTGGCCGTGTAGGTGTTGAAGTCGCAGTAGCCGCAGCGGACGGCGCAGAACGGGACGTGCAGGTAGACGCCGAACGTGCGGTCGGCGGCCCCGGCGAGGGCCTGCGGCGGCAGGGCGCCGTCGGTCGGGACGGTCTCGCCGTCGGGCAGGGTGCTCGGCACGGCTCCAGTGTCACCCCTGACGGGGACTGCCCGGGTACCCGTAGGGGGTAGGGGTTGCATCCGGTACCCCGAGGGGGTACCAAGGAGGCATGGAGCACGGGCCGGGCTACGCCAGGGAGAAGGACGAGGTCCTCAAGCGGCTGCGCCGCGTCGAGGGACAGGTGCGCGGACTGCAGCGCATGGTCGAGGAGGACGCGTACTGCATCGACGTCCTCACCCAGGTCTCCGCCGCGACCAAGGCCCTGCAGGCCGTGGCCCTGTCGCTGCTGGACGACCACCTCGGGCACTGCGTCGCGCACGCGGCGGCCGAGGGCGGCGCGGTGGCCGACGAGAAGATCAAGGAAGCGAGCGCGGCGATCGCGCGGTTGGTGAGGTCCTGATGAGCGAGAACCGGTTCGGTGTGTCCGGGATGACGTGCGCGCACTGCGTCGGCGCGGTGACGGAGGAGGTGTCGGCGCTGCCCGGCGTCGAGTCCGTCCACGTCGACCTCGTCCCGGACGGCACCTCCACCGTCACGGTCACCGCCACCTCCCCCCTCGAGGAGTCGGCCGTCGCGGCCGCCGTCGACGAGGCGGGGTACGAGCTGGTGCGCTGATGGCCGTCCCGTTGGAAGCGTTCACCCCCGTCGAACTCACGATCGGCGGGATGACGTGCGCGTCCTGCGCGCACCGCATCGAGAAGAAGCTCAACCGCATGCCGGGCGTCGAGGCCAGCGTGAACTACGCGACCGAGAAGGCCACCGTCCGGCTGCCGTCCGGCACCGACGTCGCGGACGCCATCGCCGTCGTGGAGAAGACCGGCTACACCGCCGCGCTCCCCGATCCCGAACCCGTTGCAGCCGAAACTGATCCGGTCACCGCGGAACTCGGACGCCGACTCGCGGTCACGGCCGCCCTGGGCCTTCCGGTCCTGGCGCTGTCGATGGTTCCCGCGCTGCAGTTCACGAACTGGCAGTGGCTGGCTTTCGCCCTCGCCTCCCCCGTCGCGGTGTGGGGCGCGTGGCCGTTCCACCGGGCCGCGGTGGTCAACGCCCGGCACGGCGCCGCCACGATGGACACGCTCGTGAGCATCGGCGTCGCGGCGGCCTGGCTGACGTCGTGCGCTTCGCTGTTCCTCGGCGACGCCGGGATGCCCGGCATGCACATGGAGTTCCGGCTCTGGGGATCGGCCGGCGACGAGCTCTACCTCGAGGTCGCGGCCGTCGTCACCGTGTTCGTCCTGGCCGGCCGCTACCTGGAGGCCCGGGCCCGGCGGCGGTCCGGTGCCGCACTGCGGGCACTGCTCGCCGTGGGCGCGAAGGACGTCGGCGTCCTGCGGGACGGCGTCGAGCACCGCGTCGCCGTCGGCGACCTGCGTCCCGGGGACGAGTTCGTCGTCCGCCCCGGCGAGACCGTCGCCACCGACGGCACGGTCGTCGACGGCCGTTCCGCGGTCGACGCGTCCGTCGTCACGGGCGAGTCCGTCCCCGTCGAGGTCACCGCGGGCGACGACGTCGTCGGCGGCACGGTCAACGCCGGTGGGCGGCTCGTCGTGCGCGCCACCCGGGTGGGGGCCGACACGGCCCTGGCCCGCATCGGCCGCGCTGTCGAGGAGGCGCAGTCGGGGAAGGCTGCGGCGCAACGCCTCGCCGACCGCGTCTCGGGCGTCTTCGTCCCCGTCGTGCTCGTCGTGGCCCTCGCCACCTTCCTCGGCTGGTGGCTGTCCGGCGCGAGTGCGGGGCACGCGCTGACCACCGCGGTCGCCGTCCTCGTCATCGCCTGCCCGTGCGCCCTGGGCCTGGCGACCCCGACCGCGCTGCTCGTCGGCACGGGCCGCGGCGCGCAGGTCGGCATCCTCGTCAAGGGACCGGAGGCGCTGGAGGCCACCCGCCGCGTCGACACCGTCGTCCTCGACAAGACCGGCACGGTGACGACGGGGCGGATGACCCTCGCCGCCGTCGTCCCCACCCAGGGTCTGGACGCCGCGGACCTGCTGCGGCGCACCGGGTCCCTGGAGGACGCCTCCGAGCACCCCGTGGGCCGGGCCGTCGCCGTCGCCGCCCGCGAGGCCGGTCCGCTGGCTACCGCGACCGACGTCGTGGCGACCGCTGGCGCCGGCATCGCCGGGACCGTCGGGGGCGTCGCGCTGCGCGTGGGACGGCCGGACTGGGCCCACGCCGACCTGCCGCCTGCCCTGCGGGACGCGCTCGAGGAGCACGAGTCCGCGGGCCGGACGGTCCTCGTGGTCGTCGAGGACGGGGAGCCGGCGGGCGTGCTCGCCGTGGCCGACGCCGTGCGCCCCACGAGCCGGGAGGCGGTCGCCGGGTTCCGTTCCCTCGGTCTGCACCCGGTCCTGCTCACGGGCGACCACGAGCGCACCGCGCGCACCGTCGCGGACGCCGTGGGGATCGACGACGTCGTGGCCGGGGCGCGTCCGGAGGACAAGCTCGCCCACGTCCGCGCCCTGCAGGCGCAGGGCAGGGTCGTCGCGGTCGTCGGGGACGGTGTCAACGACGCCGCCGCGCTGGCCGTGGCCGACCTCGGCATCGCCCTGGGCACCGGGACGGACGTGGCCGTCGAGGCCGGTGACCTGACCCTCGTCCGCGCCGACCTGCTGGCGGCCGTGGACGCCGTGCGGCTGTCCCGACGGACGCTGTCCACGATCCGCGGCAACCTCTTCTGGGCGTTCGCCTACAACGTCGCCGCGCTCCCCCTGGCCGCCGCCGGGCTGCTGAACCCCGTCGTCGCGTCGGCGGCCATGGCGTTCTCGTCCGTGTTCGTCGTCACGAACTCGCTGCGGCTGCGCCGGTTCCGGTAGGCCGCCTGGTAGAACCGGGGAGTCTGCACCACCCGGTGCGGCGGTCCCGGACGAAGGAGTCCCGGTGAGCACCGACGACGTGCAGGACGAGGGGCGCGCAGCGCCCTACCGCGACCCCCGGCTGCCGGTCGCCGAACGCGTCGCGGACCTGCTGGGCCGCATGACGCTGGAGGAGAAGGCAGGTCAGCTCTTCCACACGATGGTCGAGGTGGGACCCGAGGGAACGCTGGCCGAGGAGCCGTCGCGCATGGGGGCCGCCACCGCCCGCGACCTGGTGACGCGCCGGCACCTGACCCACGTCAACGTGCTGGCCGCGCCCCGGACGGCGCGCGAGTTCGCCCGGTGGCACAACCGCCTGCAGGACCTCGCGGCCGGCACGCGCCTCGGCATCCCCGTGACGGTGTCCAGCGACCCGCGGCACTCCTTCACCGACAACCCCGGCACCGCCCTGCTGTCCGGGCCGTTCTCCCAGTGGCCCGAGACGCTCGGGCTCGCGGCCCTGCGCGACGAACGGCTGGTCGAGGAGCACGCCGACGCCGTCCGCCGCGAGTACCTCGCCGTGGGCATCCGCACCGCCCTGCACCCGCAGGTCGACGTGCTCACCGAGGCCCGCTGGGCCCGCGGCGGCGCGACCTTCGGGGAGGACGCCGACCTCGTCGGCCGGCTCGGCGCGGCGTACGTGCGCGGGTTGCAGGGCACCGGCGACGTCGCGCGGGAGCAGGGCCTCGACGGCACCTTCGGCCGGGACTCGGTCTCGACGATGACCAAGCACTTCCCCGGCGGCGGACCGCAACGGGACGGCGAGGACCCCCACTTCCCCCACGGCCGGGAACAGGTCTACCCGGGTGGGCACTTCGAGACCCACGTGCGCCCCTTCCACGACCTGCTCGCCGCCGGGACCCGCCAGGTGATGCCCTACTACGGGATGCCCGTCGGCCTCGTCCGCGACGGCGAGCCCGTCGAGGAAGTCGGTTTCGGGTTCAACCGCCAGGTCGTCACCGGCCTGCTGCGAGAGGAACTCGGCTTCGACGGGATCGTCTGCACCGACTGGGGTCTGGTCACCGACGCCGAGGTGTTCGGGCAGCCCTTCCCGGCGCGCGCCTGGGGCGTGGAGCACCTGACGCGCAGCGAGCGCGTGGAACGGATCCTGGCCGCCGGCGCCGACCAGCTGGGCGGCGAGGCCTGCCCGGAACTGGTGGTGGACCTCGTCCGCAGCGGTCGCGTCGGCGAGGACCGCGTCGACGTCTCCGTGGCCCGGCTGCTGCGGGAGAAGTTCGTGCTCGGGCTCTTCGACGACGCCCGTCACGTGGACGAGGACGCCGCCGAGGCCGTCGTCGGCGCCGCCGACCTGGTGGCTGCGGGGCGCCGCACGCAGTCCCGGTCGGTCACGGTGCTCACCGCGGACGCCTTCCCGCTCCCCCTGCGTCCCGGGACGTCGACCCCCCTGCGCCTGTTCGCCGCCGCGGTGGTCACCGAGGACGACGCAGGACCCCTGCTGCGCCCCCTCCCGGTCCCGCCGGAGCCCCGCGCGGGGGTCGAGGTCGTGGACGACCCGGGCCGCGCCGACGTCGCCCTGCTGCGCCTCGAGGCGCCCTACGAGCGGCGCGGTCCCGGGTTCGAGTCGTTCTTCCACGCCGGTTCGCTGGAGTTCCCGACCCCCGTCCTCGACGCGGTGCGGGACCTCGCAGCCCGCGTGCCGACGGTCGCCGTCGTCCACCTCGACCGACCGGCGGTGCTGACGCCCCTGGCCGAGGCCGGGCTCACCCTCGTCGTGGACTTCGGCGCGTCCACCGAGGCGCTGCTCGACGCGCTCACCGGGGCCGTTCCGGCGCAGGGCCGGCTGGCGTTCGACCTGCCGCGGTCGATGGCCGCCGTCGTCGACTCACCGTCGGACGCACCCTTCAGCACGCAGGACCCGCTGTTCCGGTTCGGCCACGGCGTTCCCGTGCGGGTGTAGGCGTCAGGGCAGCGCGTTGGCCCGTGCGACGCCGCCGTACCAGTGGGCGCTGGGCTTCGGGGTCCGCTCGAACGTCTCCCGGTCCCACGCGACGAGGCCGAACGTCGGGCGGTACCCCGAGGCCCACTCGTAGTTGTCGAGCAGGCTCCAGTGCAGGTACCCGCGCACGTCGATCCCCTCGACGAGGCAGTCGTGGATCCCCTCCAGGGACGCCTGCGTGTAGGCGATCCGCCGGGTGTCGTCCGCCGTGGCGATGCCGTTCTCGGTCACCACCAACGGGACGCCGCCGGTCAACTCCCACGCCGCGCGCAACCCGTCGGCCGCGGCCTGCGGGTAGAACTCCCAGCCCGTGAGCGTGGTCTCGACGTCCTCGCGCACCGGCAGGGGGCCGTCGGGACCCACGAAGGTGCGGGTGTAGGCCTGGACACCGACGAAGTCGTTGCCCTTGGCGGCCTCGAGGTACCAGTCGTCGCGCGGGTGGCCGTACTCCGCGGTCGTGTCGTCCGCGCCGGGTTCCCCCGTGCTCTTGAACGCCTGGGTCGCGACCGTCCACCCCGTCTTCGCCTGCGGCAGCTGCGACAGCACGTCGCGCGCCCGTTCGTGGGAGGCGAGCAGCTGGTCGGCGACGTGCAGGTCCGGGTTCGGCAGGCCGTGCGCGACGAGGTTCGAGGCGTCCTCGCCGCCGGCGAGCATGGCGGCGATGTTCGGTTCGTTGACCGTGCAGATCCACTCGACGTCGCGGACGACGGGCAGCGCCGCCTCGACGTACCGGCCGAACAGGTCGGGGGCGTCGTCGGCCCGCCAGAACCCGTCGCGCTCGAACCAGCGCGGCACCGTGAAGTGCATCAGCGTGACCACCGGTTCGACGCCGAACTCACGGCAGGTGTCGACCATGCGCCGGTAGTGGTCGACCGCGGCCCGCGAGACGAACCCCCGCTCGGGTTCGACGCGGGCCCACTCGAGGCTGAACCGGTAGGAGGTCAGCCCGAGGTCGGCGAGGACCCTGATGTCCTCGCGGTAGCGGTGGTAGCTGTCGGCGGCGTCGCCGGAGGGTTCCACGATGCCCCAGGCCGCGGCCAGGGCCGGGTCGTGCTCGTGGACCCACCAGTTGCTGGCGACGTTGCCGCCCTCGACCTGGTGCGCGGCGGTGGCCGCGCCCCAGAGGAAACCGTCGGGGAAGGTGCGCATCTCAGGACTCCAGGCGGGCTCGGGCCGGGTTCGGGACGGCGTCCAGCAGGGACACCGTGTAGGGGTGGGTGGGGTGCTGCAGCACCTGCGCCGTCGGACCGCGTTCCACGACGCGACCGGAGTGCAGGACGAGCAGGTCGTCGGTGATGAGCCGGGCGCTCAGCAGGTCGTGGGTGATGTAGAGCAGCGACACCCCGAGGCGTTCGCGCAGGTCCTCCAGCAGCGCCAGGACACCCGCGCGCAACGTCACGTCGAGCATGGAGACGGGTTCGTCGGCGACGATCACCTGGGGTTCGCAGGCCAGGGCGCGGGCGATGACCACGCGCTGGCGCTGGCCCCCGGACAGCTGGTGCGGCAGCTTCTGGGCGAACTGCCCCGTCGGGGTGAGACCGACCGTCTCGAGCAGTTCGTGGACGCGGCGGCGCGCGTCCGCACCCGTGCGGCCCGTGTGGTTCAGGACGGGCCGGGTGAGGGCGTACTCGACGGTGTGCAAGGGGTTCAGGGCCGCGTAGGGGTCCTGGAACACCATCTGCACGCTGCGGTGCAACGTCACCACCTGCCGCCGCTTCAGCCGGCCGACGTCGAGGTCGCCGAACCGCACGGACCCGGCGGTCGGTGGCTCCACCCCGGTCACCATCTTGGCGATGGTCGACTTCCCCGAACCGCTGGCGCCCACGAGGGCCAGGGAGGCACCGGGTTCGAGGGTGAAGGAGACGTCGGAGACGGCGTGCACCTCCGGTTCCCCGCGCCGCGGCGCCGGGTACGTCTTGGAGACGCCCTCGACCACGACGGCCGCACCCCCCGCGGGCGGGGTGGGGCGGGGGCGCAGCGAGCGGTCGGGGAACCCGGGCAGCGAGACCGTCTCGCCCCGCGGGTCGGCGTAGTGGCTCAGCAGCATCCGCGTGTACTCGTCCTGCGGGGAGCGCAGGACCTGCTGCGACGGGGCGTCCTCGACGATGCGGCCCTCGTGCATCACGAGCACGCGCTGCGTCGCCTCCAGGACGATGCCGAGGTCGTGGCTGATGAGGACGGCCGTGAACCCCTCGGTGCGCTGCAGGTCGACGATGGTGTCCATGACGGCGTGCTGGACGAGGACGTCGAGGGCCGTCGTGGGTTCGTCGAAGACCACGAGCTGCGGGTCCAAGGACAGGGCCAGCGCGATGGACACGCGCTGGCGCATCCCGCCGGACAGCTCCCCGGGGTAGCGCGCGAGGACCTTCGGTTCGAGCTCCACCTTGGCCAGCAGCTCGGCCGACCGCTCCGCCCAGCGCTGCTTCGGCACGTGGCCGTGGGCGCGGTAGATGTCGGCGAAGTGGTCGCGGATCCGGCGAACGGGGTTCAGGGCGTTCATGCCCGACTGCAGGACCATGGCGAACCCGCCCTGGCGCTGCCGGCGCAACCCCTCGTCGTCGAGGTCGCGGATGTCGTGGCCGCCGAAGAGGATCCGACCCCCGTTGGTGCGGGCCGGGGGCTTCTGCAGCCGCGTGATCGCGTAGCCGAGGGTGGACTTGCCGGACCCCGACTCCCCCACCAGGCCGACGAACTCCCCGCGGCGCAGGCCGAAGGAGACGTGGTCGACGGCCTGCACGGCGCGCTGGCCGTGCGACTCGTAGACGACGGACAGGTCGCGGACCTGCAGCAGGTCCTCCCCCACGACGCTCGGGGTCCCGGTGCTCGTGGCCTGGGTGCTCATCGGTCCGCCTTCCGGGTGCGCGACCCCTCGCGCAGTCGCGGGTTGCTCACGGCGTCGACGCCGAAGTTGACGAGGGTGAGGGACAGGGCCAGCAGCGCGATGCACAGACCGGGCGCGAACAGCAGCGCCCACTGCCCCGTGAGCAGGGCGCTGGAGTTCTGCGCCCAGTAGATCATCGTGCCCCAGCTGACGATGGACGTGTCGCCGAGGCCGAGGAACTCCAGGCCCGCCTCGGCGAGGATCGCCGCCGTCGCCGCGCCGAAGAAGCTGCCGACGATGAGCGAGGTCATGTTCGGCAGGATCTCCCGGAACACGATGCGCGGGGCGCTGTCGCCGGAGAACCGGGCCGCCTCGACGAAGTCGCGCGAGCGCAGCGACTGCGTCTGGGAGCGCAGGACGCGGGCGCCCCAGGCCCAGCCGGTGATGACGATGACCGCGATGATGACGGCGATGCCGCCGTTCTGCAGGTACGCCGCGATGACGATCATGAACGGCAGACCGGGGATGACGAGGAAGAGGTTCACGACGAACCCGATGACCTCGGCGACCCAGCCGCGGGTGTACCCCCAGGACAACCCGATGAGGACGGCGACGACCGTGGCGAGCAGCCCGGCGGTGAACCCGACGAGCACGCTGATGCGGGCGCCGTGGACGAGCTGGGAGAGCACGTCCTCCCCGGCCGCGGTGGTCCCCAGCCAGTGCGCGCCGCTGACGTCCTGACTGCGGGGGAAGGTGTTCTCCTTCGCGTCGTACGGGGAAAGCAGCGGCCCGACGAGGGCGAGCAGGAGGAAGAACGCGAGCAGGACGAGGCCGACGCGGGCCTTGCCGTTGTCCCACAGCGTCGCGAGGACGCGGCCGGCGCTGCGCAGGGCGCTGGGGGCGTGCTGGACGTCGAGCTCGGACGAGGTTCTGGTGCTCATGGTGCCGCTCACCTCCGGGTCCGCGGGTCGAGGAGGCCGTAGAGCACGTCGACGAGGAAGTTCGCGACGAGCACGCTGACCGTGATCATGAGGAAGAGCGCCTGCATCAGCGGGTAGTCCTGGCCGATGACGGCGTTGAAGAGCAGGTAGCCGATGCCGGGGTACCCGAACACCTGCTCGACGAGGACGGACCCGCCGACGACCCCGCCGAGGGACAGCCCGAACCCGGTGAGGTTCGGCAGGATCGCGTTGCGGGCCGCGTAGCGCAGGGCGACCGTGCGCCCGCGCAGGCCGTTGGCCTCGGCGAAGGTCACGTAGTCGTCGCCGAGGGTGTTGATCATCGCGTTGCGCATGCCGAGGATCCACCCGCCGAGCGACGTCAGCAGGATCGTGATGGCCGGCAGCGCGGCGTGGGCGAGGGCGTCACCGAGGAACTCCAGGCTGAACCCCGGTGTCGTGGTCGCCGAGTAGGCGCCCGTCGTCGGGAACCAGTGCAGGACGTACCCGAGGAAGAACAGCAGCAGCAGCGCCGTCCAGAAGTACGGGAACGTCGACAGGAAGCTGCCCGACAGGGTCGGCAGCGCGTCCAGCCAGGTGCCGCGCTTCCACGCCGACAGGACGCCGACGAGGGTTCCGAGGACGAACGCGAGGACCGTCACGAGCCCCACCAGGAGCAGCGTGTACGGCAGCGCCTGCGACACCATCGAGGAGACGGTCTGCGGGTAGAACGTGTACGAGACGCCGAAGTCGAGGGTGACGACCTGCTCGAGGTAGGACCCGTACTGCGAGAGCAGGTTCCCGCCCGGGACCCCGAGCTGGGCCTCGATGGCGGCGCGCGTCGCGTCGCTCACGGGGCCGTTCTGGGACAGCTTGGCGATGGCCGCGTCGGCGGGCGTGCCCGGCATGAGGCGCGGCAGGACGAAGTTGACGGTGACGGCGGCCCAGAGGGTCAGGACGAACAACCCGAGACGGCCGAGCAGGTAGCGGCCGGGGAACGATCCCCGGCCGGTCCGCACGGCGGGCGGGCCCGCCACGGTGGGGTCTGCCGCACTGTTGACGACGGTCACGAGGCACCTCCGGCGAGCTTGAGCCGCGTGAAGATCCCCAGCGGCGCCGAGTCGTAGTTCTGCGGAGCCATGTAGGGGTCCTCCGCGGTGGGCCAGCCGACGAACTTGGCGTCGTTGTACAGGCCCCAGAGCCCGCCGTAGTACATGCCGATGACGGGGAGCTTGTCGTAGACCTGCTGCTGCAGCGCCCGGGCCGCGGCGAGCTGGCGGGCCGGGTCGGTGCTGGACTTGAACTCCGTCAGGAGCGCGTCCACCTCGGGGTCGGAGAACCGCTCGTAGTTCGCCTGGGTCGACTTCCCGGCCTCGACGACGAACTCGCTCGACATCAGGTCGTTGAAGGCGCGGAACACGTCCCCGCCGCCCATGCCGCCGAGGGCGACCTGGAACTCCCCGCCCGCGATGGCCGACTGGTAGCCGGCCGGCTGCGGCAGCTGCAGCTTCACGTCGATGCCGAGGGCGCCGAGCTGCTCGACGACCTCCTGAGCGGCCCGCGTCCAGTCGGTGTACCCGTTGGCGGAGGTGAGGGCGAACGCGAACTGCTTCCCGTCGCCGTCCACGAGCTTGCCGTCGCGCTGGGTGTACCCCGCGCGGGAGAACGACTCCAGCGCCGCGGCCGTGTCCTGCACGACCATGCCCTGGTCGGGGATGTCGGGGTTCAGCCAGTCCTGCTGGTTCGGCAGCATGAGACCCGTCTGCCCGGCGGGCTGCATGTAGCCCTCGCTGGCCACCTCCGCGATCCGCGTGCGGTCCAGGGCGAGCGACAACCCGCGGCGCACGTCGACGTCGCCGAACGGGGCGACGGTGTGGTTGGGCAGCAGGGCGATGATGCCGCCCGGCGGGAACCACCAGCGGTTGTGCGGACTGGCCGCCCCCCACGTGCCCTCGACGTCGGAGATGAAGGAGTAGCTCCAGTCGTACCCGCGGGTGACGGTGTCGAGCTGGCTGTTCGTCGCGGGCAGCACGAGGTGCTGGATCTCGACGCTGTCGGCCTGCCAGTACCGGGGGTTCTTGTCCATCGAGTACTGCAGGGAGCTGTAGTTCCCGAGCACGAAGGGGCCCGTGCCGACGGGGTGCTCGTCCTGGAACGTCCCCGGGTCGGCGACCGTCGACCACGTGTGCCGCGGGACCACGTACGTGACCCCGATGATCTGCAGGGCCGGGACGTCCTCGCTCTGCAGACGGCACACGACGCGGTCGCCGTCGGCCTCCACGGACTCCACGTGCTGCCAGACCCCCTTGGCGTCCAGGGCCGGCACCTTCTTCAACAGCTCCAGGGTGAAGACGACGTCGTCGGCGGTGAAGGGTTCCCCGTCGCTCCAGTCCGCCTCGCGCAACGTGAAGACGATGGTCTTCGCGTCGGGCAGCTCCCACGACTGCGCGAGCCACGGGATCTGCTCACCGTCCAGGGGGTTGACCAGGATCAGCGGTTCGTAGATCCACTTCGACGCCGTCCGGTTGTTCACCAGGAACGGGTTGAAGACGCGGTTGAAGAGGGGGTTCCCCTTGTCCGCGTTGATGAGCATCGTGTCCTTCCCGATCGTCGGATCGGGTTGGCTGCGCACCTGCACGCTGCAACCGCTCAGTCCGGTCCCCACGAGGGCGGCTCCTGCGCCGAGCCCCGCGAGCACCCCCCGGCGGCCCAGCGCCGGTCCCTGCCGAAGCGTCATCGCTCGACCTCCACGTTCGTCGTGGAGGCCAGCGTATGCGCTTACATCGAGGTGTCAACCGGAGGGCAGCTCTCCCGGAGCAGCACCTGCACCGGCAGCCGGGACGACAGCAACGGGGCGCCGGGGTCGGCCAGGCGGTCGACGACGGCCCGGACGGCGGCGCGGCCGAGCTCGGCCATGGGCTGGGCGACCGTGGTCAGCGGCGGCTCGGTGAACCGCCCCACGTCCAGACCGTCGAAGCCCGTCACGTAGACGTCGTCCGGGACCCGCAGACCCCTGCGCCGCAGGGCGTCCAGCGCACCGAGCGCGGACTGGTCGTTGGCGCAGACGAGCGCCCGCGGGACCCGCCGGCCCAGCAGGTCCGCGACGGCCGCGTCCCCGGTGTCGCGGCGGAAGTCGCCCCGGACGTGCTCGACGACCGCGCGGTCCAGGCCGGCCGCGTCGAGCGCGGCGAACAGCCCGCGCTGGCGCTCGGCGTCGTCCGGCGAGTCCGCCGGTCCGGCGACGTAGACGAGGTCCCGCACGCCGAGCCGCTCCACGACGTGGGTGACGAGGGCCTGCATGCCGGCGGCGTTGTCGACGCTCACGTGGTCGAGGCCGTCAGGCGGTTCGGCGCCGGTCCGGGCCGCGTCGGCGAGCAGGACGACGGGCAGGCGGCGGGCGACGTGGACCAGCAGGTCGTCGGAGACGGTGCGCGCCAGCACGGCCAGACCGTCGACGCGTCCGGCGATGTCGTTGACGATGACGTCGCGGGCAGGTCCCCGGCCGGCCGCGACCATGAGCGCGAACCCCCGCCGCCAGGCCTCCACCTCGGCGCCGCGCAGCACCTCGTCGAAGTAGAGGTTGGGGCTCTGCGGGGCGGCCCCCCGGCGGCGGTCGTCGACGACCCGGACCCCGTCGGTGAGCTCGGGTGCGGGGCGGTCCTCCTCCTCGAGCGCGTCGTGGCCGGGGAAGCACAGCCCGATGACGCCCGTCTTGCGGCCCGCGAGCGCCCGCGCGTTGCCCGACGGCACGTAGCCGAGGTCGCGCACGGCGTCGAGGACGCGTTCGCGGGTGGCTTCGCGGACGGCGTCGGGGGTGCGCAGGACCCGCGAGACGGTCGCGATCGACACGCTCGCGCGGTCGGCCACGTCGTAGACGGTCGGGGTCCGGTCCCCGGCCGCGCGCACGGGGTGGCGGGCCATGCCCACGCCTCCTGCTCTGCTCCGGCTGCGGTCAGGTCCGCCGATGCTACGACGCGCCCCACCCCCACCCGCGCCCCCCACCACCTGGCGTCCCGCGTGGAAAACACACTTTCCGCCCTCGGAACGCGCCTTCCAGGGGCGGAAAGTGTGTTTTCCACGCGGGAGGGGGTGGGTGGGGCGGCTGCGGTTGCGGGGTGGGGGCGTCAGCGCTTCCCTGCTCCCATGTCCGGTTCAGCGCAGTCCCAGGTCAAGGAGCACGCGCGGCGCGGTGAGGCGTTCGCGCAGCAGCACGAGCACGGTCTGAAGACGCTGGGGCGCGCGGGGGTCGCCGCCGAGGGCCTCGTCTACCTGCTCATCGCGTGGCTCGCGGCGCAGGTCGCGCTCGGCGGGTCGTCGGGGTCGGCGGACTCCAGCGGGGCCCTCGGACAGATCGCGTCCAAGCCCTTCGGCAAGGTCCTGCTCGTCGTGCTGGCGGTCGGCTTCGTCCTGCTGCTGCTGTGGCAGGCCGTCGTCGTCGGGACGGGCGAGAAGACGTCGCACCGGGTGAGCGCGGCGGTCAAGGCCGTCGCGGCGGCGGCGCTGGCCGTGTCGTGCCTGCGGTTCGCCACGGGCGGCGGGTCGTCGTCGGGCAACCAGCAGCAGACGCTCACGCAGCGCGTCCTGGAGGCGCCGGGTGGACCGGTGCTGCTGGTGGTGGCGGGGTTGGCCGTCGTGGCCGTGGGGGTGGTGACGGCGGTCAAGGGGATCAAGCACGACTTCGAGGACAAGGTCGAGGGGTCCCTCTCCCCGGGGCTGCGCCGCCTCGGGGTGGCCGGCGCGGTCGCGCGCGGGGTCGCGTTCGCCGTCATCGGCGTGCTGGTGGCGATCTCCTCCACGGGAGACACGGGCAAGTCCCGGGGCCTGGACGCCGCGTTCCACGAGATCGCGGCCCAGCCCTTCGGCACGGTCCTGCTGCTCCTCGTGGCCCTCGGCGTCGCCGCCTACGGCCTCTTCCAGCTCCTCACCGCCCCGCGGCGCCGTCGGGCCTGACGCCGCGCGACCGGCGGAGACCCGGCGAGGACCGGCGTGGGAAGGTGATCCGCGCCACACGGACTCCGGGAACCCATCCGATCACCGATCGGTTGCGAACTGAGGTTGCCCTCACACCGACGTGCACCTCGGTGCACACTGTCCCAGGGCTCTCGTCCGGTTCGACCTCGAAGCAGGAGTGCACGTGTCGCGAAAGATCATCACCCCCGAGGACATCCGCGACCACGTCCTCCGCCTGGGCGAGAAGTACCCGCCCATCCCGCTGGACTCCGTCGACCGCACGGTCAACGACCCGCGCGGCGTGCGGGAGCGCTTCGGGCACGTCATCGACTACCTCGCCCGCGTCGAGCTCGAGGTGGACCGCAACGTCCTGGAGCTGCTGACGCTGCTGCCGGACGTCTCCGAGACGGACCGCCTCTTCTACGCCGACGTCTGGCAGCCGCAGGAGATCCAGCACGGGCTGATCCTCGACCGGCTCCAGCAGGACATCGACCTGTCGCCGGCGGACCCGAACACCGACCACGTCAGCCCCAAGATCCGCATCCTCGGGTCGCTGGCCCACTTCAAGCCGGTGCAGGAGGTCGCGCGCCTCCTGTACTACCTGACGGGCGCCGCGACGGAGAAGGCCGCGGTCGTGGCCTACAACCTGCTCGTCGACGGGCTCGACGACATGGGCGAGGAGGCCGTCTCCCGCACCATCGTCCAGCCGATCCGCCGCCAGGAGCCGGGGCACTTCGCCTTCTACCGGCTCTCGGCGACCGAGATGTTCCAGCAGAACGTCCTGACGCCGTGGCAGCTGCGGCTGGCCAAGGTGCTGCGCCGCGCCTCCTTCAGCCCCGTCGGCGCCCACACGCCGCAGCACCGCGCGCAGTTCGGCGGTGTCCTGACGACGCTGGGCCTGGCCGACAAGGTCGAGGACTTCGGCGCGCAGATCGGCCTCGTCGAGCGCGAGCTGCTGTGGGCGCGCGACCAGGGGATGCGCGTGCCGGACTACATCCTCGCCGCGCTGCGCGACACCATCGAGCAGTTCCGCGTGAACGGCCTGCCGGGCGGCGTCCACGCCACCGCGTGAGGCGCACCGGGCCGGGCGCCGGGCAGGGCAGTAGCGTCGGCACGTGCCGCTGACCGACCTGCCGCTGGACGCGCTCCGCACCTACCGCGGGGACGACTCCGACCTCGCCGAACCCGCCGGCCTCGACGCCTTCTGGGCGGGGAGCCTGGCCCAGGCCCGCCGCCACGACCTCGCGGTCGAGCTGACGCCGTACACCGGCCCCGGCCTGCCCGCCCTGCACGTCCACGACGTGCGCTTCGCCGGCTGGAACGGCGACCGCATCGCCGCGTGGCTGCTGCGCCCCGCCCACCTGCCCGGGCCGTTGCCCGTCGTCGTGGAGTTCATCGGCTACTCCGGTGGCCGGGGTCTGCCCGTCGACCGGACGACGTGGGCGGCGGCCGGTTTCGCGCACCTCGTCGTCGACACCCGGGGTCAGGGCCACGACACCCCCGACCCCGACCCGGACGTCACGGGCGGGCAGTGGGTCCGCGGGTTCATGACCAAGGGCATCGAGGACCCGACGACGTACTACTACCGCCGTGCCTTCGTCGACTGCGCACGCGCGGTCGACGTCGCCCACGCGCTGCCCGGCCTCGGTGTCGAGGTCGACACCTCCCGGATCGTCGTCCGCGGCGGCAGCCAGGGCGGGGCGTTCTCCATCGCGGCCGCGGCGCTGTCCGGGGACCGCGTCGCCGCCGCCCTCGTCGACGTCCCGTTCCTGTGCCACGTGCGCCGCGGCACGCACGTCGCGGGCGACGGGCCCTACCTCGAGGTCGTCGACTACCTGCGCCGGCACTCCCCCGAGAACGTCGACCGCGCGTTCGCGACGCTCGCGCACGTCGACGGCGCGAACCTCGCCTCCCGCGCGCGGGTCCCGGCGCTGTTCAGCGTCGCCCTCATGGACCCGGTCTGCCCGCCCTCGACGGTGTTCGCCGCCTACAACCGGTGGGGCCACGAGGACCGCGAGATCGACGTGTGGGAGTTCGCCGACCACGCCGGCGGCATCGGTTTCCAGGTCCAGCGGCAGCTGCGGTTCCTGGAACGGCGCGGCCTGCGGTGACTTCGAGCCCGCCGGACGACGAACCGGACCCCTGGTCGCTCTCGCTCGTCGCCCGCGTCGAACGCGACGCCCCCGGCCGTCGTCGCCCCACGCACACCGACGTCCTGGTGGCCGCCGCCCGCGCCGTCGTGCTGCTCCTGGACGACCCGCGCGTCACCGACCCCGACGGGGAACTCCACGCCGCGGTGCAGGCGTGGCGCGACCGGCGCATCCGCAAGATCTGCCGCCGCGCCCGCGGGGCGGCGTGGGACCGCACGGCCGCGCTGCCGCACAGCGAGGCGGGTTCGGGCGACGCCGTCGTCCGGGTGTTCGCCCCGCACCCGCGCGAGGAGGTCCCGGACCTGCTGCGCCCGCTGCAGGTCGGCGGCCTCGACCTCGCCGATCCCGAGGACCTCGCCGTCCCCGGACCCGACGGGGTGCTGACGGTCCGCCTGACGCCCGGGGTCGCGATGACGACGGGCAAGGCCGCGGCGCAGGTGGGTCACGCGGCCCAGCTCGCCTTCGAACGGTTGCCGCGCATCGACGCGTGGCGGCGCGGCGGTTTCGGCGTCCGCGTCGTCACCGGTCCCGTCGTCCTGCCGCCCGCGGACCGGGTGGACGTGCGCGACGGGGGTTTCACCGAGGTCGCTCCGGGGACGGTCACCGCGAGCGCGGGTTTCGAAGGGACGGTCTGACGTGCCGCAGCAGGGAGCGCCGTTGCGGCGCATGGGTTTCCTCACCATCGGGTCGTTCGACCCCGCCGATCCCCGGCCGGGCCACGAGACGACCCTGCGCGTCGTGGAACTCGGGGAGCGCCTCGGGTTCGACAGCGCCTGGTTGCGTCACCGGCACCTGCAGCCGGGGATCTCCTCCCCCGTCGCGGTGCTCGCCGCCCTGACGCAACGGACGACCCGCATCCACCTCGGGACCGCCGTCACCCCGCTCGGGTGGGAGAACCCGCTGCGGCTGGCCGAGGACCTCGGGACGGTCGACGTGCTGGCGGGCGGGAGGTTGCAGCCGGGCGTCAGCGTCGGGCCGCCCATGCAGTACGAGCACGTCAAGGGCTCCCTGTACCCCGACACGGCCGACGTCGAGGACTTCGGCTACGAACGCGTCCTGCGGTTGCACCGGTTCCTGCGCGGGGACACGGCGAGCGACTTCGCCGGGACGCAGGGCATCGAGGTGTTCTCCGACCGCGTCGAACCGCACTCCCCCGGCCTGGCCGACCGGCTCTGGTACGGCGGCGCGAGCCTGCGCTCGGCGCAGTGGACCGGGCAGCAGGGACTGCACCTGCTCGCCTCCAGCGTCGTGCGCGCCGAGGGCGGCTCGACCGACTTCCCGACCGTGCAGGCCTCGCACCTGCGGGCGTTCCGCGAGCTGAACCCCACCGGGCGCACGTCGCAGGGACTCGTCGTCATCCCGACCGACTCCGCGACGGCGGCGCAGCGCGAGCGGTACAGCGCCTACGTCGAGCACCGGTCCGCGCGCGTCGGGATCCCGCAGGGACCGGGGCAGCTGCTGTTCGCGCAGGACCTGCTGGGATCGAGCGCGGAACTGGCCGAACGCCTGTGGGCCGATGCAGGGTTCCAGCTCGTCGACGAGGTGGTGTTCGCGCTGCCCTTCGGGTTCGAGCAGGACGACTACGTGCAGATCCTCACCGACATGGCCACGCACCTCGGGCCGCGGCTCGGGTGGGCCCCCGCTACGGGGTGAGGACCAACCGCAGGACGGTCGCGTCGGCCAGCCGGTCGAACCCGGCGCCGATCTCGTCCAGCGCGAGGTGCCCGGAGACGAGCCGTTCCAGCGGCAACCGGCCCGCCCGCCACATCGCGACGTACTCCGGCACGTCGCGGGAAGGCACGGCCGACCCGAGGTAGCTGCCGACGACGGTCCTCGCCTCGGCGGTGAGGACCAGCGGGTCGAGCGCGACGTGGGAACCGGGCGCGGGCAGCCCCACGGTGACGGTCGTCCCGCCGACGGCCGTCGCCGCGAACGCCGTCTCGAACGCGCGAGCCGACCCGGCGGCCTCGACGACCTTCTCCACCCGGCGGCCGGAGGCGGCCAGTTCCTGCGGGGTGGCGACCTCGTCGGCGCCGAGCGCCCGCGCGGTCCGCAGCTTGTCCTGCGAGGTGTCGACCGCCAGGGTGCGGACCCCGTCCAGCCCCGCGGCGACGAGCAGCGCCGCCATCCCGACCCCACCCAGCCCCACGACGGCGAGCGTCTCCCCGGGGTCGGGCCGGGCGGCGTTCCTGACCGCGCCCCCGCCGGTGAGCACGGCGCAGCCGAGCAGCGCGGCCAGGTCGGCCGGGACGTCGGCCGGCACCGGGACGACCGACCGCCGGTCGACGACGGCGTGGGTCGCGAACGCGGACACCCCGAGGTGGTGGTGGACGGGCGCGCCGTCACGCGTCAGACGTCGTGCCCCGGAGGGCAGGACGCCTTCGGCGTTCGACGCGCTGCCGGTCGTGCACGGGACCCGGCCACCGGTCGCGCACGCCGCGCAGCGCTCGCAGCGCGGCAGGAACGTCGTGACGACGCGGTCCCCCGGTGCCACGTCGTCGACGCCCGGCCCGACGGCCTCGACCGTTCCCGCGCTCTCGTGGCCCAGCAGCATGGGCAGCGGCCGTGGCCGGTTGCCGTCGACGACGGAGAGGTCGGAGTGGCACAGGCCGGCCGCCTCGATCCTCAGGAGCAGTTCCCCGGGTCCGGGGTCGGCGAGTTCCAGTTCGGCGACGACGAGCGGGCGGCTCGTCGCGTAGGGGCGCGGCGCGCCGGACCGTTCGAGCACCGCACCCCGGATCGTCCGCACGAGCGGCAGCCTGTCAGACGGCCGGTCGCGGCGCCCGCGCGCAGACGGCGGCGAGCGCCGCGACCCCGGCGAGCACGAGGAACCCCCCACCGAGGGACGTCGCCGCGGCCACCGCCCCGAGGACGACGGGGCTGACGGTGGACCCGAGGCCCTTGGCGACGGAGTCGGCGGCCGTGACGCTGCCGCGCAGGTCGGGGTGCCAGCCGACGAGGACGGCCGGACTCAGCGGCATGAGGGTGCCCAGGACGGCGCCGAGGACGACCAGCAGCGCGAGCAGGAGCGCCACCGAGCCGTCCCCGCGGACGCCGACGACGAGGGCCAGCAGGGCGCAGGCGATCGGCAGCACCGGGTAGGCCCGGCGGAACAGGTCCTCGGCGCTGCGGCGGCCGAGGACGAGCTGGTTCGCGCCCGCGCCGAGGAAGACCCCGGCCGGGATCATCACCGAGAGCGCGATGCGTTGTGCCAGGGGCGGATCGAGGTCCTGGGCGAGCAGGCTGACGGCGTAGTGCGCGGCCTGGATGGCCCAGCCGACCCCGCCGGCGGCAAGCAGCAGCAGCGCCGTGCGCGGGACCCGCAGGGCCAGGGACGCCTCCCGCACGACCGTGCCCAGCCCGTTGCGGGGTCCGCCGGCGGGGCCGCGGACCAGCGGCATCCGCCGCACGGTGAGCGGGGTCAGCGCCAGGACGACGAGCCCGTAGCCGACCACCGTCCACGACCACACCTGCGGGGCACCCAGGCCGGCCGCGGCCGCACCGAGGCCCAGACCCGCGACGGCGCCGAGGCTCGTGAACGTCTGCAGCACCGAGAAACCGCGGTCCCGCCCACCCGGGTCGTCGCGGTGGGCGTCGGCGACGACGACGGCCGCGCAGAGGACGAGCGCACTGTTCGCGACGCCGGACAGCACGCGGGCCAGGAGCAGTCCGGCGTACCCGGGGTCCAGCAGCAGCGACGCCGACAGGAGGACGTTGAGGGTGACCGCCACGGGCAGCACGCGACGCGGCGACACGACGTCGACGACCGGGCCGAGGACGGCGGTGGCCAGCGCCGCGGCCGCGGCGTAGACGCCCACCGTCAGCCCGACCTGGCCGACGGTCAGGCCCAGCCGCTCCCCGAGCACCACCGACACGGGGGTGAACCCGAGCTGGGACACCGGGGACAGGGCGACGAGCAGCCCCGGCAGGACCCCCACACAGCGACGGGGACGGAGGTTCCGGGGCACGGTCCCGAGCGTAGGTCCGCCGCGAGGACCGGGCGAGGCGGTGGTTGACACGTGTGAGGCCGGGGGTTCATCCTTCCTCACACGTGTTAGGCCATCTCGCGAAGGAGCTCTCGATGGCAGACCTCACCCGCCGGTCCGTGCTCGGCGTCACCGGGCTGGCCGCCCTCGGCACCGGCTTGTCCTGGGACCGGCTCACCGGCCGCGACGTCCCCGGGCGGGACGGGGACGCCCTCACCGTGGCCATCCTCGGCACGGCCGCCGACGCCGCGTCCCGCCAGGCCCTCCTCGACGCCTTCCGCGAGGCGCACCCCGACATCCCCGTCCGCCTCCAGGCCGTCCAGGGCCAGGACTGGACCCAGTTCTTCACCAAGATCCTCACGATGGTCGCCGCCGGCACCCCGCCGGACGTCTGCCTCATCGCCACCGAGGGCGCGCAGCTCTTCGCCGACCGGCTCGCGCACCCGCTCGACGAGTTCGTCACGCGCGACGCGGCCGACCTGCAGGACTACTTCGACGACGTGCACCCCTCGCTCGTCGAGTCGTTCATGTACCAGGGGTCGCTGTTCATGCTCCCCGCCGACTTCAACGCCGCGAACGTCTACTACAACGCCGGCGCCCTGCAGCGGGCCGGCCTCGAACGCCCCGCGGACGACTGGACCGTCGACGACTTCGTCACCGTCGCCCGCGCCATGCGGCAGGGCGCCGGCGGTTCCTCCTTCCGCCCGTACTTCTGGACCAACCGCCTGTGGGGCGGGGTCGTCCCCTGGCTCTACGTGCACGGGACGAGCTTCCTGCGCGAGTCCCGCGCGGGCGGCGGTGAGTGGTTCTGGCGCAAGTTCTACGCCGGCGACCCGACCGCGGCCTCCCGCTCGGGCGGGTACCAGTGGCTGGAAGCCGGCGCCGACGACCCCGCCGTCCTGGAGACGTTCGAGTTCCTCCGGGACCTCACCGCCGAGGGGCTCGGCTCCTCCCCCGCCCAGGGCGGCGGCAACGAACTCGTGGCCCGCTTCGCCGAGGGGGTCATCGGCATGACCCCGGCCGGCGGGTTCTGGGCGCAGGGCCTGGCCGACGGCGGGATGGGGCCCGACGACTTCGACGTCTCGTTCTTCCCCCGCGCCCGGACCCAGCGCCACCAGTTCGGCTCCGCCGGGTACGCCGTCATGCGCACCTCGCAGCGCAAGGACGAGGCGTGGGAGTGGATCAAGTTCTGCTCCTCCCGGCGCGGCATGGAACTGTCCTTCCCAGAACCCACCACCACCCCCGCCCGGCGCTCCCTGGTGGACGAGGCGTTCTACGCCGGCACCGGGCCGAAGCACTGGTCGGTGTTCTACGACACCCTCGACCGCTTCCCCGACACCGGCCCCATCCCGGCACCGCCGCAGCAGGCGGCCGTCGAGACGGCCCTGGTCAAGAACGTCCTCGCCGCGGTGACCGCGCCCGCCGGCGGCGGGGTGCGCGACGCCCTCGGCACGATGCAGCGCGACCTCGAGCGCGCCCTGCGGAACGGATCGGTGGACTGATGGCCACCACGGTCCCCACCCCCACGACCGACGTCCGGGTCGGCCAGGTGCCGGCTGCAGGTCGCCGCCCGGAGACGCCGCGGCAGCGGCGCGCCCGCCGGCTCCTCGTCACGCTGTTCCTCGCGCCGACCGTCGTCGGGATCGCGCTGTTCACGCTCGTCCCGATCGTCGCCTCGGTGCTGCTGGCGTTCTTCCGCTGGGACGTCATCACCGCGCCGACGTTCGCGGGCCTGGACAACTTCGCCGACATCGGCGCGGACCCGACCGTCCGGGTGGCGTTCGGCAACACGTTCGTCTTCGTGGCCGTCGCGGTGACCCTGCAGCTCGGGGTGGCGATGGGTCTGGCCGTCCTGGTGCAGTCGAAGATGCCCGGCTGGTTGCGGTCGGTCTTCCGCTCCACGCTGTTCTTCCCGCTCATCCTGTCCGCCGCGTCGGTCTCCCTCGTCATGGCGTACCTGTTCAACGAGGACTTCGGCCTGGTGAACTCGGTCCTCACCGGGGTCGGACTGCCGGACGTGCCGTGGCTGACCTCGACCACGGGGGCCGCGGTGGTCGTCGTGCTCGTCTACGTCTGGCAGAACTTCGGGTTCTCGTTCCTGCTCTTCGTCGGCGGCCTGGCCGCGATCCCCCGCGACGTCTACGAGGCCAGCTCCCTCGACGGCATCGAGGGCTGGGCGCGGTTCCGCTGGATCACGCTGCCGCTGCTGAGCCCGACCGTCCTCGTCGCCTCGGTCATGGCGGTCATCAACGCCCTCCAGATCTTCGACCAGCCCTACGTCCTGACGCGCGGCGGCCCGGGCGACTCGACCCGCACGGCCGTCATGGTCATCTTCGAGTCCGCGTTCCAGCAGTTGCAGTTCGGCCGGGCCGCCGCCATCGGCGTCGTGCTCACCGTGCTCATCATGGCGGTCACCGCCGTCCAGTTCCGGCTCAGCCGCCGCTACGTCTTCCACCAGTGAGGGGTCCTGAGATGGCCACGCTCTCCCCGGCCGGCGCGTCCGGCCTGCAGGTCCGTCCCGCCGCCCCTCGCCCCGTGCGACGGCGCGGACTCCCCCGCCCGGGCACGGTCGGGAAGTTCGCCGTCCTGACCGTCGCGGTGTTCCTCACCCTCGGTCCCGTCGTGTGGACGGTCTGGACGTCCTTCCGGCCGCAGGTGGCCGGCGCGGGCGTCCAGCCCGGGTTCTCCGCCTACGTCGACGTGTTCGCCCAGGCCGACGTCCTCCTGCTCGTCTGGAACAGCGTCCTCGTCACCTCGCTGTGCGCCCTGGGGCAGATGGTGACGGCGGCGATGGCCGGCTACGTCTTCGCCCGCGTGCAGTTCCGCGGCTCCGGGGCCCTGTTCGCCGTCGTCCTCGCGACGATGATGGTGCCGCTGCAGGTGACGATCGTCCCGGTGTTCATGCTCATCCGCGGCATGGGCCTGTCCGACACCCTGCTCGCCCTGGTGCTGCCGGCGATCCCCACCGCGTTCGGCACGTTCCTCATGCGCCAGTACTTCCTCGGCCTGCCCGACGACCTCGCCGAGGCGGCCGCCATCGACGGCGCCGGGCCGCTGCGGACGTTCTCGTCCGTCTACGCACCCCTGGCCCTGCCGGGCATGGCGATCGTCGGGATCCTGGCCTTCAACTACCACTGGAACGAGTTCTTCCGGCCGTTGATCCTCACCGTCTCCGAACGCAACTTCACGATGCCGCTGGGCCTGGTGTCGCTGCAGGGCAACCTCGGGACGGGCAGCGTGTCGACGGTCCTGGCGGGGGTGGTGCTCTCGATGGTGCCCGCCCTCGTCGTGTTCGTGCTCGGGCAGCGACCGCTGCGCGAGGGTCTGACGGCAGGAGTGGGCAAGTGAGCACCGACGTGACCCTGGGACGGACCTCGGGACGGGTGGGGCGGGCCGACCCCGCGTTCCCCGTCCTGCACGGCCGGCCCGACCTCGGCTGGGTGAACGACCCGAACGGCCTGGCCCACGTCGACGGCGTCTGGCACGTGTTCTTCCAGCACAACCCCGCCGCCCCCGTCCACGGCGACATCCACTGGGGGCACGCGAGTTCGGCCGACCTCCTCACCTGGCGCGCCGAACCGGTGGCGTTGCGCCCCACCCCCGGCGGCCCGGACGCCGTCGGGTGCTGGACCGGCTGCGTCGTCCTGGACGGACCGGACCGCGTGCCGACCGCCGTCTACACCGGGGTCGGCGCCGACGGCCCGGAACACGCGGTGACCCTCGTGGCGACGAGTGGTGACGGGTTGCGGACGTGGACGCAGGAACCGGCCGCCGTCGCGGTGCCCGACCCGCAGGAGGGCGTGCGCGAGGTGCGGGACCCGTTCGTGTTCACGCACGACGGGCACCGCTGGGCCGTCCAGGGCGCCGGCCACCCACAGGGCCGCGGCCGGCTGCTGCTGTGGCGCTGCGACGACCTGCGCGCCTGGGAACCGGCCGGGGAACTCCTCACCTCCGACGATCCCGTCGCCGCGCGGTGGGCTCCGGCGAACACGTGGGAGTGCCCGAACCTCATCCCGTTCGGCGACCGCTGGCTGCTCGTGGTGTCGCTGTGGCACTGGCGGGACGGCTCGCACGCCCTGGACGGCGTCAGCTGGCTGCTGGGTGACCTCGAACCCTCCGGCGGGGGCCTGCGGTTCGTCCCCACCGACGGCGGGGAGCTCGACGGCGGCGCCACCTTCTACGCGCCGCAACTGCTCGCCACCGACGACGGCCGGGTCCTGGTGTGGGGGTGGTCCCGCGAGGACGAGCGAGACCCGGCCGACGTCGCGGCCGCCGGGTGGTCCGGCGTGCTGACGTTCCCCCGCCAGCTGCGGCCCACCGCCGACGGTCTCGCCGTCGACCCCGCACCCGAACTCGTGGGCCTGCGCCGGGAGGAGGTCGCCGGCGCGACCCGCACCGAACGCAGTTTCGAGGTCGCGGCGGACGGGCCGGTGGAACTCCTGCTCGACGGCTCCGACGGACCGCGTGCGGTCGTCACCGCCGGCCACGACGGACCCGTGCGGATCCTCGTCGACGGCAGCCTCGTCGAGGTGTTCGAGGCCGGCCGCGCGACGACCTTGCGGGCCTACCCGACCCCCGGCGCCCAGTGGCACGTCCGTGGTGACGCCCGCTGCTACCGGCTGGGCGAACCCGCGCGCTGACGCGACGCTCGACGGCGGGGCGGCGCGACCGAGTCGCGCACGACGACCGGGCACGGCACCAGGACGGTGCCGTGCCCGGTCCTCCGTGCTCCTCCCGCAGCGGAGGGGTCCGTAGCCAGGTCGTCGAGGACCCGGGCGACCGCGGCTTCGCCGATCTGCCGGTGCGGCAACGCGATCGTCGTGAGCGCGGGCACCATGGGGGCGGCCAGCGCGGCGTCGTCGTCGTACCCGACGACGGACAGGTCACCCGGGACGTCGAGGCCGAGGCGGTTCGCCGCCAGCACCGCGCCGACCGCGACGCGGTCGTTCGCGCACACGAGTCCCGTCGGCCGGTCGGGCCCGGTCAGCACGGTCGTCGCCGCCGCGACGCCGTCGGAGATCTCCCAGCCCGTCTCCACCGTCCGCAGCGCGTGCCCGGCGGCGGCGAGCTCGGCGCGCACGCCGTCCTCGCGCAGGGTGCTCGCCACCGCGTCGCGCGCACCGGCCAGCAGCACGACGTCGCGGTGCCCCGCGTCGAGCAGCAACCGCGCCGCGGCCCGGCCACCGGCGACCTCGTCGGCGACGAACGCGGGCACCTGGGGCGCGGCCGGGTCGTAGCAGTTCGCCAACGCGAACGGGACACCGGTGGCGGCCTCGGGCACCGCGTACTCGCGCAGGCTCATCGCCGCGAACAGCAGCCCGTCGACGCGGCGGCCGCGCAACGTCCGGTAGGCGTCGGCCTCGCGCTGCTCCTCGTAGTGCGTGTCGACGAGGACGAGCAGGTGCCCGGACCGTTCCGCGGCCTCGGACGCCCCGCGCAGCAGGTCCCCGCCGTAGGCGGTCGAAGCGATGGCGTCGGTGACCACCCCGAGCGTGCGGGTCCGGCTGCTGCGCAACGAGACCGCCGACGGGTTGGGTTCGTACTCCAGCTGCGCGGCGGCGGCGCGGATCGCGGCCTGCTTGTCCGGGGCGATGTTCCCGTCACCCCGGCCGTTGAGGACGAGGGAGACGGCGCTGCGGGACACCCCGGCCAGGTCGGCCACGTCCTGGGACGTGGCCTTGCGGGAGGGCGGCCGGGTCACCGCGTCAGGTTACCGGCCCGCCCCCACGCATCACTTCTTGGCGTTCCCGCCCTTCGCCTTGTCGCCCGCCGCGTCGGAGGAGAGCGCGGCGATGAAGGCCTCCTGGGGCACCTCGACCCGCCCGACCATCTTCATGCGCTTCTTCCCCTCCTTCTGCTTCTCCAGCAGCTTCCGCTTGCGGGTGATGTCACCGCCGTAGCACTTGGCGAGGACGTCCTTGCGGATGGCGCGGACGTTCTCACGGGCGATGACGCGGGCGCCGATGGCGGCCTGGATCGGGACCTCGAACTGCTGGCGCGGGATGAGGTCCTTGAGCTTGCCGGCCATCATGACGCCGTAGCCGTACGCCTTCTCGCGGTGGACGATCTGGCTGAACGCGTCAACCTGCTCGCCCTGCAGCAGCACGTCGACCTTCACCAGGTCGGCGACCTGCTCGCCGTCCACGTCGTAGTCGAGGGAGGCGTACCCGCGGGTGCGCGACTTCAGCTGGTCGAAGAAGTCGAAGACGATCTCGGCCAGGGGAAGCCGGTAGCGCATCTCCACGCGGTCCTCGGAGAGGTAGTCCATGCCCTGCAGGTCACCGCGACGCTGCTGGCACAGCTCCATGACGGCGCCGATGAACTCCGACGGGGCGAGGATCGTCGCCCGAACGACGGGTTCGCGGACCTCGGCGATCTTGCCCTCGGGGAACTCCGAGGGGTTCGTCACCTCGACGACGCGCTTGTCCTCCAGCGTCACCTCGTACGGCACGCTCGGCGCGGTCGAGATGAGGTCGAGGTTGAACTCGCGCTCGAGGCGTTCGCGCACGATCTCCAGGTGCAGCAGGCCGAGGAACCCGATGCGGAACCCGAACCCCAGGGCCACCGACGTCTCGGGTTCGTAGCTGAGGGCGGCGTCGTTGAGCTTGAGCTTGTCGAGCGCGTCGCGCAGCAGCGGGTAGTCCGACCCGTCGATCGGGTAGAGCCCGGAGAACACCATGGGCTTGGGGTCGCGGTACCCGCCGAGCGGGGTCGCGGACGGCTTGTGCGCGTTGGTGACGGTGTCGCCGACCTTGGACTGGCGGACGTCCTTCACCCCGGTGATGAGGTAGCCCACCTCGCCCACGCCGAGCCCCTGCGACGGGGTCGGCTCGGGCGAGCTGACGCCGATCTCCAGGAGTTCGTGCGTGGCCTTCGTCGACATCATCGCGATGCGCTCGCGCGGGGAGAGCTTGCCGTCGATCACCCGCACGTAGGTCACGACGCCGCGGTACGTGTCGTAGACGGAGTCGAAGATCATCGCGCGCGCCGGGGCGTTCGCGTCGCCGACGGGGGCAGGGATCTCCTGGACGATGTGGTCCAGGAGCAGGTCCACGCCCACACCGGTCTTGCCCGAGACGCGCAGGCAGTCCTGCGGTTCGCAGCCGATGAGCTTGGCCAGTTCCTCGGCGAACTTCTCCGGCTGGGCCGCGGGCAGGTCGATCTTGTTGAGGACCGGGATGATCGTGAGGTCGTTCTCCATGGCGAGGTACAGGTTCGCCAGGGTCTGCGCCTCGATGCCCTGCGCCGCGTCCACCAGCAGCACCGCCCCCTCGCACGCCGCGAGCGAACGGGACACCTCGTACGTGAAGTCGACGTGCCCCGGGGTGTCGATCATGTTCAGCGCGTAGGACGTGCCGCCGACGTCCCACGGCATGCGCACGGCCTGCGACTTGATCGTGATGCCGCGCTCGCGCTCGATGTCCATCCGGTCGAGGTACTGCGCGCGCATGGCCCGCTCGTCGACGACGCCGGTCAGCTGCAGCATGCGGTCGGCCAGCGTCGACTTGCCGTGGTCGATGTGGGCGATGATGCAGAAGTTGCGCAGCAGCAGCGGCGCGGTCGCGGCGGGTGCCGGTGCGTCGGCGGCTCTCGGGGACACGGGCTGGGGGCACCTCTCGGTCGGGCGGGCGGACAGCCTCCATGGTCGCACGGCCGGAACCACCCCACCGGAACCCCGCGAGCGGTCCCGGCGTCCGAGGTCTGCGGTCACGGCGACCGCACCCGACGGAGGTGTCCGATGCGCTCCCCCACCCCCTCCCCCTCCCGCGCACGGACCCACCGGTGGGCGGCCCCCGCCCTGGCGCTCACCCTGCTGCTGGGCGCGTCCGCGTGCAGCGGGGGCGGTGCGGACTCCTCAGGGTCCTCCGGGTCTTCGGGGTCCTCCGGGCAGCCCGCCGCCGGCGGCGGAGCGGTCGCTGCGGCGCAGTCCGACGCTCAGGCCGAGGGGGTCACCGGCACCGACACCGCCGCGCAGGGCCGCGCCGTCGTCTCCACCGCGACCCTGGCCGTGCGCGTCCGCGACCTGCCCACCGCGGTGGAGGCTGCGACGGCCCGCACGGTCCAGGCCGGCGGGATCGTCGCGGCCAGCCGGTCCGGAGGGGGCGAGGGGTCCGAGACGGCCCACCTCACGCTGCGCGTCCCCTCACCCGTCTACCCGCAGGTCCTCGACGACCTCGCCGCGCTCGGCCAGGAGACCGATCGGACCACCACGAGCGCCGACGTCACCGCCGAGGTCGCCGACGTCGGCAGCCGCGTCACCTCGGCCCAGGCCGTGCTGGAGACGTTCCGCTCCCGGCTGCCGCGGGCGACGACGGTGCCGGACATCCTGGCGATCGAGGGCGAGATCGCCCGCCGCGAGGCCGACCTGGAGGCGTTGCAGGCCCGGCAGCGGGTCCTCGCCGACCAGACCGCGCTGGCGACCGTGGACGTCGACCTCACCCGCGGCGCCCCCCTGACCGCCGTCGCCGCGCCCGCGGAGCCCGGGTTCCTCGGCGGGTTGTCGGCCGGCTGGCAGGCGCTGGGCGCTGCGGTCCGGGTGGCCGCCCTCGTCGTCGGTGCGGTCCTGCCCTTCGCCGTCCCGCTGGCGCTCGTCGCCGTCCCGCTGTGGTGGCTGGCCCGGCGACGGCGCGCGCGGACCCCGCAGGACCCGGTCCGCGCGACCTCTTGACCTGAGGGCCCGCGTTCACAGAACGTGTCCAGGTGACAGCAGCGTTGGTGTCGTGCCTGGTCGGGAGCGTGCTCCTGATCATCGCGGGCGTCGGGAAGGTGCGCCGGCCCGCCGGGACCGTCCGAGCGCTGCGCACCCAGGGACTGCCCGCCCCGGCGCCCGCCGTCCGCGCGCTCGGGGCCGCCGAGGTCACCGTCGCCGTGCTCACCCTGGCCGGCTGGACGCCGGCCCTGGTCGCGACCGCCGCCGCCTACGCGGGGTTCACCGGTTTCGTGCTGCTGGCCCTCCTCCGACGGCGTCCCCTCAGCTCCTGCGGCTGCTTCGGCGAACCCGACCTGCCCCCGACCGCCGCGCACGCGGTCCTGACGGCAGCCCTCGCGCTGGCCGCCGGGGTGGCGGCCACCGGACCGGCGGGGCTGCCCGCGGTGTGGGCCGCCGGTCCCGCGGCGACGGCCGCGACCGCCGTCGTCACGGCGCTCCTGGCGGCGCTCTGCCTGCTGCTGCTCACCGGACTGCCGCGGCTCCTGGCCGCCCGGTCCCTGGTCCGCCCGAGGTCCACCAGCACCGCCACCAGCCCCGCCACCACCGCCCGCCACCGGAGGACCGCGTGAGCACGACCGTGACGACCGTCCTGCTCGTCGGACTGACGCTGGCCGTCGTCCTGCTGTCCGTGCTCGTCGCGGGGCTGCTGCGCTCCCACGCCGAGATCCTGCGGTCGCTGCACACCCTCGGGGCGGGCAGGGAGGACACCGCTCCCGGGGCAGGAGGCGGCCTCGCGCGGGGCGACCGGGCGGAACTGCCCTTCGCGGTGGGCCGGGGCGTGGTCGCGGGGGCCGGTCCGGACGGCGGGACCGTCGGCCAGCGCGCCACGACGGTCGCCGGCACGACCCCCGCCGGCGACGCCGTGCAGGTGGCCGTCGGGGCCGGCGGCACCAATACGCTCATCGCGTTCCTGTCCAGCGGATGCCTGACGTGCCAACGCATCTGGGCCCGCCTGGCCGACCCCGCCCCGCTGTCCCTGCCGCCGGCGACCCGCCTCGTGGTCGTCACCCGCGACGCCGACGCCGAGTCGCCCAGCACCGTCGCGACCCTGGCCGCGGGCCCCGAGGCCCGCGGGGTCGACGTCGTCATGTCGACGAGCACGTGGGAGGCGTACGAGGTGCCGGGCTCGCCCTACTTCGCCTACGTCGACGCGGCCGCCGGGCGGGTGCGCGGCGAGGGCAGCGCGACGGACTGGGAGCAGGTCGAACGCCTCGTCGCCGAGGCCGTCGGGGACCGTGCGCTGCAGGTCGACCTGCGCGGGCACGACCACGCGCCCGACCACGCGCACGAGCACACGCACGAGCACACGCACGACCACGCCCACGGGGGCGCCCACCGGGAGGCCCGCGCCGACGCGGAGCTCCTGGCCGCCGGCATCACGCCCGACCACCCCAGCCTGCGGCTCACGGCCGCCGACCAGGTCCCCGGAACGCCCGGACGCTGACCCGTGGACCTCCTCACCGTGCCGGCGGCCGCGCTGCTGCTGGGCGTGCCGACGGCCGTCGTCGCCGCCCTGCGCAGCCTCTGGTCGCCTTGAGGTGAGTCGATGCTCTCGAGCATCACCCCGCTCGGGGAGCGGGGACGCGCCAGCCGGTGGTCGGTCACGGTCACCGCGCACGTCATCGGGTCCGCCGCCGGCGGAGCCGTGCTGGGTCTGGTGCTCGGCACGCTGGGCCAACTGCTGACCCTGGTCCTGCGTCCGGTGGGCGGTCCCGCCGTCCTGCTGGGGGCTGCGGTCGTCGTGGCGCTGGCCGTGGGGACCGTCGCCGCGGAGGCGGGACGCTGGCGACGGTTCCCCAGCTGGCACCGGCAGGTCGACGAGGACTGGCTGCACCGCTACCGCGGCTGGGTCTACGGCGTGGGGTACGGAGCGCAGCTCGGCGTCGGCGTCGTGACGATCGTGACGTCCCCGGTCCTGTTCCTGGCCATGGCGTTCATGGTCGCGACGGGCGGGCCGCTGCCGGGAGCGGTGCTCGGCGCGGTGTTCGGGACCGTCCGGGCGCTGCCGCTGCTGGCCGCCCGGTCCGTCACGACCCCCGCGCGGCTCGCCGGGATGCACCGGCGACTGGAACGGCTCGCCCCGCTGGGGCGGGGCACGACCGGCGCGTGGTCCGCGCTGGTGGCGGCGGCCTCGGTCGCCCTGACGGTGGGAGTCGTCCTGTGAGGTTCGAGACGTGAGGGTGGACGCGCACGGCATCTCGGTGGACGCGCCGGCCGGGTGGGAGGTGCGGATCACGCGGCGCGCGGCGGAGGGGCACGCACCGGGCTCGCACCGGCGCCCCGTCCTGCACGCCGCGACGGTGCCGCTGCCCGTGGTGCGCGGCGACTTCGGCGGCGGCGTCACGGGTCTGCTCACGAGCGACGACGTGTTCGTGAGCCTCTTCGAGCAGGACCCCGGGGCGTCGCGGACGGCGCTGTTCGCCGACTCCGGCTTCCCGGTGCCGACGCTGAGCGACTTCTCGCCGAACCGCCTGCAGCGCAGCATCCCCGGCCAGTCGGGTGGCCAGTGGTTCTTCCACGTCGGGGACCGGGCGTTCAGCCTCTACGTCGTCCTCGGCTCGCACGCCCGCCGGGCGGCGCTGTTCGGGAAGGTGACGCCGCTCGTGCGCAGCGTCCGGGTGCAGGGAGACCTGGAAGGAGACGCGGGATGACCGTCGCCGAACGCACCCTGGGAACCGTGGTGGAGGGGGTCACGGGGTTCTTCACCCGGTTCCTCGACGCCCGCACCGACCGCCGCGGCTTCCTCGCCCGCACGGCCGTCGTCGGGTCCGCCCTCACCGTCGGCCCCTGGGGTTTCCTGACCCGCCCGCAGAGCGCCTACGCCGCCGTCTGCGGGATCGACGCCACCTGCTCCTCGGGGTACACCGTGTTCTGCGCGACCATCGGCAACGGCGTCAACCGCTGCCCGCCGGGCAGCCTCGTCGGCGGGTGGTGGAAGTCGGACGGGTCGGGGTACTGCTGCGGCGGCGCGCGGTACTACATCGACTGCCACAGCTACTGCTCCTGCGGCTGCGGCGGTCGCAGCAAGTTCTGCGGCGAGGGTTGCCGGAACTGCTCGTGCGGGTGCGGTCCGGCCGGGCAGTGCGACCAGCGGAAGGTGTGCTGCAACGAGTTCCGCTACGGGCAGTGCAACCAGGACACGAGCTGCACGGGCCCCGTGTGGTGCCGCGTCGTCACGTGCACCCCGCCGTGGCGGATCCCGTCGTGGAACTGCACGACGACCTCGGCGACCGACCAGCGGACCAACCAGCACACGGCGCCCGCTGTGAAGGACTGCACACCGATCGGTCGGGAGTACACCGCGATCGGCGGTCCGGGCAGCGTCCTGGGCGAGCAGCGCACCCCCGAACTCGGGACCCCCGCGCCCGGTGGCACGTACCAGTTGTTCGACTTCGGGTCGATCTACCACTCCCCCGGCACCGGCGCGCACGAGGTCCACGGGGAGGTGCTGGCGACGTTAGCCGCCCTCAGCTGGGAGGCCGGCCCGTTGGGGTACCCGACGACGGACGAACTGCGGACCCCCGACGGCCGCGGCCGGTTCAACCACTTCGAACGCGGCTCCGTCTACTGGACGTCCCAGACAGGCGCGTCCGCCGTGATCGGCGCGATCCGCGAGACGTGGAAGGCGCTCGGCTGGGAGGCCGGCCCGCTCGGGTACCCGCTCACCGACGAACTCACGACGCCCGACGGCCGCGGTCGGTTCAACCACTTCGAACGCGGGTCCGTCTACTGGACCCCGCAGACCGCGGCGCACGCCGTCGTCGGCGCGATCCGGGAGGAGTGGAAGGCGACCGGATGGGAGGCCGGGCCGCTGGGGTACCCGACCACGGACGAACTCACGAGCCCAGACGGCCGCGGCCGGTTCAACCACTTCGAGCGGGGCTCGGTGTACTGGACTCCGCAGACGGGTGCGCACGCGGTCGTCGGCGCCGTGCGCGACGCGTGGACGGCCCTGCGCTGGGAACGCGGACCGCTCGGGTACCCCGTGACGAGCCAGACCCGCACCCCGGACGGGCGCGCCGAGTACGTCCACTTCCAGGGCGGCTCCGTCTACGCCTCGGCCGCGACGGGGGCGCACGCGGTGCGGGGTTCCGTGCGCGACCGGTGGCGCGACACCGGTTGGGAGACGGGACCTCTCGGGCTGCCCACCACCGACGAGACCGCGGTGGCCGCCGGGTCGGTGCAGGACTTCGAACGCGGCGCGGTGTACGCCTCGGCCGGCACCGGCGCCCACCGCGTCCCGGCCCCCGTCCGGGACGCGCTGCGGGCTGCGGGCGGCCCCGAGCGGTGGGGTTTCCCCGTCGAGGAACCCGGACCCGAGCAGGGCGGACAGGTGCGGCAGCGGTTCGCCCGCGGGACCGCGGTGCTCACGGTGGCGACGGGGGCGGTCGCCTTCGGCTGACCCGTCGAGGCCTGGGGAGGCCGGGGGGAGGCCGTGGACGACACTGACGACGTGCCCCTGCCGCCGAACGTCACCAGCGCCCTCGCTGCGCTCGTGCCGCACGACGCCCTGTCCCACACCCTCCGGCCGCGGAGCAGGGCGCCCGGCAGCCTGTCGTGGCGTCACGTGCCCGTCGACGCCGCGGAGGCCGCGGACCTGCTGGGCGGCCCTGTACCGGTGTTGCCGGCACTGCGGAGCCCAGGGATCGTCGAACACCTCTCGGTGCACCGCGGTGCGCCCGGGGAACCGTTGCGCGACCAAGTCGCGGCGGGGCGCGTCACGCTGCACCTGCGGACGTGCTGGCTGCCGGAGGGGCTGTCGTGGGAGCGGGCGCACCGCTGGCCGTCGGTGCTGCACGGCGCCTCCGTCCTCGACGTGTGGGCCCAGGACCCCCGGCCACGGCCGCACCCGCCGTGGACGGACCGCCTCGCGCGCCGGACCGACGCGGGCGGTGGCGACCACACCGTCGTGCGGGTGCAGGACGCCGACGTGGGGGTGCAGGTCGACCTCTCGGGCGTCGTGCACCTGACGTGGGCCGTCCCACGGTCGGCCGGGGACCTGCCCGCGGCGCTCCTGACGCGACGCGGTCCCCGGGCCGCCGTCGAACTGCTGGGCGACGCCGGACTGCTCACCCGCGGCTGAGGTCCGGGCTCAGGCCACCCGCGTCACGAGCACCTGCGCGGCGACCGTCGACTTCGGCCCGGAGTAGACCCCCTGCAGCGGGGACACGTCGGAGTAGTCCCGGGCGCGCGCGACGACGACGTGCCGGTCCCCGACGGGGATGTCGTTCGTGGGGTCCCAGGCCGTCCAGGCGCCGTCGTAGAACTCGATCCAGGCGTGGCTCTCCCCCGCCACCTCGACGCCGATCTCGGGTTCGCGGCGCGGGTGCAGGTAGCCGGAGACGTAGCGACCGGGGATCCCGACCGTGCGGAACCCCGCCAGGACGAGGTGGGCGAGGTCCTGGCAGACGCCGCTGCGCTGCACCCACGACTCCTGCGCCGTGGCGTGCACGCCCGTCGCGCCGGTCACGTACTTCACCTCGTCGTGGACCCAGCTGCAGATGCGGTGGGCCGCCTCGCGCGGATCGGCGCCGGCGACGAGGTCGCGCACGGTGTCGGCGAAACCGTCCTCCGGCGCCGTCGTCCGCGGAGTGGGCGTGACGTACTCGGCGAGGGCGTCGCGCACGTCGTCGGTCGCGAGGTCCTCCCACGTCGCCGACCGTCGCGGGTCGTGCCCGGTGCGGCGGTCGGTCTCGACGAGCGACGTCGCGGTCGTGACGAGGCGGTCGTGGCGGGCGTGCAGGTCGAACGCCGTGACGTGCGTCCCCCAGTAGTCCCAGTACCGCGAGACGGACGCGGCCGGGCTCACCTCGACCCGGGTGTCCAGCGCCGTCTGGTCCGGCAGCGTCAACGGCGTCATGCGCGCCTCGTTGAAGCTGGCGATCACCTCGCCCTGGTAGGTGTGCGTCGTCGTGTGCACGATGCGCAGTCGCATCAGGACCTCCCCGCCGTCCAGGAAACCGCCCCCGCCATGGGGAAGAACCGCATCGCGACGGCCTCGGAGGCCGCCGAGCACGCCTCGGTCACCAGCCTCATCTGGTGGTGCAGGTCCCCCAGCAGGTCCTCGGGGCTCTGGAACTCCAGGCGCGTGCGGGCCATCCCGACGATGCGGCGGGCGTCCTCGGTGTACCCGACGCGCCGCAGCGCCGGGTCGATCGCGTCCAGGCACGCCTCGGCGGTCTCGAGGGCGTTGACGACCGAGCGCGGGAACAGCCGGTCCAGCAGGAGGAACTCCGCCGCGTGCAGTTCGCCCGCGGCCCCCGTGCTCGACCCGTGGTAGGCCCGCAGGAAGGCCTCGTACGCGCCGGTGGACCGCAGGAGCAACGGCCACTGGCTGCCCGACCCGGCCACGGCGCGGGTGTCGACGAGGCGGGCCGTCATGTCGGCCCGTTCCAGGGAACGGCCCAGGACGAAGAACTGCCAGGAGTCGTCCCGGCTCATCGTGGCGTCGACCAGGCCGGAGACGACGGCGGTCCGCTCGCGGACCCAGGAGAAGAACCGGTGCGGGCTCGCGGCCCGCCACCGCCCGGACGCCAGCGCGTTCCACGTCGTGTTGAGCGATTCCCACATGTCGCTGGAGACGGTCTCGCGGGCCCTGCGGGCGTTCTCGCGTGCAGCCCCCAGCGCCCCGGTGATGGAACTCGGGCTCACCGGGTCGTACGCGAGGGTCTCCAGCAGTTCCCGGCGGCCGACGCGGCGCTCGGGGTCGGCCGGCGAACCCATGACCGACAGCAGCGACGTCGAGACGGCGCTCTCGTCGATCCACGGATCGGCGAGGGTGCGTTCGACGTGGACGTCGAGGATGCGGGCCGTGGAGTCGGCCCGCTCGACGTAGCGGCCGATCCAGAACAACGACTCGGCGATGCGGCTGAGCACGGCGTCACCCCTCCCGGGTCGTCTGCTGGACCTGCTGCTGCTGTTGCTGGGCCTGTTCGGAGCCGGCGCCCGGACCGGGGTCGGTCACGTGGTGCTGCTCCTCCGGCAGCGGCGCGGGCGCGGCGACGGGGACGGGGACCACCGGCGCGGGTTCGGGCACGGTGTCCTCCCCCGCGAGCACCCACGTGTCCTTCGAGCCGCCACCCTGGCTGGAGTTCACGACGAGGGACCCCTCGCGCAGCGCGACGCGGGTCAGCCCGCCGCGCAGGACCCGCACGGTCCGGCCGTCGTTGACGGCGAAGGGCCGCAGGTCGACGTGCCGGGGCCGCATCTGCGTCCCCGCCAGCGTCGGCACGGTCGACAGCGCCACGACGGGCTGGGCGATCCAGCCGCGCGGGTCGGCCAGGACCCGGCGGCGCAGCTCCTCGACCTGCTCGGCACTGGCGTCCGGGCACACGACGAGGCCCTTGCCGCCGGAGCCGTCAACGGGTTTGACGACGAGCTCGTGGAGCCGGTCCATCGCCTCCTCCCGCTCGGCGGGGATCTCCAGGCGGTACGTCGGCACGTTGCCGAGGACGAGCTCCTCACCGAGGTAGTACTTCGTGAGTTCCGGGACGTAGGTGTAGACGAGCTTGTCGTCCGCGACGCCGTTGCCGACGGCGTTGGCGATGCTCACCCCGCCGGCGCGGGCGGCGTTGAGGATGCCCGCGCAGCCCAGGACGGAGTCGCGGCGGAAGTGGACGGGGTCGAGGAAGTCGTCGTCGACGCGGCGGTAGACGACGTCGACCCGCCGGTCGCCGGCCGTGGTGCGCATGTAGACGCGGTTGCCGCGGCAGACGAGGTCGCGGCCCTCGACGAGCTCGACCCCCATCGCCCGGGCGAGCAGCGAGTGCTCGAAGTAGGCCGAGTTGTAGACGCCGGGGGTCAGGACGACGACGACCGGGTCGTCGACACCGCTGGGGGCAGCGGCGCGCAGGGCCGAGAGGAGGTTCTGGGGGTAGTCGGCGACGGGCTGCACGCGGTGGGCCTGCAGCGCCTCGGGCAGCACCTGGGTGAGGGCCTGCCGGTTCTCCAGGACGTAGCTCACCCCGCTCGGCACCCGGACGTTGTCCTCCAGCACGCGGAAGTCGCCGTGCTCGTCGCGGACGAGGTCGATGCCGGCGACGTGGATGCGGACGCCCCCGGCCGGCTCGACGCCGACGGCCGCGCGGTGGAAGTGGCTGGAGGACGTGATGACCCGGCGGGGGACGACGCCGTCCTTGACGACCTGCATCGGCCCGTAGACGTCGGCGAGGAAGGCCTCCAGGACGCGCACGCGCTGCGCCACGCCCCGCTCCACCCGCGCCCACTGGGCCGCGTCGATGATCCGCGGGACGACGTCCAGGGGGAAGGGCCGCTCCTCCCCGGCGTAGTCGAAGGTGACGCCGCGGTCGAGGAAGGTGCTGGCGAGCTGGTCGGCGCGGGCGCGCAGCTCGGCGGCCGGCAGCTCGGCGAGGGTGGCGGCCAGGGCCTGCCACTCCGGTCGCGGACTGCCGTCGCCGTCGAACATCTCGTCGGCCGCGCGGGCGCCGGCTGCCCCCGCGGGAGAGTCGAGGTACCCCTCGAAGACGTCACCCATGCGCGAACCATAGGGAAGTCCACGTTGCCCGCGAGTTGCCCCCGCGTTTCCCCCGCGTTTCGTGCCCCGGTCCGGGTCCGGCCGCGGGTGTCCCCGGCTCCGCGTCACCGCTGGTAACCTTGAGGACGCCTTCGCTCCGTGCGGAGGTCACGGTCGTCCTCCGTCCCTCCCGGTGTCCCCACGCCGGAGTCCCCGGTGGAACGACCGCCCTCTGACACCGATCAGACCAACAGGAAGACGGAGCACGTGGCGAACATCAAGTCGCAGAAGAAGCGCATCCTCACCAACGAGAAGGCGCGCCTGCGCAACAAGGCCGTCAAGTCGGAGCTGCGCACGGCCGTGCGCGCGTTCCGCGAGGCGCTCGCCTCCGGCGACGCCGAGAAGGCGCAGGCCACCCTGAAGGTCGCGAGCCGCAAGCTCGACAAGGCCGTCAGCAAGGGCGTCATCCACAAGAACCAGGCGGCGAACCGCAAGTCGGCCATCGCCAAGTCGGCCGCCAAGGCCTGATCCTCGGATCCTCCACGGAGGGCCGGTCCCCGCTCGGGGGCCGGCCCTCCGTGCGTCTGCGGTCCTCAGCGCCGGGCGGCCGCGACCACCCGGACGGCCTTCTCCAGGGCGTGCTCGGCGTGCGCCCCACCGCCCTTGACGGCGTGGTCGGCGGCCGCGACGGCGAGGATGGCCTCGGCCATGCCGTCCGGGGACAGCAGGCGCACCTCGCGCTGGGCCTTCTCCACCAGCCACGGCGCCATGCCCAGCTCCCGGGCCAGGTCGGCGGGACGACCCCGGCCCGCTCCCGCCACCTTCGCCAGCTGCCGCAGCCGGGACGCGAGCGCCGCCACGACGACGACGGCGGGCACCCCCGTCGCCTCGGCGTGCCGCAGCAGGACGAGCGCCTGACCCTCCCGCCCCTCGACGGCCGCGTCGGCCACCTCGAAGCCCGTCGCCTCGCGCCGGCCCCCGTGGTAGCGGTGGACGGCGTCCTCCGTCACGGTGCCCTCGGTGTCGGTGAGCAGCTGGTCGACGGCGGCGGCCAGCTCCCCGAGGTCGCTGCCGAGGGCCGCGACGAGCGCGCGGGCGGCCTCGACGTCGATCGAGCGGCGGGCGCGACGGACGTCCGAGAGCACGAAGTCGACCTTGTCCTGGTCCCGCTTGAGGGGCTGGCACGACACCTCCGCCACCCCCGCGACGGCGCGCGCGGTGTCGAGCACCTTCTTCGCGCGGTTGCCCCCGCGGTGCCGCAGGACGAGGACGACCGTGTCGACGGGGGCCTGCAGGTACTCCAGGACGTCCTCGACGAAGGCCTCGCTCGCGGCGTCGACCCCGTCGACCAGGACGAGGGAGCGCTCGTCGAAGAGCGAGGGCGACGTCCACGTCGCCAGCTGCCCCTTCTGGTACCCGGCCGCCGCGACGTCGGTCCGCTCGAAGGACGGGTCGAGCTCGCGCATGCGCGTCAGCAGCGCCGTGAACGCGCGGTCGGCGAGCGCCTCCTCCGAGCCGGCGAGGAGCACCACGGGCGCCGGGGCGAGGTCGTGCGGCGGGATCCCGGGTGCGGCGCTCGCGGCCTTCTTCGCGGGGGACTTCGCGGCGGTCTTCTTGGCTGCGGGCACGGCGTCACTGTCGCACGGGCGTCGGACACGCGGCCGGCCACGAGGTCACGGGCCGTCAGCCCGCACGGTGCGTGACGACCCCACCCACGAGCGTGGCCACGACCTCGTTGCGCCGCAACGCCTCCGCTCCCCCGGCGGCGAACGTGCGCGCCGGGTCGTCGGCGACGAGGGCGAGGTCGGCGGCGTCCCCGACGAACACCCCGCGCCGGCCCCCGCAGGCGGCGGTGAGGGCGACGTCGAAGGGCAGGTGCTGGTCGGGGTGCCAGGGGTCGCGGTCGTCGACGGTGCGGTGCACGGCACTGGCCAGGGCGTCCCACGGGTCGAGCGGGGCGACCGGGGCGTCGGAGCCGAGGCGGAGCTCGGCGCCCGCGGCGTGCAGGTCGGCGAACCGGTAGGCGCGGTCGGCGCCCTCCGGCCAGTGCACGTGGACCGCGTCGCGGTCGTCGACGGCGTGGCGGGGTTGGACGCTGGCCACCACGCCCAGCCGGGCGAACCGCGGCACGTCGTCGGGGTGGACCTGCTGGGCGTGCTCGAGGCTGCCGCGGCACCCCACGGCCGCGAACGCGTCGAGGGTGACGCGGACGGCGTCGTCCCCGATCGCGTGGACGGCCACGTGCAACCCGTTCGCCGTGGCGCGCCGCAGGGACGCCTCCAGCTCGGCGGGCGGGATGCGCAGGATCCCGTGGCCGCCGGTGGGGTACTCCTCGTGGCAGAACGCCGTCCGGGTGCCGAGCGAGCCGTCGACGACGAACTTCACGGGCCCGACGCGGACGCGGTCGCCGGCCAGGACGTCCCCGGTCCGCCGGCCCGCGGCGATCGTCTCCTCCAGCCAGTCCGGCCAGACGCCCGCGGCGATGCGGACGGCGGGTTCCGCGCGGCGGGTCCACGCGTCGACCGGCGCGTACTCGAGGTCGACCAGGCCCGTGACCCCGCGGGCGGCCGAGGCCGTCGTCGCCTCGGCGATCCAGCGGTCCTGCACGGCGTCGTCCACGGTGCCCGCGCGGGTCATCAGCTCCATCGCCGGCGCCTCGACGAGGACCCCGGTCGGGTCCTGCACCCCGAACCGGCGGGCTGCGGCGGAGTTCAGCCAGACGGCGTGCAGGTCCGCGCTCACGACGAGCACGGGACGTTCGCCGAACCGGGCGTCGAGGACGCCGCGGTGCGGCGGGGAGTCCCACAGCGCGTCGCGGTAGCCGTGGCCGACGACGAGGTCCTCCCCTGGGCCCGCCCCCGCCTGCAGGAGCGCGGCCGCCTCGGCGGCCGAGCGCGCGGACAGGACGTCGACGCGGCGGCGGGCCGCGGCCCACTGCGTGAGGTGCACGTGGCTGTCGACGAAGCCCGGCAGCAGCACGGCACCGTGGGCGTCGAGGCGTTCGGCCGCCGACCAGGGACCGGTCCTCGCCAGACCGGCGCCGATCGCGACGACGCGACCGTCCGCGAGCGCCACGTCGACGACGTCACCCCCGAGGGCTGGGCGACGGACGTCGTGCAGGACGAGCACTGGTGCCTCCGGTCGGGTGGGACTGTCCAGACATCGTGCCGATCCCGCCGCGCCGGTGGACGACCGGGGCCTCACCCGCTGCCGTACCGGGCGCGTCGCTCGGCCTCCCGCGGGTCCGGCCCGCGCTCCAGCGTCCGCAGCGTCGACGCCGTCCCCGCCACCGCGACGTCCCCGCCGGTGTCGGTGCGCAGGACCCGGGCGTCCGTGGCGGCCAGGACGTCCAGCGTCGAGGCCGCGGGGTGGCCGTAGTCGTTGACCGCGCCCACCTCCACCAGCGCCACCCGCGGCCGGGCCGTCGCGTACAGCTGCGGCACCTGGGTCGGGGAGCCGTGGTGGGCGACCTTCACCACGTCGGCGACGACGCCGGCCGGCCAGCGCGCCAGCACCGCCCGCTGCTCGTCGCGTTCGGCGTCCCCGGTCAGCAGCACCCGCACGCCCCGCACGTCGGCCAGCAGGACGAGGCTGGAGTCGTTGACCTGCGCCGAGTCCGGCGCCCGCACCCGCGCCGCCTCCGGCTCGGGGCCGAGGACCGTCCAGGTCACCGCCCCGGCGGCCCCGGTGTCCCCCGCGGTCAGCGGGACGACCGGCGTGGACCCGGCCTGCTCGCGCACCCGCCCGGCGGCCGGTTCCACCGCCAGCGGGGAGACGTGGACGAGCCCGACCTCCCGGCCGGCGAGCGCCCCCGCGAGGCCGCCCACGTGGTCGGCGTGGAAGTGGGTCAGCACCACGGCGTCGAGCCGGTCCACCCCGAGCCGGTCCAGGCACCCGCCGACGAGGACGTCGTCGGGTCCGGCGTCGACCAGCACCGCTGCGCGCGGACCCGACCGCAGGACGACCGCGTCGCCCTGGCCGACGTCGCAGCCGACGACGAGCCAGTCCGGCGGAGGCCACGGCCCGGCCGGTCCGCCCCACCGCGGGGCGCACCGCACGAGCAGGGCCGCGGACAGGACCAGCACGAGGGCCAGGGCCGGCCACCGGCGACCCGGTCCGTGCCGCCAGCGCAGGACGGCCGCGACGGCGCCGAGGACGAGGAGCGTCAGCAACGCCACCACGAGGGCCCCCGCGACGCCCGGCGGGACCGCGACCGAGGTCGGCGCCTGGGCCGCGGCCCGCGCGACGGCGGCGATCCACGCCGCGCACCAGCCCGCCGGCCAGGCCACGACGGCGGCCCCGGCCGGCCACACCGGGGAGAGGAGCGTGGCGGCCAGACCGAGCACGGTCGCCGGGCCGACGGCGGGCGCCACCGCGATGTTCGCGGGGACGGACACGACGTTCACCGCCGGTTGCAACAGCGCCACGACGGGCCCGCACACCGCCTGCGCGGCCACGGGGACGGCGACCGCGTACGCGACGACCCGCGGAACCCCCGCGCGCGTCAGCCGCTCCGCCCACGGCCGGGCGAGGAGCACGAGCGCCGTCGTCGCCAGCACCGACAGCACGAAGCCGAACTCCCGCGCCAGCCACGGGTCGGCCACCAGCAGCACGAGCGCCGCGGCCGCCACGACGGGGATCCCCCGCGTCGGCCGCCCCGCCGCGAGCCCCGCCATGCCCACGCCGCCCATCACGGCCGCGCGCAGCACGCTGGGTTCGGGACGGGCCAGCACGACGAAACCCACCAACCCCACTCCGGCCACGACGAGCCTGGACCGTCGCCCGAAACCCGCCCACGACGCGGCCAGGACGAGGAACCCCACGACCAGCGTCGTGTTCGACCCGCTGACCGCGGTGAGGTGGGTGAGGCCGACCGACCGCATCGCGGCCTCCAGGTCGGGCGGCAGCGCGGAGGTGTCCCCGACGACGAGCCCGGGCAGCAGCCCGCGGACGTCGGCCGACCGACCGGACACGGCCTCCCGCAACCCCGTCCGCAGGGTTTCGGACAGTTCCAGGAGGCCCGTCGGGCGGTCGGTGCGGACCAGGTCCCCGACCGAGACGACCACGACCGACCGCTCGCCGGGGTCAGCGGTTCCGAGCCGGCCGCGGAAGGTGACCCGGTCACCCCACCGCACGTCCCGCCACCGCTCGGCGACGGCGAACACCGTCGCTGGGGCGGCGAGTTCCCGCGTGGCGCCCCGCGCGTCCAGCGACGTGAGCCGGACGTCGAGGACGACGCGCGGGGGTTCCCCGTCGCGGCGGGTGGGCAGGGCGTGCGGGTCGGCGGTGACGACGGCGGAGAACTCCCCCGACACCCGGCGCTCCGCCAGCTCCTCGACACCCCCGGCGGTGGACCGGCTGTGCTGCAGACAGACGGAGAACAGCACGAGCGTCGCGGCGACGAGGACCAGCGCGACGCGTGCGCCCCGACCCGTCCGGCGCAGCACCCCGAGGACGACCAGCAGCAGGAGCGCAGAACCCGCGAAACCCCACACCAGGAGGTCAGGGCGGCCCGTCGCGAGGAACGCGACACCCCACGCTCCGACCGCCGCCGCCGCGAGCCGCAGGTCGACGGGCACCGGCGGCGGTCCGACGGACCGGGCTCCGACGACCTCCGACTGCTCCGCCGCGCTCACACGCTCACCAGGTCCCGCAGCCCCTCGAGCACCTTCGGCCCGATGCCCTGCACCTCACCGAGGTCGTCGACGGAGGAGAACGTCCCGTTCTCCTCGCGCCAGGCGACGATCCGGCCCGCCAGGACCTCGCCCACCCCCGGCAGGGCGTCGAGGTCGGCGGCCGTGGCGGAGTTCAGGTCCAGCCGCGCGCCCGGCGCTGCGGAGGAACCCGCCGCCGGTGCGGGCGCCGCGACGGTCCCCGGTTGCCCGGGCGCCGGGACGAGGACCTGCTCTCCGTCCTGGAGGACGCGCGCGAGGTTCAGCGCGTCGAGGTCGGCGTCCGCGGCGGGACCGCCCACAGCCGTCAACGCGTCGGCCACCCGGCTGCCCGCGGACAGGGTGACGACCCCCGGCCGCAGCACGCGGCCCGCGACGTGCACGACGACGGACGCGGAACTCGTCGTCGCCGAGGGCGACGGCGTGCTCAGAGGTGTGCCCGCCGCGACCGGCGCCGTCCTCGCCGGCAGCGCCTGCCCCTGCTGCGCACCGGGATCGGGCCAGGACCGCCAGGCCGCGAACCCGAGCCCCGCCGCCACCAGGACGGACCCGAGGACCGCGCCGGCGACCGCCCGCGGACCGACCCGCACTCTCACCGCCCGCAACCCCGGCGGGGTCCGGTCGGCCAGCTGGCGCGACCACTCAGCCAGGACCCCCGGGGCGACCCCGGCACCCGCGGGGTCAGCGTCCCCCTCGTCGAACTCCTCGTCGAACTCGTCCCCGAGGCCGTCCTGGGGATCCTCCTCTGGCGCCCGGAACTGCCGGACCGCCAGTGCGCGGGCGCGGACCGCCGCGTCGCGACGGGAGGGGGGCGGGGTCACCCCGGAAACGTAGGCGGACAGGTACCCCACCGGTCCGGACGAGGACCCACCTGTGGACGACGGGTCACCCGCGTCCCCTGTTGATCCCGGGACGTCACCGGTCCGCCGGCGTCCACACCCCGAACCCGGGTCACCCGTCGAGGAGCCGCCCGGTCTCGCAGGTCGGCAGCGCGATCCACCCCTCCCGCGCGGCCTGCTCCCGCTGCTCCGCGGTCGGCGACGTGCAGAACCCCAGCGCCGCAGCGCGAGCCGTCAGTGCGGCGACGACGGCGTCGAGCGCGTCGTCCGACGCACGGCACGCCTCGGCCGCGACGCCGAGGTCCAGCCAGGGCAACCGACGAGGCAACTCCTCCACCAGCGCCAGCCGGGCGGAGGAGTTCGCCGTCCCCTTGTACTGCCGGTGCGCGAACCCCCACCGCTTCAGCGACGCGGCCGGGTAGACCTCCACGACGACTCCCGAACCGGCGCGGTCGATCGGGCCCTGCTCCGCCGCGAGCAGGGCCAGCAGGCGCGCTGCGCGCATCGCGACGTGGCCGATCTTGTCGGCCGCCACCGTGAGCGGTTGGTGGCCCGCAGCCCGGACGACCTGGTCCGTCAGGCGCCACGTCAGACGGCGGCGCTGCTCCTCGCCGGTCTCCCCCGCTCGTACCTCGACATTCCCTGCTGCGTGGTCCGTCACGAAGCGCAGGAACTCGTCAGGCCACCCCAGCGGGCTGTCGATGCCGACCTTCGCCGCGCCTCGCACCAGGTCGAGGACGAACCCGTCGTCCGTCGGTCGGTGGCAGTCCGTGACGCGGGCGGAGCCGCCGTCCCAGCGGACGACGGCGACGGCCGTCGTGCCCCGCTGGGTCGACAGGTCCACTCCGGCGGTCACCATGCCCACGCGGGGCACCCCACCGCGTGGTGTCGCCGCGGGTGGTCCGCACCGCGAGCCTGCGTCACAGCCACGTGTCGACACCCCCGTGGTGCGAGCAGGTGCCGCGGCGGTGGGCGGAGTAGGACAGCGTGCCGTCCCGGCAGACCGCCGACGCGCCCGCGGGGACGTCGGCGCTGGTCTCGGCCGGGGCGTCCGCGGCGGGGGCGGGCGCCGAGGTGGCCGGCGCGGGCGCGACGCCCACGGGCCTGGGCACGGGCACGGGCACGGGTGCCGCGACGAGCGCTGCGAACGCGGAGCGGACGGGCAGGGGTTCGCCGGGGCAGGTCCCGAGCACGCGCGCGATGGCGTCCCGCTCCGGGGGCGTGACCCACAACCCGTAGGCGGCCTTCACCGCGACCTGGCGCGCGACGTAGTCGCAGCGGAAGGCGGTGTTCGGCGGGAGCCACGTCGCGGCGTCGCCGTCGCCCTTCTGCTCGTTCAGCGGCCCGTCGACCGCCAGCAGTCCCAGCGGGTCGTTGGCGAACGCGGTGCGCGTCGCCGCGTCCCACGACTGCGCGCCCGTCTGCCAGGCGTTGGACAGGGCCACGACGTGGTCGACCTGCACCGCCGACGACGTCGACCCACCCCGGGTGAACGCGATCGCGTCGCCGCTGTAGGGGTCGGCGAGTGCGCCGGCGGACACGGTGCAGTGCACGGCGTCCGTCCACGAGCGGGCGGTCAGGTCGCGGTTCAGGACGTCGTTGCGGGTGTAGCAGCCGTTCTGGTCGGTGTCGGTCCAGGCGGCGCCGAAGGCGTCTCGGGAGTACCCGGTCTTGGGGGCCCGCCCCTTCACGTCGAGGGTGTCGAGCGCGGCGAGGGCGGTGCCGGGGGCGGCCGTGGCGAGGATCGCGTCGGTGGTCGAGGTCCTCGTGGTGGTCGTCGTGGTGGTCGTCGGGACCGGGTCGGGAGTGGTCACGGGCGTCCTGGCGGGAGTCGCAGCGGGGGTCGTGGTGGGAGTCGCTCCGGGAGTCGTGGCGGCCGTGGCCACGGTGTCCGCGGGCGCGTCACCGCCCGCCAGGGCGCCCCCGCCGGAGAGCGCGACGAGGCTGAGGACGGTGAGGACGGCCCCGGCCCGGCGACCTGCCAGCCCGGCGGTCCGGAAGTGCCCCACCACCACGGTGAACAACCCCACGAGCAGACCCGTGAGGCCGACCACCGCGAGGAGGCTCCCCGCCGCGGACGCGGCTCCGCCGACGACGAAGGACGAGACCACGCCGACCAGCGCGACGAGGGCGGCCAGCCCCAGGCACGCGGCGAGGGCGACCGTCTTCCCCGTGCTGCGCCGAGCCGGGGTCCTGCTGCCGTTGCCCATCGACTCCCAGCTCACTCCACGTCGTCTTGTGGTGACTCATCGACGATAGAGCGACCGGGTGCCGGATGTGGGGGGATTCACCCCCGTGGACGGTCCAGCTCCCGATCCACCTGGGCCCGCACCTCCGCGACCATGTCGACGTCGTCGGGGTGCAGCAGCCACTGCACCTGCAGCCCGTCCATGACGGCGACGAGCCGGCGCGCCGCCGACCCCGGGGCGGGGTGCCCGCAGTCGGCGAACGCCGTGGTGAGCGCGGCGACGACCCGGCGGTAGCGCTCGTCGAAGAAGGCGTGGGCGGGATGCTCGGGCGAGGTGGCCTCGGCCGACAGCACGCAGAACAGCTCGACGACACCGCGGCGGGAGACGTTGCGGCGCACCACGTCGAGCAGGGCCTCGAGCTGCCGCTCCCCCGGCAGCGACGGGTCCGGCCCCACGAGCGAGGCGTCCTCCACGTCGCGCTGCTCCAGGACGGCGAGCAGCAGCGCCTGCTTGCTGCCGACGTGGTGCAGGAGCCCCGCGTGCGTCAGCCCGCAGCGGGCGGCGAGGTCGCGCAACGACGCGGCGCGGTACCCGGACTCGGCGAACAGCCCGACGGCCTCGGTGAGGATCTGCTCGCGCCGGGCCCTGCCCTTGGCGTACTCCCCGCGTGCGGCCACAGCACATCCCTACCACCAATACCTTCCACCTGGTAGGTGTTGGGCGTAGCCTGCGACCATGACCGACACCGACGTCACGCGCACCCCGGCCGAGCTGCTGGCGGAACTCACCGTCGAGGAGAAGGCCGCCCTCCTCGACGGCTCCGACTTCTGGCACACCGAGCCCGTCGAACGCCTGGGCATCCCCGCGCTCATGGTCACCGACGGCCCGCACGGCCTGCGCAAGCAGGCCGAGGGCGGCGACCACCTCGGCCTGGCGAACTCCGTCCCCGCGACGTGCTTCCCGCCCGCGGCCGGGCTCGCCTCCTCGTGGGACGTCGACCTGCTGCGCCGCGTCGGGGAGGCCCTGGGCCGTGAGACGCGCGCCGAGAGCGTGTCCGTCCTGCTCGGCCCCGGCGTCAACATGAAGCGGTCGCCGTTGTGCGGGCGGAACTTCGAGTACTTCTCCGAGGACCCGGTGCTGGCCGGCGACCTCGCCGCCGCCCTCGTCGAGGGCGTGCAGAGCCAGGGCGTCGGGACGTCGCTGAAGCACTTCGCGGCGAACAACCAGGAGACGCAGCGGATGACGGTCTCCGCCGACGTCGACGAGCGCACGCTCCGGGAGATCTACCTGACGGCCTTCGAGCGCGTCGTCACGAAGGCGCAGCCCTGGACGGTCATGTGCTCCTACAACCGCATCAACGGCGTCTACGCCTCCGAGGACCCCTGGCTGCTCACCGACGTCCTGCGCGGCGAGTGGGGTTTCTCCGGCCTCGTCGTCTCCGACTGGGGCGCCGTCAACGTGCGCGAGGACGGGGTCCGCGCGGGCCTGGACCTGGAGATGCCGTCCTCCTCCGGCGCCGGCACCCAGCGGATCCTCGAGGCCGTCAGCACCGGGAGCCTGTCGACCGAGGACCTCGACCGCGCCGTCCTGCGCGTCCTGGAACTCGTCGAGAAGGCCCGGCCCGCCCTCGCCGACCCAGGCACCTTCGACACCGACGCCCACCACGCCCTCGCCCGCGAGGCCGCGCTCCAGAGCGCGGTCCTGCTGAGGAACGAGGATCGGATCCTGCCGCTGGCCGCCGCGGGCGGGACGATCGCCGTCGTCGGCGAGTTCGCCCGCACGCCCCGCTACCAGGGCGCGGGCAGTTCGCAGGTGAACCCCACCCGCCTCGACGACGCGCTCACCGCCCTGCGCGCGCAGTTCGACGGGTCCCGCGACGTGACGTTCGCGCCGGGCTACGTCCCGGAGGCCGACCCGGACGACGCGACGGGCGAGGCGGCGCGTGCCCTCGCCGCCGAGGCCGTCGACGTCGCGCGCACGGCCGACGTCGTCGTGCTGTTCCTCGGCCTGCCCGCCTCGTACGAGTCCGAGGGGTACGACCGCGAGCACACGAACCTGCCGCCGGAGCAGCTCGATCTGCTCGACGCCGTCGTGGCGGCGAACCCCCGCACCGTCGTCGTGCTGGCCAACGGGTCCGTCGTGAACCTCGAACCCTGGCAGCACACCGTCCCCGCCGTCCTGGAGGGCTGGCTCGGTGGGCAGGCCGGCGGCGCCGCCGTGGCCGACCTGCTGAGCGGCGTCGCGAACCCCTCGGGCAAGCTGGCCGAGACGGTTCCCGTCAACTACCGCGACAACCCGACGGTCGGGAACTTCCCCGGCGAGCACGGCCACGTGCGCTACGGCGAGGGCCTGCTCATCGGGTACCGCTGGTACGACGCGCACTCCCTGCCCGTCGCCGCCGCATTCGGGCACGGGTTGTCCTACACGACGTTCGGGTACTCCGACCTGCGGGTGGAGACGCGCGGGAACTCCGTCGACGTGCACGTGACGATCACGAACACCGGGGACGTCGCGGGCAGCGAGGTCGTCCAGGTGTACGTCGCCGACGTCGACGCGACGGTGTTCCGTCCGGACGCAGAGCTCAAGGGCTTCGCCCGCGTGACGCTGGAACCCGGCGAGTCCCGTGAGGTGGCGGTCGAGCTCGACGAGCGGGCCTTCTCGTTCTGGCACAGCGCGACCGGCCGCTGGGTCGTCGAGGGCGGTGAGTTCGGCATCCGCGTCGGCGCCTCGTCGCGCGACGTCCGCCTCGCGACCACGGTGACGCTGCCCGGCGACGGGGTGAGCGTGCCCCTGCAGCTCGACTCCGAGCTCGAGGTCTGGCTGCAGCACCCGGACGCGGCGGCGGCGGTCCGCGAGCGCATCGACGGCACCCCCTGGGCGGGCATGCTGTTCGACCCGCAGCACGGCGCCATGATGCGGGCCATCCCGTTGCTGCGGCTGACCCGCTTCCCCGGGTTCCCGATCACCGAGACCGAACTGCCCGGCCTCATCCCCGGCTGAGCCCGGGGGGGCGGCCGTCAGAGGTCCAGCACCATGACGACGTGCGGCCGCCCCTCCCGCTCGCCGCTCCAGCCCTCGACCATCCCGAGCTTGCGGGTGACGCCGAGGCTGGCGGTGTTGCCGGGGTCGACGATCGAGATGAGCCGGGGCAGGTCGAGCCCCCGGGCGTGGTCGGCCCACGCCCGGGCGGCCTCGGTCGCGAACCCCTGGCCCCACGCCGACCGCCCGAGCCGCCAGCCGATCTCGACGTCCTCGGGGTACCAGCGCATCCGGTGCAGCCCGGCGAACCCGATGAACTCGCCGGTGTCCCGGCGTTCGAGGGCGGACAGGCCGAACCCCAGGCGGTCGAAGCAGCCGTCGGCGTAGTCCGCCAACCGGTCCGACGCGGCACGGTCGGCCACGGCGGACACGAACCGGGTGACCTCCGGGTCGGCGTTCATCGCCGCGAAGGGTTCCCGGTCGCCCTCCGTCCACCGCCGCAGCAGCAGCCGCGGGGTGGACGGGGGCAGCAGTTCCGGCATCACGTCCGGTGTCAGGCCGGGACGATGTTCACCAGCTTGGGGGCCCGGACCACGACCGTCCGGATCCCCGCGCCGGCGAGCGCCGACTGGACCTTCTCCGAGGCCATCGCCAGCTCCTGCAACGCCTCCTGCGTGATGTCCGGGGCCACCTCGAGGCGGTCGCGGACCTTGCCCTTGACCTGGACGACGCACGTCACCGTGTCCTCGACCAGCAGCGACTCGTCGACCGCCGGCCACCCGGCCCGCGCGACGGCGGGTTCGTGGCCCAGGAGGGACCACATGTCCTCCGCCACGTACGGGGCGAACAGCGACAGCACCAGCGCGACGACCTCGGTGGCCTCGCGGACGGCCGGGTCGGCCGCACCCGGGCCGGAGTCGATCGCCTTGCGGGTCGCGTTGACCAGTTCCATGACGCGCGCCACGGCCACGTTGAAGCGGAACGCCTCGACGTGCTGGGCGACGTCGTGCAGCGTCCGGTGCGTCACCCGGCGCAGCGCGACGTCCCCGGTCGTGACGTCGGCACCCACGGGCGAGGTGACGTCGCGCGCCAGCCGCCACGCGCGGCCCAGGAACTTCGCCGAGCCCGACGGGGACACGTCTGCCCAGTCGATGTCGTCCTCGGGCGGACCCGCGAACGCCATCGTCAGCCGGATGGCGTCGACGCCGTGCTCCTCGAGCTGGTCCGACAGCCGGACCAGGTTGCCCTTGGACTTGCTCATGGCCGACCCGTCCATCTGCACCATGCCCTGGTTCAGCAGGCGGGTGAACGGCTCGTCGAAGGGCAGGTACCCCAGGTCGTGCAGGACCTTGGTGATGAACCGCGCGTACAGCAGGTGCAGGATCGCGTGGGTCACCCCGCCGACGTACTGGTCGATCGGACCCCACTGGGCGATGAGGTCGGTGTCGAACGGCTTGGTGTCGTCGTCCGGGGAGACGAACCGCAGGTAGTACCAGGACGAGTCGACGAACGTGTCCATCGTGTCCGGGTCCCGGCGCGCGGGCGACCCGTCGACGGGGCTGGGCACGTTGACCCAGTCCTCCGCCGCCCCCAGCGGGCTCGTGCCCTTGGGCGTGAGGTTCAGGCCCTCCGACGGCGGCAGCAGCACCGGCAGCTGGTCCTCCGGGACGGGCACCTCACCGGACTCGGTGTGCACGACCGGGATCGGGGTGCCCCAGTAGCGCTGGCGGGAGATCAGCCAGTCGCGCAGGCGGTAGTTCTTCGCCGGGCGGCCCTTGCCCTCGGCCTGCAGGACCTCGATCGCCTTCGCGATGCCGGCCTTCTTGTCCAGGCCGTCCAGCGGGCCGGAGTTCACCAGCACGCCGTCGCCGGCCGTGGCCTCCCCGGACTGCGCCGGGTCCGGCAGCGGGTTCCCGTCGGCGTCGCGGACGTCGACGACGACGCGGACGGGCAGGCCGAACGCGCGGGCGAAGTCCAGGTCGCGCTGGTCGTGCGCGGGCACGGCCATGATGGCGCCCGTGCCGTAGTCGGCCAGCACGTAGTCGGCGGCCCAGATCGGCAGCCGTTCACCGTTGACGGGGTTCACGGCGAACCGGCCCAGGTCGACGCCGGTCTTCTCGCGCTCCGACGCCAGCCGGTCCATGTCCGAGGTCTCCTGCACCGTGGTGCGGTACGCCTCGAACGCCTCCCGCACCTCCGGTGCGGACCCCGCGGCCAGTTCCTCGGCCAGGTCGGAGTCGGCGGCCACGACCATGAACGTCGCGCCGTGCAGGGTGTCCGGACGCGTCGTGTAGACCGTGACGGGTTCGTCGCGGCCTTCGATGACGAACTCGACCTCGGCGCCCGTCGAGCGGCCGATCCAGTTGCGCTGCATCGAGATCACCTTGGACGGCCACTGGCCCTCCAGGCGGTCCAGGTCGTCCAGCAGCCGGTCGGCGTACTCGGTGATCCGGAAGTACCACTGGGTCAGCTTCTTCTTGACGACCTTCGCGCCGGAACGCTCGGACGTGCCGTCGGGCAGCACCTGCTCGTTGGCCAGGACGGTCTGGTCGACCGGGTCCCAGTTGACGAGGGAGTCCTTGCGGTAGGCCAGGCCCTTCTCGTACAGCTTGAGGAACAGCCACTGGTTCCACTTGTAGTACTCCGGGTCCGACGTGTGCAGCACGCGGTCCCAGTCGAAGGAGCAGGCGTAGCGGCGCATCGAGGCGCGCTGCTGGGCGATGTTGTCGTACGTCCACTGCCGCGGGTCCAGGCCGCGCTTGATGGCGGCGTTCTCCGCGGGCAGGCCGAACGCGTCCCAGCCGATGGGGTGCATGACGTCGAAACCGCGCTGCATCCAGTACCGCGCGATGACGTCGCCCAGCGCGTACGCCTCGGCGTGACCCATGTGCAGGTCGCCGGAGGGGTAGGGGAACATGTCGAGCACGTACTTCTTGGGGCGTTCGTCGCCCGGCTCGCCGCTGCGGAAGGGCTTGAGGTCGTCCCAGACCGGCAACCACTTCTCCTGCAGCGCGAACGCGTCGTAGCGCTGCTCGTCGTGCTCCTCGGTCTGCTCAACCGACACGTCAGTCATCCCGTCCTCCCGGTGCTCGCGTGCGTCCCGCACCTGCGACCTGCCCCTGACAGCGGAAGACCCCTCGCGCAGGAGGGGTCTCGGTGCGAGCACCTGCGAGGTCGCAGCAGCTCAGCACCGGCTGGGAAGTCGGCGGGAGGACACCCGGACAGCCTACTCCGTGGCGGACGGGACCCCGGGGGTCAGGCGCCGGGACGCTCCGGGCGGGCGCTGCGGTCGCCGCGGTCGCTGCGGCGACGGCCCCACCCGTGCTGGGGGACGCTGCGGCGCAGGGCGCGACGCTGGGCCAGGGCCTGCTCGGCCCGCACGAGGAGGTCGCTGACCCCGCCCTCGTCCCACGGCGCGAGCACGGCCGCACCGGCCTCGACGGCCAGCCGCGGGGCGCGCTCGCCGCCACCGGCGAGCCGGCTCTGCGCCAGGCCCACGCGGATGCGGCGCTCGAGCTCCTGCGCGTGCAGGCCCGCCCCCGGGCCCAGGACGACGAACCGGCCCTCCCCCTCGCGGGCGACGACGTCGGACGTGCGGGTCGCCCCGCGCAGGGCGGTGGCGGCCGCGGCCCACTCGGCCTCGCGCGCGGCGCGGACCTCCTCGACCGTCCGGCTGCCGCCGCCGAGCTGCACGCCCGGGGTGACCTCGACGATGCACGCGTGGACGGCACCGCCGGAGCGGCGCGCGGACTCCAGCACCTGGTGCCCGACGAGGACCAGGCCGCGGCGGTTGAGCAGACCCGTGACCGTGTCCTGCACCGTCTCGTCGCGAGCGGCCTCGAGGGCGGCCAGCAGCGAGCCCACGGAGCGCTCGGCCTCGTGGTGGGCGCGGACGGTCAGCGCGAGGGCGACCGCGAGCGCCACGGCGACGGCCCCGAGCGCGACCAGGGCCACGACGAGCGTGACGAGCGTCGAGGCGACGGCCGCCGCGACGGCGACGGCGACGCCCCCGGTGACGGGCACGAGGACGAGCGCGGCGGTGCGGCCGCGGCCGTCGAGGCCCCCGGTGGCCCGGCGGGCGGCGTCGGACCCGGGGCCCGGCACCGCGGGGGCTCCGGGCTGGGGTGCGGCGGGGTCGCCGGCTCCGGCGTCGCGGGGTCCGGGCGCAGTGGTCACCCTCTCCCCCTCGGCACCACCTGGGTCGGGCTGGAGACGGCGAGCGGGTGACGACATGACTCGATCATGCGGGTGCCGCTGCCCCGGTGCGTCCGGACCGGGCGCGGTTCACACGGCGCGCCGCGAGAACTCACCCGCTCGGCGGACCTGGTCGGCGCTCGGCCGGACCCCGGTGTAGAGCGCGAACTGCTCGGCGGCCTGCCAGGCGGCGACCTCGGTGCCCGTGACCAGGGGCGTGCCGAGCTCGCGCGCGAGCCGGACGAGCGGGGTGTCCTCGGGGACGGCCACGACCTCGACGACGGCGCCCGCGGCCTCCACGGCGGCCCGCGCGACGGGCAGGTCCTCCGCTGCGGGCCCACCGGCCATGCCGACGGGGGTGGCGTTGAGCAGCAGGTCGGGCCGGACGTCGCCGAGCGCGGGCAGCCAGCGGGCGCCGTACTGCGCGGCGAGCGGGGCGCCCGTGGCCTCGGTGCGGGCGACGACGAGGAGGTCGGAGAACCCCGCGTCGCGCAGAGCGGCGAGCGAGGCCTTGGCCATCCCGCCGCTGCCGAGGACTGCGGCGGCGCCGGGCGTGCCGGCGGGGGTGATGCCGTGCTGGGCCAGCAGGCCCGCGACGGCGAGGTAGTCGGTGTTGTAGGCGACGAGGTGCGGACGGCCCTCGCGGGGCGTGTTGACGATCGTGTTGACGGAGTCGATCGCGGCGGCGGAGGCCTCGAGCTCGTCGACCAGGGGGATGACGGCCTCCTTGAAGGGCATGGACACACCCGCCCCCCGGATGCCGAGCGCGCGGATGCCGGCCACCGCGGCGGGCAGGTCGTCCGTGGTGAACGCCTTGTAGACGAAGTCGAGACCCAGCTCGGCGTAGAGGAAGTTGTGGAAGCGGGTGCCGAGGTTGCTCGGCCGTCCCGACAGCGACAGGCAGAGCCGGGTGTCCTTGGTGATCCGGTCGGGCAGCTCGCGGGAGGTCGCGGGGGAAGTCACCGCCCCATCATGGAACAGGACGCGGTTGTTGATGGTTCAATGAGGATGTGAAGCGCATCGGTTTCCTGTCCTTCGGGCACTACCAACCGGTCCCCGGCTCGGCCGCACGGACCGCGCGCGAGGCCCTCGTCCAGACCGTCGAGCTGGCGGTGGCCGCCGAGGAGCTCGGCTTCGACGGCGCCTACGTGCGGGTGCACCACTTCGCCCGCCAGCAGGCCGCGCCGTTCCCGGTCCTCGCCGCCATGGCCGCCCGCACGAGCCGCATTGAGCTGGGCACCGGCGTCATCGACATGCGGTACGAGAACCCGCTCTACATGGCCGAGGAGGCCGCGCAGACCGACCTCATCTCCGACGGCCGGCTGCAGCTCGGCGTGAGCCGGGGCTCACCCGAGCCCGCGCTGCACGGCCCGGCGACCTTCGGGTACGTGCCCGCCGAGGGCGAGACCGAGGCCGACATGGCCCGCCGGCACACCGACGTCTTCCGGCGCGCGATCGCCGGCGCCGGCGTCGCCGAGTCCAACCCGCGCATGACCGGCCGCAGCGTGCAGCTTCCGGTGCTGCCGCAGTCCCCCGGCCTGTCCGACCGGATCTGGTGGGGTTCGGGCACCAGGGCCACCGCCCGCTGGACGGCCGAGCAGGGCATGAACCTCATGAGCTCGACGCTGCTGACGGAGGACACGGGCGTCCCGTTCGACGAGCTGCAGGCCGAGCAGATCGCGCTGTACCGGCAGGTCTGGCGGGACTCGGGCTGGGAGCGCGAACCGCGGATCTCGGTGAGCCGCAGCGTGATGCCCATCGTCAACGACCTCGACGAGGCCTACTTCGGCCGCGACCGCGGTTCGGTCGACCAGGTCGGCTCGCTCGGCGAACCGGGCCTGGCGCGCTTCGGCAAGACCTACGCCGGTGACCCCGACCAGGTGGCCGAGGACCTCGCCAAGGACGCGGCCGTGCGCGAGGCGGACACGCTCCTGGTGACCATCCCGAACGCCCTGGGCGTGGACTACAACACCCACCTCATGCGCTCGATCGTCGAGCACGTGGCCCCGGCCCTGGGCTGGCAGCCCGCGCGCTGACGGACGGCCGCACCGGGACCGCCCGGGGGTCTGGCGCAGCGCCGCCCCCCGGGCGCACCCTGGACGCCTCGCACGGTGGCGGGCCGGGAGGTGAGGGATGGGCGTCTCGCCAGGTGGACCCTCGCCCGTGTCGCGCCGGTCGGTCGTCTCGGCCGCGGCGGGCACGGGACTCGTCGCCGCCCTGGGGGGCCAGCCCGACGAGGTGACGTCCTGGGCTCTCGACCTGCTCACCGGCCGCGTCACCGGTCACCGGCCCGACCTGCTGCGGCCCGTGCTGACGCTGCCCGCCGGGACGGCCCTGGCCAAGCTGCTGCGCGCCCACGGGCCGGCCGTCCTCGACGAGCGCGTCCGGTACTCAACCGACGACCTCGTGGGCTCGACCCCCGTCTGCGCCTGGCACGTGCAGACGGGGATGACGGTGGCGGGCCTCGGCGACGCCGCCCTGCGCCGCGGTGACGCCACCGCGACGAACCTGCTGGTCGTGCGCGCCGGCGGCGCGGCGGCCGTGACCGGGTTCTGCCGCGCCCTCGGCGACCGGCGCACCCGGATCGACCGGCGCGCGCCGGACTCCTGCTCCGCGCAGCCCTGGGACCCGCGGGACACCACCACGACGCGGGCCCTGGCCCTCGGCTACGGGGCGGTGCTGCTCGGGGACGTCCTCGAGCCCGCCGCGCGGCTGCGGTTCGCCGCGCTCCTGCCCTCGGACCGGCTGCGCGGCGGCTGGACGCTCACCCACGCCGTCGCCAGCGGCCGGTACGGCACCGCCGCCCTCGTCGGGGTGGCCCGACGGGAGCGGCGGCAGGTGCTGGTGGCGGCGACGTTGCGGGCCGGCCAGCCGGCGCAGGACGGCTCGCAGGCCGCCGTCAGCCGGGTCGTCGAGGCGCTCCTGGGCGGGCTCGACGCGACCTGGTGAGCACTGCTCAGACGCGGACCCCGCCGGGGGTGGTGGCGCGCACCGGGCGGCCGAGCTCGGCCGTCGGCACCGACCGGGTCTCCCGGGCGGTCAGCGCGGACAGCGAGGCCACGACGGCGACGATCGCGGTGAAGACGCTGATGACGACCCAGCCGCCCTCACGCACCCCGCCCAGCCCCGTGACGATGCTCGGGGCGAAACCGGCCAGCAGGAACCCGAGCTGGGTGCCGATGGCCATGCCGGAGAACCGGACGCGCACGTCGAACATCTCGCCGTAGAACGAGGGCCAGACGGCGTTCGCCGCGCAGTACCCGCAGGAGAACGTGGCGACCGCCAGGACGAACGTCAGCACCTCCGACCCCGAGCTCATCGACAGCAGGTAGAACGGCATGAGGGCGGCCGAGGACAGCGCCCCGTAGACGAACACGGGTTTGCGGCCGATCCGGTCGGCGAGCCGGCCGAACAGCGGCTGGGTCAGCAGCGCGACGGCGTTGGCCACGACGACGAGCCACAGGGTGATGGCCTCGTTGACGCCGACCTCCTTGCCGTACGCGATGGCGAGGTTCCCGAACACGGTCGAGACGGCCGCGACCGTGGCGCAGCCGACGACGCGCAGGACGTCGCGCCAGTGCTCGCGCACCAGGACCGCCAGCGGCATGCGGGCGATCTGGCCGGACGCCTTGGCCTGCTGGAACTGCGGGGTCTCGTGCAGGGACCGGCGGATGAGGTAGGCGACGAGGACGACGAGCGCGCTCAGCCAGAACGGGACCCGCCACCCCCAGCTGTACTTCACGTCGTCGGGCAGCGCCACGACGGGGATGAAGACGAGGGCCGCGAGGATCTGCCCGCCCTGGGTCCCCGTGAGGGTCCACGACGTGAAGAAGGACCGCCGGTCGTCGGGGGCGTGCTCGAGCGTCAGCGACGACGCCCCGGCCTGCTCCCCCGCGGCCGACAACCCCTGCAGGATGCGGCACACGACGAGCAGAGCCGGTGCGAGCCAGCCGATCCGGTCGTGCGAGGGCAGGCAGCCGATGACGAACGTCGACAGCCCCATGAGCACGAGCGTGAACATGAGGACCTTCTGCCGCCCGACGCGGTCGCCGAAGTGGCCGAGGACGACGGCGCCCAGCGGCCGGGCGACGTAGGCGACGCCGAACGTCGCGAACGACAGGACGAGGGCCGCGTTCCCGGCGTCGGGGAAGAACACCCGGGGGAAGATGAGCGCTGCGGCGGAACCGAACAGGAAGAAGTCGTAGTACTCCACGGCGCTGCCCATGAAACTGGCGAGCGCGGCCTTGCGGGGGGTCTTCTCGACCGGTGCCTCGACCGGTGTGCTGCTGTCCACGGTGACCTCCGACGGTGCGGACGACGGAACGGGTGGGAGTGCGGTGCGCTGGGGCGCAGCGCGGGAGTCAGGAGTCAGTCGGCGCGCACGAGGGCGCGCAGGTGCGCGAGCATCCGCGCGGTGTCGGGGCGGCGCCCGGTGATGAGTTCGAAGGCGCCGACGGCCTGGTGCACGGCCATGTGACCGCCGTCGAGCGTGCGGCACCCGGCGGCCCGGGCGGCGGTGAGCAGGGCCGTCTCGAGCGGTCGGTAGACGACGTCCGCGACCCACGTCGCGGGGCGCAGCAGGTCGACCGGGAAGGCGGTGCCGGGGTGCTCGGCCATGCCCGTCGGCGTGCAGTGCACGACGCCGTCGGCGGCGGGGACGAGGTCGGTGAGGTCGGCGGTGCCCGCCGAGGTGACCTCGCGGTGGTGCCGTCCCGCGAGCGAACCGGCGAGGTCCCGCGCGCGGCCCGGGGCGACGTCGACGACCGTGAGCCGCTCCGTGCCGCAGCGCAGGAGGGCGTCCGCGACGGCCGCGCCCGCTCCCCCGGCGCCCACGAGCACGACGTCCCCGCGGGGCGCGTCGTCCAGTTCGCTGCGCAGCGCGGCCTCGAACCCGGTGGTGTCGGTGTTGTGGCCGACGGCGCCGTCGGGGGTGAGGAGCACGGTGTTGACGGCGCCGAGCGCCGCGGCGAGCGGGTCGACGGCGTCGAGGTGGGGCAGGACGAGCTGCTTGCAGGGGTGCGTCACGTTGAGCGCGTCGAACCCGAGGTCGCGGGCCCAGCCCAGGACCTCCCCGATGCGCTCGGGGGCGATCCCCCGCTCGGCGAGGTCGATGGTCCGGTAGACGTAGCCCAGCCCCAGTTCCGCGGCCTCGGCCATGTGCAGGGGCGGGGTCAGCGAGGGGCCGACGCCCGTGCCCACGAGCCCCACGAGGTAGGGGCGGGCACCCCGCACCGGGGTGGGGACGACCGGGTCGTCGGCCGTTCCTGCGTCGATCACTGCGTGGGACATGGCCGGGCTCTCCCTCGAGCGGCTCGTCGGTCTCCTGCCGTGCCGGTCGGTCGAGCCTGTGCTCAATGGACTAACCGGTACGTTCAGGGAGTAGAGCAGACCTCCGCCCCGCGGTCAACCGTGCGTCAGCGCGCCGCGAGCCAGCCCACCACGACGTCGCCCAGCACCCGGCGCGACCGCTCGAGGCGGTCGGGAGCGGCCAGGTCGACGTCGAAGAGGTGCCCGAAGGTGTGCTTGTTGGCGACCTGGAAGACGCAGAACGCGCTGATGAGCATGTGCACGTCGAGCGCGTCGACGTCGCCGCGGAACACCCCCGCCGCCTCCCCGCGGGCCAGGATCTCGGCGACGAGGTCGCGCGCCGGCGCCGAGGCCGTGCGCACCGATTCCAGCCGCTTGACGAACTCCCCGTGGTGGATGTTCTCGATCGCGACGAGCCGGATGAAGGCCTCGTGGGCGACGTGGTGGTCGAACGTCAGCGCGGCGAGGCGGCGCATGGCCTCCTGCGGCGCGAGGTCCCCCACGTCGAGGCGCTGCTCGGCCTGGCGGATCCCGAGGTAGGCGCGCTCCAGGACCGCGGAGTACAGGCCGTCCTTGCTGCCGAAGTAGTAGTAGATCATCCGCTTCGTCGTGCGGGTCCGGCGTGCGATCTCGTCGACGCGGGCCCCGGCGAAGCCGTCCTGCGCGAACACCTCGGTGGCCACGTCGAGCAGGTCCCGGCGGGTCCGCTCGGCGTCCCGCGCGGGCAGCGCCGCCTCCTGCTGCGTCACAGCGCGATCGTAGTCGTGCAGGTCAGGGGCCCCGCGGGTCCCCCGGGAACGCCGAAGGGCCCGAACCGAAGTCCGGGCCCTTCACGAGGGTGGAGCTGAGGGGACTCGAACCCCTGACCCCCTCCATGCCATGGAGGTGCGCTACCAGCTGCGCCACAGCCCCTTGCTCTCGTCACCGGGCCTCAACCCCGCGGGCTTTCCCCCCGGCAACGAGGACAACAATACCGCACGAACGCCGGTGGTCGTGACCACCCGCGTCGCCCGGTGATCACCCCTCGGCGCCGACCCCGGCCCCCGCAGCTCCGGCGTTGTACTCCTCGAGCACCCACGCGTCGCCGCGGCGGACGAGGACGGCCCAGTGGCAGTTGCGGAAGCCGGCGAGGGCCCCGGCGGCCGTCACGGGCAGCCCGACGAGGCGCACGACCGCGGCCTTGAGCGCGGCCCCGTGGGAGGCGACGAGGAGGGTGTCCTGGACGGTGGACGCGTGCCGCTCGACGGCGGTGGCGACCCGGAGGCCGAGCTCGGTGCGGGTCTCGCCTCCGCCCATCCGGACGTCCTCGCCGCGCCGCCAGGCCGCGTGCTCCTGCGGCCAGCGCTCGGCGATCTCCTCCCCCAGCAAGCCCTGCCACGCGCCGGCGTCGACCTCGCGCAGCGCGGGGTCCTGGACGACCTCGTGGCCGCTCAGGGCCGTGAAGGCGCGGGCGGTGTCGACGGCGCGGGACAGGTCCGAGGCGACGACGGCGCCGACGTCGGTCGTCCACGCGGCGAGGTGCGCGGCGGCCTCGGCGGCCTGGGCCCGGCCGACCTCGTCGAGCGGGACGTCGAGCTGGCCCTGGAAGCGGTTCTGGGCGTTGGAGGCGGTGCGGCCGTGCCGCCAGAGGACGACGCGGCGGGCGCTCACGCCTGCTGGTCGCTCGCCGCGGGCTCGCCGAGCTCCAGGAGCGGGCAGTCCTTCCACAGGCGCTCGAGCGCGTAGTACTCGCGCTCCTCGACGTGCTGGACGTGGACGACGACGTCGACGAAGTCGAGCAGGATCCAGCGGCCCTCGCGCTCGCCCTCGCGGCGCACCGGCTTGGAGCCGAGCGGCAGCAGCTTCTCCTCCACGGCCTCGGCGATGGCGCGCACCTGGCGCTCGTTGGGCGCCGAGGCGAGGAGGAAGGCGTCGGTGATGAACAGCTGGTCCGAGACGTCCAGCGCGATCACGTCGGTCGCGAGCTTGTCCGAGGCCGCCGCCGCGGCAGCGGTCACGAGCTCGAGAGAACGGTCGGATGCGGGCACGGGACTCCTCGGGACAAGCATGCGGTCAGACGGGTCGGGCGGTTCAGCCCGTCGATTCTCCCACGACGGGGACCGCGGGCCCGTCCACCGCCGTCGGGGCGTAGAGGCGGTGCTTGGAGATGTGCTGCACCACACCGTCGGGCACGAGGTACCAGACGGGCAGACCGTCGGCGACGCGCCGGCGGCAGTCCGTGGAGGAGATCGACAGCGCCGGCACCTCCAGCAGGCTCACCCCGTCCATCGGCAGCCCGTCGTCCGTCAGGGCGTGCCCGGGGCGGCTCACCCCGACGAAGTGCGCCAGCGACCAGAGCTCGGCGACGTCCTTCCACTGCAGGATCTGCGCGAGGGCGTCGGCCCCGGTGATGAAGAAGAGGTCGGCCTCGGGCCGCAGGTCGCGCAGCTCGCGCAGGGTGTCGATCGTGTACGTGAACCCACCGCGGTCGATGTCGATGCGGGACACCGTGAAGCGCGGGTTGGACGCCGTCGCGATGACGGTCATGAGGTAGCGGTGCTCGGCGGGGGCGATGTCCTCGCGCGACTTCTGCCACGGCCGACCGGTGGGGACGAAGACGACCTCGTCCAGGTCGAAGCGGGCCGCGACCTCGCTGGCCGCGACCAGGTGCCCGTGGTGGACCGGGTCGAACGTGCCGCCCATGACCCCGAGGCGGGGGCGCCGCGAGGGCGCAGGGCCGGTCACGTCCGGGACGACCGAGGTCAGTGACGGGTCCCGACGCTGCGGAAGGCCACGGTCACGATGAGCATCGAAGCCAGGACGCAGAGCGCGACGATGCCGAAGACGTAGGGCGACGGCAGGCCGGCGCCGTGCGTCTCCTGGGTCTGCTGAGCGGCTTCGGCGACGAGCGCGTGCAGCATGGTCGGATCCTCCTGCGGGTACGGCGACGACGACAGCGGGGGCCAGTCTCGCACGCCTCCCCGTCCGCCGCTGCGGCAGGATCACCCCGTGTCCGTTCCACCGACCGTCGAGCCCCCCGCCCCGTCCCCCGCCCTGTCCCCCGCCCTGTCCGTCGTCGTGCCCGCCTTCGACGAGGCCGAGGTGCTGCCCGCCTTCGCGGCCCGCCTGCGGCCGGTGCTCGACGGGCTCCTGGCCGAGGGGCTCGGGGGCTACGAGGTGCTCGTCGTCGACGACGGCAGCACGGACGCGACCCCCGTGGTCCTGGCCCGGCTGCGGCGCGACTGGCCGCAGCTGCGGGTGGTGCGGCTGCGCGCCAACTCCGGGCACCAGGCGGCCCTGTCGGCGGGGCTGGCGCGCGCCCGGGCCCGCGGCGGCGTGGTGACGATGGACGCCGACCTGCAGGACCCGCCGGAGGTGCTCCCCCGCCTGCTCGCGGCCGCCGGTCGCGGTCACGACGTCGTCTACGCCGTCCGCGAGGACCGGTCGGTGGACTCGCGCCTCAAGCGGCTGACGGCGGCGGCGTTCTACCGGCTCGTGCGGACCCTGGGCGGTCGCGCGCCCGAGCAGGCGGGCGACTTCCGCTTCACCCACCGCACGGTCGTCGACACCGTCCTGCAGCTCCCGGAGGCCCACCGCGTCCTGCGGCTGGTCATCCCCGAGCTCGGCTTCGCGTCCACGACCGTCGGCTACGCGCGCGAGGCCCGCAGCGCCGGGCGGACGAAGTACCCGCTGACGCGGATGCTGCGGCTGTCGCTGGACGCCATCACGGGCTCGTCGACGGCCCCGCTGCGGCTGGCCTCGTTCTTCGGGCTCGGCGGCGCGCTGCTGACGTCGCTGCTGCTCCTCTACGCGCTCGTGTCGTTCGCCCTCGGCCAGACGGTGCCGGGCTGGACGTCGACGCTGGCCGTCGTCGCGGGCGTCGGCACGCTGCAGCTGCTGTGCCTGGGCGTGCTCGGGGAGTACGTGGGCCGGCTGTACGTCCAGCTCCAGCAACGGCCCACGTACCTCGTGGCGAGCGACTCCCTCGAGGAGGGCCCGTGACCCTCAGACCCGCACGTGGCCGTCGCCGAGGACCTGCCACGTCGTCGTGGTGAGCTCGCCCAGCCCCATCGGACCGCGGGCGTGCAGCTTCTGCGTGGAGATCCCGACCTCGGCCCCGAGGCCGAACTCGCCCCCGTCGGTGAAGCGGGTCGAGGCGTTGACGGCCACCACGGCGGAGTCGACCGCGGCGCAGAAGTAGTCGGTGACGCGCACGTCGGTGGCCAGGACGGCCTCGGTGTGCGCCGAGGTCCACCGGCCGATGTGCTCCACGGCGTCCTGCACGGAGTCGACGACCCCGACGGCGATCTCGAGGCCGTGGAACTCCGCGGCCCAGTCGGCGTCCGTCACGGCCTGCGCCGGGACACCCGCGACGCGCGCGGCCTGCTGGGACCGCTCGTCGGCGTGCAGGACGACCCCGGCCTCGTGCAGGGCGGTGAGCAACGTCGGCAGGAAGTCGGTGGCGAGAGCCGAGTGCACCAGGACCGTCTCGGCCGCGTTGCAGACGCTCGGCCGCGACGTCTTGGCGTTGAGGACGACGTCGACGGCCTGGCGCAGGTCGGCCGAGGCGTCGACGTAGACGTGGCAGTTGCCGACGCCCGTCTCGATGACGGGCACGGTCGCCTCGCGCACGACGCGCTGGATGAGGTCGGCCCCGCCGCGCGGGACGAGCAGGTCGACCAGCCCGCGCGCGGTCAGCAGGACGCCGACGCCGTCGCGGCCGTGCTCGTCGATGCTCGTGACCGCGTCGGCGGGCAGGCCCGCGGACTCCAGCGCGCCCCGGACCACGTCGACGAGCACGGTGTTGGACTCCAGCGCCGCGGAGCCGCCGCGCAGGACGACGGCGTTGCCGCTCTTGAGGGCCAGGACTGCCACGTCGACCGTGACGTTGGGGCGCGCCTCGTAGACCACGCCGAGCACGCCCATCGGCACGCGCAGCTGCCGCAGGCGCAGCCCGTTCGGCAGGGTCGACCCGCGCACGACCTCGCCCACGGGGTCGGGCAGGGCCGCGACCTCGCGCACGGCACCGGCGATCGCGGCGATCCGGGCGGGGTCGAGGGACAGCCGGTCGAGCAGGTGCTCGGACGTGCCGTTGGCGCGACCGCGGGCGAGGTCGAGCTCGTTGGCCGCGACGATGCGCTCCGTCGCCGCCTCGAGGGCGTCCGCGATCGCCTGCAGCGCAGCGTCCTTGGTCGCCCGCGTGGCGACCCGCAACGGTCGGGAGGCGACCTTGGCGCGGCGGCAGACGTCGAGGACGGCGTCCTGCAGCGAGGTGTCGGGGGTCGCGGCGACGGTCATGCCGGCCAGCCTATCCGCGGACGGGAATTGTTGAACGATCCTTTCCCGAACGCCCCCGGGTGGGCCTCACCAGGGCGCGATGTCCCCGATGAGGTCGAGCGTGCGGGCCCGGCGGACGGGCACGCCGCGCCGGTGCCGGGACGCGGCCTGCGCCTCGGCGCGGTGCTCGACCGTCGCGCGGTCGACCACCTCGATGCCGACGACCGACCAGTCCGGCAGACCCGCGCTGACCCGGTGCTCGGGCCACAACCGCAACGCCATGGCCGCGGCGTCGTCGACGTCGCGGGCCTCGTCCCAGTAGCGCAGCTCGGCGCGGGTGCCGCTGTAGCGCACGCTCGACAGGAACGGGTGCTCGACCAGCAGCCGGTCCAGCGCCGACCGCACCTCCGCGACGTCGGTGGCGTGTCCCGCCACCGTCAGCGTCACCGACCACAAGGGCAACGACTCGCCCACCCACGGTCCCTTCGTCCGGTACCGGCCACCCGCTGCTTCAGCGACCCAGGAGGACCAGGTGGTCCCGGTGCACGACCTCGCGCTCGTACGCCGGACCCCACTGCCGGGCGAGCTCGCGCGTCGTGCGCCCGAGCAGGTCCGGCAACTCCTCCGAGGAGTAGTTCACCAGCCCGCGGGCCACGGCGTGGCCGTTTCCGTCGACCAGGTCGACGGGGTCACCCGCACGGAACCGGCCCGACAGCCCCACCACACCCGCGGGCAGCAACGAGGAGCGGTTGGACCGCACCGCGCGCACGGCCCCCTCGTCCAGCACGAGACGACCCGTGGGGGCCGCCGCGTGCGCGAGCCAGAGCTGCCGGGTGCTGCGCCGGGCCGACTTCGCGGGCGGCACCGAGAACCACGTCCCCACGTCCTGGCCCGCCAGGGCCGGTGCGGCCAGCGCCGCCGCCGTCACGAGCGTCGGCACGCCCGCGGAGGTGGCGATGCCGGCGGCCTCGACCTTGGTCGTCATGCCGCCCGTGCCGACCCCCGCCGCGCCCGCGGAACCGACCGTCACCCCCGACAGGTCCTCCGGTCCCCGCACGTGCGCGATGCGCTGCGCCCCCGGTCGCGAGGGCGGTGCGTCGTAGAGGGCGTCGACGTCGGAGAGCAGGACGAGCGCGTCGGCGCGCACGAGGTGCGCCACGAGCGCGGCCAGCCGGTCGTTGTCGCCGAAGCGGATCTCGTGGGTCGCGACGGTGTCGTTCTCGTTGACGACGGGCACGACCCCCAGGGTCAGCAGCCGCTCCAGCGTCCGCTGCGCGTTGCCGTAGTGGGTGCGGCGCACCACGTCCTCGGCCGTCAGCAGCACCTGCCCGACCGTCAGCCCGGCGCGGCCGAAGGCGCGCGCGTACTCCGCGAGGAGCAGCCCCTGGCCGACGCTGGCCGCCGCCTGCTGGCTGGCCAGGTCCCGCGGGCGCTTGGACAGGCCCAGCGGCGCCAGCCCCGCGGCGATCGCACCGGAGGAGACGAGGACGACGTCCCCGCCCGCGAGCCGGCGCTGGGCCAGGACGTCGACGAGGGCGTCGAGGCGGGAGGCGTCCAGCCCCCCGGCCGCGGTCGTCAGCGAGGACGACCCCACCTTGACGACGACACGGCGGGCCGAGGCCAGGTCCTGACGACCCACGGACTCCCCCGTCCTCTCAGTCCTGGTCGTCGTCGGCGGTCCAGTGGCCCGCCAGGCGCTCGCTCTCCAGCTCGCCGCGCGCGGCGGCCTTGGCGGCGCGGCGTTCCCGCTCCTCCTCGCGCTTGGCGGCGCGGGTGGGCCGGGACTGGTCCTCGAAGCGCAGGTCCGAGCCGCGCTGGCCGAGCACCTCGGCGCCCGCGACCATCGTCGGCTCCCAGTCGAAGACGACGGCGTTCGCGTCGTCGCCGATGACCACCTCGGCGCCCGGGGTCGCGCCCTTCTTGAAGAGCTCGTCCTCGACGCCGAGCCGCGCGAGGCGGTCGGCGAGGTAGCCGACGGCCTCGTCGTTGGTGAAGTCGGTCTGCCGGACCCAGCGGCGCGGCTTCTCGCCGCGGACGCGGAAGCGGACCTGGGCGTGCTCGGCGTCGCCGTACTCCTCCCGCGTCACCGTGAACCCGGAGGCGTCGACGGCCGGCGGGTTGAGGACGACCCGCGTCGGGACGGCCTCGGGGGCCGCGGCCCGGGAGGCGGCGACGAGCTCGGCCATCGCGAAGGACAGCTCGCGCAACCCGGTGCGGGCCACGGCGGACACGACGAAGACGGGCGCGCCGCGCTTCTCGAGGTCCTCGCGGACGATGTCGGCCATGTCGACGGCGTCGGGGACGTCGGCCTTGTTGATGACGACGATGCGCGGACGGTCCTGCAGCGGGACGGTGCCGTCGTCGACGGTGTAGGCCGCGAGTTCCTTCTCGATCGCCTCGAGGTCGCTCACCGGGTCGCGGTCGGTCTCCAGCGTCGCCCCGTCGAGGACGTGGACGAGAGCCACGCAGCGCTCGACGTGGCGCAGGAAGTCGAGGCCGAGGCCGCGCCCCTCGCTGGCGCCCGGGATGAGCCCGGGGACGTCGGCGACGGTGAAGCGCGTCGAGCCGGCCTCGACGACGCCCAGGTTCGGCACCAGCGTCGTGAACGGGTAGTCGGCGATCTTGGGCCGGGCCGCGGACAGCGCCGCGACCAGGCTGGACTTGCCGGCGCTGGGGAACCCCACGAGCGCGACGTCGGCGAGCGTCTTGAGCTCGAGCACGACGTCGGCGGCCTCGCCCGGTTCACCCAGCAGGGCGAAGCCGGGCGCCTTGCGCTTGGTCGTCGCCAGCGCCGCGTTGCCCAGGCCGCCGCGGCCGCCGGGAGCCACGACGTAGCGCGTGCCCGGACCGACCATGTCGGCGAGCAGGTCCCCGGAGGAGGACCGGACGATCGTGCCGTCCGGGACGCCGATGACGAGGTCGTCGCCCTCGGCCCCGTTGCGGTGGCTGCCCATGCCGAAGCGGCCGTCGGGCGCGCTGCGGTGCGGACGGCGGTGCAGGTCCAGCAGGGTCGTCACCTGCGGGTCGACCTCGAGGACGACGTCACCGCCGCGGCCCCCGTTGCCTCCGTCGGGCCCGCCGAGGGGCTTGAACTTCTCGCGGTGCACCGAGGCGCACCCGTTGCCGCCGTCACCGCCGGACGCGTGCAGCACGACGCGATCGACGAAGTGCGTCGACATGGTGTTCTTCTCCTCGAACTGGGGGGACCTGCGGGTGGAACGCACGAGGGGCGGACCGGATCACTCCGGTCCGCCCCTCGTGTTCACGACTGGTGCGTCGTCACTCGCCCGCGACGATGTTGACGACCTTGCGACCACGACGGGTGCCGAACTCGACGGCCCCCGGGATCAGCGCGAACAGCGTGTCGTCGCCGCCACGGCCCACACCCGCACCGGGGTGGAAGTGGGTGCCGCGCTGACGGACGAGGATCTCGCCCGCGCTGACGACCTGGCCGCCGAAGCGCTTCACACCGAGGCGCTGCGCGGCGGAGTCACGACCGTTGCGCGAGGAGCTCGCGCCCTTCTTGTGTGCCATCTGACGTCACGCCCCGATGCTGGTGATCTTGACGCGGGTGAGCTTCGCGCGGTGGCCCTGACGCTTGCGGTACCCGGTCTTGTTCTTGTACTTGAGGATGGTGATCTTGGGGCCCTTGGCCTCCTCGACCACCTCGGCGACGACCTTGACACCCGCGAGCGCCGAAGCGTCGTGAGTGACGGTCTCGCCGTCGACGAGGAGCAGGGGCTGCAGCTGCAGCGTCTCCCCGCTGGCCACGGGGACCCGGTCGATGGTCAGCACGTCGCCGACCGAGACCTTCTCCTGCCGGCCGCCGGCGCGGACGATGGCGTACACCACAACGAACCCGTTTCTCTCGTCAACAACTGGATCGCCACCGGACTGCTCACGCAGTCCGAGGCTCGCGCACGACGGCGCACCAAGGGGTAAGCGTACGGAACGCCTCCCCCCGGGGTCAAAACGGCGCGCTCACTCCCCCGCCGGCGGCGAGGCCGGCTCGGGAGCGGACGCGGAGTCGCCCGGCGCGGAGGTGTCCCGCTCCCTGCGACCGGCCGCGGCGACGGCCGCGATGGCGGCCAGGACGGCCGCGTCCTTGGCGGGCTCGTGCGCGGGCTCCTTGGCCTGCTCGCGCCCGGAGTCCTTCCCGGCGCCGCCGTCCGGACCCTCGGACTCGGCCCGGGGCGCGTCGTCGGCGGAGCGGTCGCGTCCGCGGCGGCGCCGGGACTTGCCGTTCCCGCTGCCGTTCCCGTTCCCGTTCCCGTTGCCGCCCCCACCGCCGTTCGAGGACGGTGCGGGCTGCGGTGCGGGGTTCGCGTCCGCGGCCGCGTCGAGCTCCTCGAGGACGGCGGCCAGGCCCTGACCGGTGCGCTTGCGGGTCATCTGGACGAGCCCGAGCGAGGTCACCTCCGCGACCTGGTGCTTGGTCCGGTCCCGGCCGAGGCACTCCACGAGGCGGCGCAGGACGAGGTCGCGGTTGGACTCCAGGACCATGTCGATGAAGTCGATGACGATGATCCCGCCGATGTCCCGCAGCCGCAGCTGCCGGACGATCTCCTCCGCGGCCTCGAGGTTGTTCCGCGTGACGGTCTCCTCGAGCGTCCCGCCGGCCCCGGTGAACTTCCCGGTGTTCACGTCGATGACGTGCATGGCCTCGGTCGGGTCGATGACGAGGGAACCGCCCGAGGGCAGCCAGACCTTGCGGCCCAGCGCCTTCTGCAGCTGCTCGTCGATCCGGAAGTGCTCGAAGACGTCCTGCGACCCCTCCCAGCGCTCCAGCCGCTCGGCCAGGTCCGGGGCGACGTCGGCGACGTAGCCGTGCACGGCCTCCCACGCCTGCTCGCCGGACACGACGACCTTCGTGAAGTCCTCGTTGAAGACGTCGCGCACGACGCGGACGGTGAGGTCCGGCTCGCCGTGCAGCAGCAGCGGGGCGTTCTTGCTCTGGGCCTTGGCCTGGATGGCCTCCCAGGTCGCCTGCAGGCGCTGGACGTCCGCGCGCAGCTCGTCCTCGTCCACGCCCTCGGCGGCCGTGCGGACGATGACGCCCGCCCCCGGCGGGACGACCTCCTTGAGGACCTTCTTCAGGCGCGCCCGCTCGGTGTCGGGCAGCTTGCGCGAGATGCCCGTCATGGACCCGCGCGGCACGTACACGAGGTACCGGCCGGGCAGCGACACCTGGCTCGTCAGCCGGGCCCCCTTGTGCCCGACCGGGTCCTTGGTGACCTGGACCAGCACGGGGTCGCCGGACTTCAGCGCGGCCTCGATCCGGCGCGGCTGGCCCTCGAGCCCCGCGGCGTCCCAGTTGACCTCGCCGGCGTACAGGACGGCGTTGCGCCCCTTGCCGACGTCGACGAAGGCGGCCTCCATGCTCGGCAGCACGTTCTGGACGCGGCCGAGGTACACGTTGCCGACCATCGACGTCTGCGCCTGCCGCGCCCCGTAGTGCTCGACGAGCACCTTGTCCTCGAGCACGCCGATCTGGGTGCGGTCGTCCTGCTGGCGCACGACCATCACGCGCTCGACGGCCTCGCGGCGGGCCAGGAACTCGGCCTCGGTGAGGATGGCGCGCTTGCGCCCGGCCTCTCGGCCCTCACGACGGCGCTGCTTCTTGGCCTCCAGACGGGTCGAGCCGCGCAGCGCGGTGACCTCGTCCTCGCCCGTGCCGCGGGGGCGACGCGGTTCGCGGACCCGGGTGACGGTGTTCGGCGGGTCGTCACCGGAGACGTCGTCCCCCTCGCCCGAACCACCACGACGGCGGCGGCGGCGACGACGCCGGGAGGAGCCGGACTGCTCCTCCCCGTCGTCCGGGCCGTCGGCGGAGTCGTCCTCGTCCTCGGACGCGTCCTCCGACGCGGTGTCCTCGGCGGCCTCGGCGCCGGGCTCGTCGTCCCGGTCGTCCCGGTCGTCCCGGTCGTCGCTGTCGCGGCCCCGGCTGCGGCGGCCCCGGCCACCGCGGCGACGTCGCCGGCGCGGTGCACCGCCGTCCTCGTCGCGGGTGTCCTCGTCGGACTCCTCGGACTCGTCGGAGTCCTCGCCGTCCTCGTTCTCGTCGTCGTCCGACTCGTCCTCGAGCTCGTCGCGCTCGTCGCGGCGCCCGCCGCGGGTCCGGCGCAGGTCGCGCAGGCTGTCGAGGACCTCGTCGTCGCGCGAGCGGCCCTCGGCCCCGTCGAGCGCGTCGGTGGAGTCGTCGGTGTCCACGGAGTCGTGGTCCTGACCGTGGTCCTGGTCGTCGGTGGCCCGGGCTCCGGGCGGGGGGCCGGCGGGCGCGGAGGCGCGGCGGCGGCGCGGCGGGGTCTCGGCGTCGGGCGCCTGGAAGAACAGGGCGGTGGCCCGGGCCGCGGCGTCGGCGGCCCGGTCGGCCGTCGGCTCGCCGGTGCCGCCGCGGCGGGCCCCGCGGGCGAACCCGGCGGCGCGCAGCAGGACGGGGTCGTCCATGAGGTCGGCCTGGTCCTCCTCGACCGCCTCGGCGGCGGGTGCCTCGGTGACCTCGGCGGGGACGTCGGCCGGCGCCTGGACGGGCGCCTCCTCGACGGGAGCGTCCTCGGCGGCCGCGACGGCGGGCGCCACCTCCGGCTCGGCGGGCACCTCGGCGGGTGCGCTGGCCGCCTTGCGGGCGCGGCGGCGGCGGGTGGGGGCAGGCGCCTCGGCGGCGGGCTCCTCCGGCGCGACGGCGGGCGTCTCGACGGCGGGCGTCTCGGCAGCGGGGGTCTCGGCGGCGGCGACCTCGGGGGCCGGCGCCTCGGGGGTCGCGACCTTGCGGGTGGCCCGGCGGGCGCGGCGGCGGGGCGCGGGCGTCTCGTCAGCGGCGGTCTCAACCGCCGTCTCGGTGGCCGTCTCGCTGACCGTCTCGGAGGGCGGTCCAGCAGGGGCGACGGGAGGCTCCTGCGGCGCCACGGGCGTCGCGTCGGGCTCGGTGCCGGCGACCGCGCCGGCGGCGTCGGTCGGCTCCAGGTGGGCCGGGGGGCCGGCGGGACGGCTGGCCGCCCGACGGCGGCGGGGCTTCGTCGTCCCGGCAGTCGCGGCTGCGTTCTCTTCAGGTGTGCTCGTCACGGGTGCTCCGCTTGGCCCGCAGCGTCCGCTCCACCGGTCGTCCCCGCGGACGCCCGGGCGTCCTCGTCGGAATCGCCGGGCGGGTCGACCCGCGCCCGACGGAAGTCCTGGTGCACCGGAGAGGTCGCGCGACGCGTGCTCCCCCCGGAGCCACCGGCGGTCGTCGTCCGGGGAGGGGCCGGGGCGCCTGCGAGGTCCTTCCACCAGACCGCGGCGCTGCCCGGGACCCACGCACCAGGCGACGGTCTCGACGGCGGACCGAGCGCCCGGTGTAGGGGAACGCACGGCCGTCCTCAGTGTCGCACAGCCCGCCCGGCGTGACCCTGCGCACTCGGGCACCTCGAAACGTTCCCGGAGGCCACGGCGGTCCGCTACGCTCGCCGCAACACCATCCAGAGTGGCCGAGAGACCTGGCTCGACGACGCCACAGCAACCACCGCGCGAGCGGCAGGTGCTCCCGCCAGGGGCGATGGAGGACTCGCAGTGGACAGCTGTACCCAGCTCACCCGGCGCTACCACGTCGACCTCGTGCGCACGGCCTCCATGGTCTGTCGCCCGGGCTCCCCGGCGTGCCGGGGGACGTCGCCCGCGGCCTGACCGGCCGCCGCCACCTCCCCCGGGGTCCTCGCACGACAGCACCCCCGCACCGCACGAGCGCGCCGTTCCGCGCGCACCCCCGACGGACCTCCCGTCCGCCTACCCCCGGAGCACAGCCATGTCCGCGCCCCGTCGCAGCCCCCTGTCCCCGTCCAGCTCCCGCCTCGTCGCCAGCCGCCGTCGCATCCTGTCCGGCGCCCTCGGCGTCGGCACCCTCGCCGCGACCGGCACGCTGGCCGCCTGCGGCGACGGGTCCGCGGCCTCGGGACTGGCCGCGGAGAAGGCCGTCGACCTCAAGGGCGCGACGCTCAAGCTCATGGTCAACCAGCCGCACGTGCTGGCCTTCACGGACCTGCTCGGCAAGAAGTTCGCCGACGAGTTCGGCGGCAAGCTCGAGGTCACGGCGATCCCCTACGACCAGCTGACGAGCAAGCAGATCCTCGACGTGCAGGGCGGCGACGGCGAGTTCGACGTCTTCGACTACTTCTACTTCGGTCTCGGTGAGCTGGTGAACGCCGACGCCCTCGTCGACCTCACCGAGTGGATCGGCGCCAACAGCGAGATCGGGACGGACGACTTCCTCCCGTCGATCTACGACCCCTACACGCTCATCGACGGCAAGCGCTACGGCCTGCCCTTCGACGGCGACACCCACGTCCTCTACTACAACGCCGAGGTGTTCGAGCAGTACGGCGTCGAGCCGCCCAAGACCTGGGACGAGTACGACGCGGCCGCGGAGAAGATCACGAAGGACTCCGGCGGCAAGGTCTACGGCGCGATCGTCGAGGGCCAGCAGGTCCCGATGATCCTGGGCTGCTCCTTCATCAACCGGCTCGCGGGCTACGGCGGCACGCTGGTGGACGCCGACGGCAAGCCGGCCTTCGCGGGCGAGGAGGGCCTCGCCGCCCTGCAGCACCTCATCGACGTCTCCCCCTCCGCGCTGCCGACGCCGCTGCAGACGGGCTTCGACCAGGCCAACTCGGCCTTCCTGTCCGGTCAGGGCGCCATGCTCGACACCTGGACCGACCTCGGCCTCAAGGCGCAGGACCCGTCGAGCTCCAAGATCGTCGACAAGTGGGGCGTCGTGACGCTGCCGGTCGGCGGGAAGAACACGACCCCGCGCACGGCCCTCGACGCGGGCTTCGGCCTCGGCGTCTCCAGCGCGTCCAAGCAGCAGGACAAGGCCGCGGCGTTCGTGGAGTGGGCGACGAACAAGGAGAACAACCTCCTGCTCGCTTCCACCGCCGGCTCGGGCATCGACCCGGCCCGCAAGTCGGTGCTCGACGCCGACTCGTACGCGAAGGCCGCCGGCAAGGCCACCGACGTCATCCGCGAGGGCCTGGACGGCACGCCGCTGGCGTGGCCGAGCCAGCAGGGCGCCCCCAAGGCGCTGCAGGACCTCGTCGACCAGCTGGCCCTGGCCATCCAGGGGCAGACGCAGCCGCAGGCCGCGCTCGACAAGGCCGCCGAGAGCTGGGAGAAGGAACTCGGATGACGCAGCTCGACGAACAGCGCGGGGAACGGACGCGGGCCGGGGTCCCGAGGCCCCGGCGCGGCTCCGGCGGCACACCGCGGGCGGTCCCGGGCCGGCACCGTCCGGGGCACGTCTCGACCTGGCTGGCGGCGCCCAGCCTGGCCGGGCTCGCCCTCATGCTCGTCTACCCCACGCTGTTCGTCGTCGCGCTGGCGGTGACGAAGTCGTCGCTGGCCCGGCCTCTGCAGCGGTTCACCGGCACGGACAACCTCGTGGACGCCTGGGAGTCCCTGGCCTTCGCCGGGTCCCTCGTCCGCTCCGTCGTGTTCGCCGTCGTCGCGGCCCTGGCGGCGACGCTCATCGGCGTCCTGCTGGCCCTCCTGCTGCACGCCCGGGGGACGCGCTTCGGCGTCGTCGGCACGATCCTGCTGCTGCCGCTGGTCACGCCGCCCGTCATGGTCGGGGTGGCGTGGAAGCTCATGCTGGCCCCCGTCGGCGGCGCCTTCGGCGGGTTGTTCTCCCTGCTGGGCTTCCCCGGCGCGAACCCCCTGGGTGACAGCGTCGGGGCGTTCAGCGCGCTCGTGGTCATGCACGTCTGGCAGTGGACCCCGCTCGTCACCCTGCTCGTGTTCGCGGCACTGCTCGGCGTTCCCGAGGAACTGCGCGAGGCGGCCGCGCTCGACGGCGCGGGGGCGTTCCGGTCGTTCACGAACGTCGTCTGGCCCGTGATCGCCCCGAACGTGTTCTCGGTCCTGCTGCTCGAACTCGTCATCGGCCTGAAGGTGTTCGACCTGGTGACGGTCGTGACGCAGGGCGGGCCGGGTGTCTCCACCATCGTCTCCAGCTTCGAGATCTTCAGGACGGGCATGCGCGGCAGCTACGAGATCGGCACGGCCGCGGCGGAGACCCTCGTCTTCGGCCTCGTCGTGGGCGTCCTGACCACCGTCGTCACGCTGCTGCGGGCGCGCGCCGTGAAGGCCGACCAGTGAGCGCGACCACGGTTGCGAGCACCCGGCGCGCGACGAGCCCGGCGGCGACCCTGCGCCGCGGCGGGATCCGCGTCGTCCTCGCCGTCGTCGCGTTCGTCGCGCTGTTGCCCCTGCTGTTCCTCGTCTCCCTCTCGCTGCGCAGCGTCGACGACATCGCGAACGGCGGCTGGCTGCCGAGCGTCTTCGTCTGGTCGAACTTCTCGAAGGCGTTCTCGACGGTCCCGCTGTCGACGATGCTCGCGAACTCCTGGGTCGTCGCCATCGGCGCGACGGTGCTCACGTCCCTCGTGGCGGTGCCCGCCGCGTACGTGACCGCCCGGGCCGGGGTGCGCGGCGAACGTCTGCAGACGGTGCTGCTGGCCAGCTACTGCGCCCCGCCGATCGTCGCGGTGCTTCCCCTGTACTACCTGCTCAAGCAGGCCGACCTGACGAACACGGCCGTGGGGTTGATCCTCGTCAACGGCTTGGCGAACGTCCCCGTCGCCGTGTGGCTGCTCGACGGTTTCGTCCGGCGCATCCCCGTGGAGATCGAGGAGGCCGGCTGGGTCGACGGGCTGTCGACCACCGGTGGTCTCGTGCGCCTCGTGCTGCCGCTGCTCGCCCCGGGCCTGGTCGCCGCGCTGCTCATCTGCCTGTTCCTGTCGTACAACGAGTTCCTGTTCGCCGTGTCGTTCTCGCAGAGCACCGACAGCCAGACCCTCCCCGTCGGGTTGTCGCTGTTCCAGGGCGACCGCACCGTGCAGTTCGGCCAGCAGGCCGCGGCCTCCCTCGTCGGGATCGTCCCGATGTACGTGCTGGCCGTGGTCGCCCAGAAGTGGCTCGTGGGCGGGTTGTCCGCCGGAGCCGTGAAGTGAACCCCCCTGAGACGGAGAACACCGTGACCGAACCCCGCCGGGTGCACCTGAACGCGTTCGACATGACGTGCGTCGGGCACCAGTCCCCCGGCCTGTGGCGGCACCCCGAGGACCAGTCGCACCGCTTCGACGACATCCGCTACTGGACGGAGCTGGCCACGCTCCTCGAACGCGGCAAGTTCGACTCCCTCTTCATCGCCGACGTCCTCGGCATCTACGACGTCTACAAGGGCGGGCCGGAGACGGCGCTGCGCGAGTCGACGCAGGTCCCCGTCGGGGACCCCATGCTCGCGGTCTCGGCCATGGGCGCGGTGACCGAGCACCTCGGGTTCGGGGTGACGGTGTCCCTGACCTACGAGCAGCCGTACTCCTTCGCCCGCAAGATGGCGACGCTGGACCACTACACGAACGGCCGCGTCGGCTGGAACGTCGTGACGAGCTACCTGGAGTCCGCGGCCAAGAACCTGGGCCTGTCCACCCAGATCTCCCACGACGAGCGCTACGAGCTCGGCGAGGAGTTCATGGAGGTCGTCTACAAGCTGTGGGAGGGCTCCTGGGAGGACGACGCCGTCGTCCGCGACGCCGAAGCCGGCGTGTTCACCGACCCGTCGAAGGTCCATCCGATCGAGCACCACGGGAAGTTCTTCGACGTCCCCGGCATCGGGCTGACCGCTCCCTCTCCGCAGCGCACTCCGGTGATCTTCCAGGCCGGCGCCTCCCCGCGGGGGATCGGGTTCGCCGCCCGCCACGGCGAGGCGATCTTCAACACCGCCACCCGCCCCGAGGTCATGCGCCCCTGGGTGGACCGCCTGCGCGCGCAGGCCGAGCAGGCCGGCCGCGACCCGCGCAGCGTCAAGGTGTTCACCCTCGTCACGATCATCACCGCGCCGACGGACGAGGAGGCGCGGGCGAAGTACGAGGAGTACGCGCAGTACGTCTCCTACGACGGCGCCCTGAACCTCTACGGCGGATGGAGCGGGCTGGACCTGTCGAGCTACCCGCCGGACGAGCCGCTGGAGTACGCCGAGACGCAGGCCGTCCGCAGCGCCGTCGAGGCGTTCTCGACGGCGGACCCGGACCGCAAGTGGACCCCGCGCGACATCGCGAACTGGGTCGGCATCGGCGGGATGGGGGCCGTCGTCGTCGGCTCGCCCGCGACCGTCGCCGACGAGCTGCAGCGGTGGATGGAGGTGGGCGACGTCGACGGGTTCAACTGCGCCTACGCCATCACCCCCGGCACGTTCGAGGACGTCGTCGAGCTCGTCGTGCCCGAACTCCAGCGCCGCGGTGTCTACCCGACGGAGTACGAGGGCGAGACGCTGCGCGAGACGATCTACGGCAAGGGTCAGGTCCACGTCCGCGACGACCACCCCGCGGCCGCCTTCCGCGCCTCGAACCGCTGACCCCCTTCCGCCCGAGAACCCCAGGAGACCCCGCATGACCACGCGCGACCAGGTCCTCGACGCCGCCCGCGACGACGTCATCGACGCCGCCCGCGGCGAAGTGCTCGACGCCGCCCGCGGCGTCGCGAACCACCTCGGCCTCGACGCCCTCGAACGCGACCGCGCCAACGCCGAGCCGTTCACCGAGGCCGAACTGCTGCGCAAGGCCGGTCTGCCGGCCGTCCTGCTGCCGACCTCCGTCGGCGGGGCCGGGCTGCCCTGGTCGGTGGCCCTCGACGTCGTGAAGGAGATCGCCCGCACCGACGGGTCGATCGCCCAGTTGCTGGCCTACCACTACGTCAACGCGCACAACCTCGTGTGGGTGGCCGACGACGCGGGCCGGCAGCGCTGGGGCGTGCCCACCGCCGAGCAGCAGTGGCTGTGGGGGGACTCGGTGAACCCCGTCGACCCGGACCTGCAGCTGCGGCCGGACCCGGACGTGACCGGCGGCTGGATCCTGTCGGGCACCAAGAACTTCTCCACCGGGGCCAGCGTCGGCGACGTCACCGTCGTCGGCGGCCTCACCGACGACGGGCGCGACCTGCTCGTGGTCGTCCCGCGAGAGACCCCCGGGTTCGTCAAGGGCGGTGACTGGGACAACCTGGGCCAGCGGCTGTCGGCGTCGGGGTCCGTGCGGTTCGAGGACGTGCGGATCGCCCCGGACGCCGTCCTGGGGTCGGCGTCCACGAGCGGTGCGTTCGGGTCCCTCGTGACCCTGGCCATCCAGGCCGCGTTCGGGCACTTCTACCTCGGGGTCACCCGCGGAGCGCTCGAGACCGCCGCCGAGTACACCCGGTCGACGTCGCGCCCGTGGCTGCTGTCCGACGTGCAGAACGCCGTCGAGGACCCGTACGTCCTGGCCACGTACGGCCGGCTCGTGGCGCGTCTGCGGGCGGCGGAGGCCCTGGGCCGCAGCGTCGGGGAGTCCCTGTCCCAGGCCCACGAGCGCGGTGCCGACCTGACGTGGGCCGAGCGCGGCGAGGTGGCCGAGGAGATCGCGGCGCTCAAGGTCGTGTCCTCCGACCTGGCGGTCGAGGCCACGTCGACGATCTACGAGGTGACGGGCGCCCGCGCGTCGTCGAACAAGTACGGGTTCGACCGGTTCTGGCGGAACGTCCGCACCCACACGCTGCACGACCCGGTGCAGTACAAGGCGCGCGAGGTCGGCAACCACTTCCTCACCGGTGCCCACCCGGAGTTCACGCTGTACACCTGAGTCACACTGGTCTCGACCGTCCGACCCCCGTGACTCCCCCTGGTGACCCGTGACCGTTCCCGCTGTCCCGCCGGTCCGCGACGAGACCCGTCGCGGCCGGTGGCGCCGTTCCGCGCTCGTGCGCGCCGTCGTCGACCGGCGACCCGCCACGGTCGGCGCCGTGCTCATCGTGGGGTTCGTGCTGCTGGCGCTCGCCGCGCCGCTCATCACGCGGATCACCGGCCAGGACCCGTACACCTACGACAAGACCGCCCTCGACCCGGCGTCGGGGTTGCCGGCCGGTCCCCTCGGCGGCATCTCCGCCGAGCACTGGTTCGGGGTCGAACCCCTCACGGGGCGCGACGTGTTCGCGATCGTGGCCCACGGAGCCAGGACGTCGTTCCTCATCGGCGTCCTGGCCACCGCCGTCGCCGTCGTGCTCGGCGTCGCCCTGGGCGCGAGCGCCGGGTACTTCGGCGGCTGGTGGGACCGGGTGGTCGGCTGGACGGGGGACGTGCTCTTCGGGTTCCCCTACCTCGTGTTCATGATCGCCCTCAGCGCCGTCGCACCCCCGAGCATCCCGCAGACGCTGCTGCTCGTCGTGGTCATCGGGTTCTTCGGCTGGCCCCGCGTCGCCCGCGTGGTCCGGTCGGCGACGTTGGGCGTCGCCCGCCGCGACTTCGTCCGCGCGTCGCAGGTGATGGGTTCCCCGGCCTGGCGGACGCTCACCCGTCGCGTCCTGCCGAACCTGTGGGGACCGGTCGTCGTCGTGGCGACGTTGTCCATCCCCGAGCGCATCGGTCTCGAGGCGGCGCTGTCCTTCCTCGGCGTCGGAGTCCACCCGCCCACCCCGAGCTGGGGCCGGTCGATCTCCGATGCGATCGGCTGGGTGCAGACCGACCCGATGCTCCTGGTGTTCCCGGGCCTGGCCCTGTTCGGCGCGACCCTGGCGTTCAACCTCCTCGGGGACGGGTTGCGCGACGCCCTCGACCCCCGCACGGCGCGGGACGGGGCGCACTGATGGCCACCGCCCGCTACCTCCTCACCCGGCTCGCCAGCGGTGCCGGGGTCCTGCTCGTCGTCGCGTTCGTGACGTTCGCCGTGTTCAACCTCCTGCCCTCGGACCCGGCGCAGCTGTCCTGCGGGCGCCCCTGCACGCCGGAGAACCTCGCGCTGGCCAAGGGGTTCATGGGCCTGGACCACCCCTGGTACCAGCAGTTCGGCCAGTTCCTCGCCGGCATCGTCACGGGCCGCACGTTCGGCACGGGGGCCACGGCGGTGGTCTGCCCCGCCCCCTGCTTCGGCTACTCGTTCCAGGAGACGGCGCCCGTCGTCCAGCTCATCGCCGACCGGTTGCCGGTGACGGTGTCGCTGGCGTTGGGGGCGGCCGTCCTGTGGCTCGTCGTCGGGGTCGCGCTCGGCGTGGTCGCGGCCCTGCGCCGTGGCACGGCCGTCGACCACGTGCTCGGCGGCCTGTCGGTCGTCGGCGTCTCGGCGCCGGTGTACCTGCTGGGGCTGCTCGGCATCCTGCTCCTGGGGTTCACCCTCGACGTCGTCCCCGTCAGCGGGTACGTGCCGCTCACGCAGTCCCCCGTCGACTGGGCCTGGCACCTCGTGCTGCCGTGGATCGTCCTCGCGCTCATCAACGGCGCCGTCTACGTGCGGCTGGCCCGCGGGCAGATGCTCGAGGTGCTGTCGGAGGACTACGTCCGCACCGCGCGGGCCAAGGGCCTGCGGGAACGGACCGTCGTCGGCAAGCACGCCCTGCGCAACGTCACGCTGCCGCTCGTGACGCTCTTCGGCCTCGACCTCGGCGGACTGCTCGGCGGTGCCGTCATCACCGAGAAGACGTTCGGCATGCCGGGTGTCGGGAGCCTGCTCCTGGACGCCGTCGGCCAGCTCGACCTGCCCCTGCTGCTCGGGACGACGCTCTTCGCGGCGTTCCTCATCGTCGTCGCGAACATCGTCGTCGACCTCGTCTACGGGCTCCTCGACCCTCGCGCCCGCATCGCCTGACCCCCCGCTCGTCCACCCCGGAAGGCTCACCGTGACCGCCAAGAACTCCTCCCCCAGCCGCCGCCTCGTCCTCGCCGGGCTCGGCGCGACCTCCTTCCTCGCCGCGTGCGGGGCCAACGAGCGGCAGGGGTCGGGGTCCGGCCAGTCCTCGGGGTCCACCCCGACCAAGGGCGGGACGCTGACGGTGCTCGTCTCCTCGACGAGCACGAACTTCGACCCGGCCAAGAGCCAGAGCCTGGCCATCACCTCCCTCGCCCTCGTCCACCGCCGTCTGACGTCGTGGAAGGTCGAGTCCGGCAAGCCCGCCGAACTCGTCCCCGACCTCGCCACGGACGTCGGCAGCACGAGCGACGGCGGGACGACGTGGACGTTCACGCTCAAGGACGGACTGCTGTTCTCCGACGGTTCCCCGATCCGGGCGGCCGACGTGAAGTGGGGCCTGGAACGGTCGTTCGCGGCGTCGTTCAGCGGCGGCCTGACCTACCACAAGGACCTCCTCGCGGGCGCCGCGGGCTACACCGGTCCCTTCGAGGGCGCCCGGCTCGCGTCCATCGCGACGCCCGACGAGAAGACCCTCGTGTTCACCCTCGCCCGGCCCTACGGCGACTGGGGCTGGGTCGCCAGCACCCCGGCGTTCGCCCCCGTCCCCGAGGGCAAGGGTGCCGAGGCCGACTACGGGCTCAAGCCGATCGCGTCCGGGCCCTACGTGCTGTCGGCCGTCCAGCAGGGCGTGAAGATCGAGATGAGCCGCAACGAGCACTGGAGCGCCGCGTCCGACGACGTGCGCCCCGCGCTGCCGGACTCGGTGGTGTTCTCCCTCGGCCAGGCCACCGACGTCGTCTCCCAGCGCCTCGTGGCCGACTCCGCTGCCGACCAGACGGCGTTCGGCGCCGGGTTCGTCTCCCCGGCCCAGCTCGTCCAGGTCGCGAACAACCCCTCGGCCAAGGACCGCCTCGTCACGTCGGAGTCCGGGGCGCTCGCGTTCCTGTCGCTCAACACCCGGCGCGGGCCGCTGCAGAACGCCGAGGTCCGCAAGGCCTTCCAGTACGCCGTCGACAAGGCGGCGTTCCAGGTGGCGACGGCCGGGACGGCGGCCCTGGCCGGCGAGGTCGCGACGACGCTCATCACCGACGGCATCTCCGGCCGCGAGGAGTTCGACCTCTACCCGACGGATCCCTCGGGCGACCCGGCCAAGGCCAAGGAACTGCTCGCCGCGGCCGGCTACCCGCAGGGCCTGTCCGGGCTGAAGCTGCTCGTGAGCCAGTCGAACAACGGCCCGGCGCAGGCGCAGGCGATCCAGGCGGCGCTGGTCAAGGCCGGCATCGGCGTGGACCTGCAGGTCACCGACGAGGACGCCTACTACGCGGCGATCAACACCGTGAACGCCGACGAGTACGACCTCGCGCTGGCGTCGTGGCAGCCGGACTTCCCGAGCCCCAACGCGAACCTGCAGCCGTTGTTCGCGACCTCGGCCATCGGCAACGGCGGGTACAACTCGGCGCGGTACTCCAGCCCGTCCGTCGACGCGGCGATCGCGGCCGCGCAGGCGACCGTCGACACCGACGCGGCGGCGAAGGCGTGGGTGGCCGTCGACAAGGCCGTCATGGCCGACTCCCCCGTCGTGCCCCTCATCTACACCCGCAACTCGTTCCTGCGCGGGTCGAAGGTGACGAACTTCTTCATCGGCGCCTTCCCGGCGTACCCGAACTACCTGGCGGTGGGTGTGAGCTCGTGACGCCAGCCGCGGGTGGACCCCTGCTGTCCGTCCGGGACCTGCGGATCGTCTTCGGTACCGGGGCGGCCGCGACGGTCGCGGTCGCCGGCGCGTCGTGGGACCTCGGGCCGGGCGAGGTGCTGGCGGTGGTCGGTGAGTCCGGCTCCGGCAAGAGCGTCACGGCGCTGTCCCTGCTGGGGTTGTTGCCCGGGTCCGCGCACGTCACGGGCCACGCGGAGCTCGCCGGGCACGGCGACCTGCTCGCGCTGACCGGCGAACCCCTGCGCCGCCTGCGCGGTGCGGTGGTCTCGATGGTGTTCCAGGACCCGGGCAGCACGCTGAACCCGGTCCTGACGATCGGCGACCAGCTCACCGAGGCCGTCCGCGTCCACCGTCCCGGCACGAGCCGGGCGGCGGCCCGGACCCGGGCGCTGGACCTGCTGGAGACCGTCCGTGTGCCCGACCCCGCCTCCCGGCTGCGCGCCTACCCGCACCAGCTGTCCGGCGGCCAGCTGCAGCGCGTCGTCATCGCGATGGCCCTGGCGGACGAACCCGCCGGCGTGGTCGCCGACGAGCCGACGACGGCCCTCGACGTCACCGTGCAGGCCGACGTCCTCGACCTGTTGCGCGACCTCACCGTGCGGCGGGGCACGTCGGTGGTCCTCATCACGCACGACATGGGCGTGGTCGCCGACCTGGCCGACCGCGTCGTCGTCCTGCGCCACGGCGAGGTCGTGGAGACGGGGACCGTCCGCGAGGTGCTCCGCGCGCCGCGGGCGGAGTACACGCGGGAGCTCCTCGCCGCCGTGCCGCAGTTGCCGGCCGCCGACCTGGGTGCGAGTGCGGACGTGGGGGCCGTGGGGAACGCCCACCGCGCCGTCCCCGACGACCCGGCCCGCGGTTCCCTACCCGGTCTCGCGCCGGCGCCCGGGGCGGCCGACCCGGTGCTCGACGTGCGGGGGGTTTCGGTGACGTACGGCGGACGCTGGCGCGGCGGCGGACTGCGCGCCCTCGACGAGGTCGACCTGCGCATCGGCGCCGGTGAGGTCCTGGGGCTCGTGGGCGAGTCCGGCTCGGGCAAGAGCACGCTCGCGGGTGTCGTCAACGGACTCGTGCGCCCGACGGCCGGGTCCGTCCGCATCGGCGGCGTCGACCCGACGACGCTGCGGGGCCGGGAGCTGCGCGCCGTGCGGGCCCGGGTCGGGGTCGTCTTCCAGAACCCCTACTCCTCGCTGGACCCGCGCTCCAGCGTCGCCGACTCGGTCGCCGAACCCCTGCTGCTGCACACCTCCGACGACCCGCGCGAGGTGCGGGAACGGGTGGCCGGGCTGCTCGACGCCGTCGCCCTGCCCGCGGGCAGCGGCGAGCGGTTCCCGCACGAACTGTCCGGCGGTCAGCGCCAGCGCGTCGCCATCGCCCGCGCGATCGCCCTCGGGCCGGACCTGCTCATCGCCGACGAACCCACGAGCGCGCTCGACGTGTCCGTGCAGGCGCGGGTCCTGGACCTGCTGGCCGACCTGCGGGCGCGGTTCGGCTTCGCGAGTCTGTTCATCACCCACGACCTCGCCGTCGTCGGGCAGGTCGCCGACCGCATCGCGGTCCTGCACCGCGGCCGGCTCGTGGAGGAGGGGCCCGCCGACGCGGTCCTCACCCGCCCGCTGCACCCCTACACGCAGCGCCTCGTGGCCGCCGCCCCCGTCACCGACCCCGACGAGCAGCACCGCCGCCGCACCGCCTGGCGCGCCCTCACCTCCTGACCTTCCCCGCCCCCACCCCCCCACGCCGGTCCCCGTGCCCGCGGGGAAAACACTCTTTCCGCCCTCAGAACACGTGTTCCGAGGGCGGAAAGTGTGTTTTCCACGCGGGACTGTGACGGGTGGCTACGGGGTGTGGCGGAGGAGGACGCAGCCGTGGGGTTCGAGGCGGACCGGGACGGCGGTGCTGCCGGGGGCGACCCCGCGGGTGGCGTCCTCCTGGGCCGTGACGGCGACCGTCGGGACGACCTCGCCCGACCACACGTCGTGCACCGTCCCGAGGTGGGCGGGCAGGTCGACGTCCTGGCTGTCGAGGGCGACGTCGAGGGGTTCGGCGCCGAGGTTGAAGGCGGCCACGTAGCCGACCCCGCCCGGGCCCTGCGCGCTCCACAGGACGAGCGGGTCCTCGCGGAACACCTCACGGTTCCCCGTCGCCTCCAGGACGGCGAGCACGTCGGCGTTCTGGAAGAGCGCGACCGTCGCGGGATCGGACGACGGCAGGTCGCCGCCGATCATCAACGGTGACCGCGCCACGACCCACAGGGTGAACAACGTCCGGCGCTCCGCCCGTGTCAGGCGGTCGTCGCGGGGTTCGCCGCGTTCGGCCCGCAACCCGATGCGCCCGAGCGGGAGCATGTCCCCGTCGGGCCAGCCGTCCGGTCCGGCGTGCGGGGCCCAGCGGGCGAACCGGGAGACGTTCGCCTCCACGTCCTCCCACCGGTCCCACAGGTCGTCGCAGATGCGCCACATCGTCGCGTGCTCACGCAGGTGCGGGAGCCGGGACAGCGACAGGTCGCGCCCGGGCGACAGGCTGACCGCGATCTCCCGCCCGCAGCGGCGCACGGCCCGGGCGAAGGCCTCGACGTCGGCGGCCTGGTACGGCCACAGCATGTCGTCGACCTTGACGAAGTCGACGCCCCAGGAGGCGTAGAGCTCCAGCACGGAGTCGTAGTACGCCTGCGCGCCGGGGTGGGAGTGGTCCAGCCCCAGCATGTCGGGGTTCCACTCGCAGACGTTCGTACGGTCGACGAAGGGGGTCGTCTCGTCGACCGCGAGACGCGGGATCCCGCGCATGACGTGGATCCCGAACCTCAGCCCGAGCTCGTGGACCTGCGCCGCGAGCGGCCCGAACCCCGCTCCCCCGGCCGCGCTGGGGAAGCGGCCGGGGTCCGGCACGAGCCGGCCCGCGGCGTCCAGGCACAGCGGGGCGCCGGCGTTGTACCCGTGCGACTTCGCCGTCGGGTCGGACCAGTCGATGTCGACGACGACGGTGTCCCAGCCGAAGGGCAGGAGGTGCTCGGCCATGAACCGGGCGTTGGCGAGGACCTCCTCCTCGGTCACGGTGGTTCCGTAGCAGTCCCAGCTGTTCCAGCCCATCGGGGGTCTGGTCATGCGCGCAGGGCCTCCGGCAGCCGCTCGGCGTGCGCGGTGAGGAGTTCCTCGGTCATCTCCCGAGCCTGCTCCAGGGTGAGCAGCGCCGCGGTCAGCGGGTCGACCGCCACGGCGTGGAACACGTTCTCCCGGTTCCCCGTCAGCGCGGCCTGCACCGCGAGCGTCTGGACGTTGACGTTCGTCCGGTTCAGCGCGGCGAGCTGCAGCGGCAGCTCCCCGATCGACGTGGGCTGGACGCCGTTCTCGTCGACGAGGCACGGCACCTCGACGCAGGCGTCGGCCGGCAGGTTCGAGATGACGCCGGGGGCGTTGGGCACGTTGCCGTACACGACGCTCGGGACACCCGTCACGACGGAGTTCACGATCGAGGCGCCGTACTCCACGCTCGGGGCGAGGTGCTCCTTGAGCTTGGCGAGCTGGGTGTCGATGTCGCCCTGGTCGTCGTGCCCGACGCAGATCTCGTAGTAGTCCCACCGCTGCGGGATGTAGTGCTCGACCATCTCGGGGGTCTTGCGGAAGTACGGCAGGTACTCCGAGGCGTGGTGGCTGGACTCGGTCTCGAAGTAGCCGAACGCGTTCATCAGCGTCGTGCGGACCTGCTCGTTGCCGCCCTCGTAGGTGCTGGCCGCCTGGGCCGCCTCGCTGTGGTCCCCGTCGTCGCCGGCCAGCTCCTGCGCGCCCCGGCCCGCGACGTGCTTCTCGTTCATGACCTGGCGCAGCCGGGGGTACAGGTCCTCCTGACCGCGACGGAACCTCAGGATCCACGCCTGGTGGTTGATGCCCGCCGACAGGTAGTTCACCTCGTCGTAGGGGACGTCGAGCGTGCGGGCGAGCATGCGGGTCGTGCCCTGCACGCTGTGGCACAGGCCGACGGTCTTCAGGCCCTTGGCGTTGAGGAAGGCCGTCGCCATCGCCATCGGGTTGGCGTAGTTGATGAACACCGCACCGGGGCACACCTCGAGGGCGTCGGCGGCGATGGCCTCGTAGGCGGGGACGGAGCGCAGGAAGCGGAAGACACCACCGGGGCCGAGCGTGTCGCCGACGGTCTGGTCGATCCCGTACTTGCGCGGGATGAGGACATCGTCCTTGTACGCCTCCACCCCGCCGACCTGGAACGTGATGATGACGAAGTCGGCCCCGTCGAGGGCCGCCCGCCGGTCGGTCGTCTCCTCGACCTGCGCGTCGAACCCGTGGTGGGCCACGAGCTTGCGGGCGGCGTCGGCCACGGGGCCGAGCTTGTCCTCCCGGACGTCCATGAGGCACAACCGGGCCGACTGCAGGGCCGGGAAGCTGAGGATGTCGCCGATGAGGCGGAACGGGAAGACGAAACCACCGGCGCCGATGATGGTGATCTTGGGGCTCTGCGTCATGCCTCCAGGCTAGGTGCGCAACGGCGCGCCGAGCCTCCTCCTGGCCCGCGAGAAGTTCCAGGATCCTCAGGTACCGTGAGGCGGGTGGACGTCGAGGAACCGGCCCTGTGGGTGCACCGCGGCTCCGCTCCCCCCATGCGCGAGTTCCACCGCCACGACGACGTGGAGGTCAACGTGACGGTGCGGGGGTCGCTGGAGTACCTGCTCGGAGGCCGTCGGGTCACCGTCCCGGAGGGGCACACCGCCCTGTTCTGGGCGGCCGTCCCCCACCGCCTCGTCCCGCCGGAGGAGCCGCGCGACAGCGACATCTGCTGGATCCACCTGCCGCTGAGCACCGTGCTGGGCTGGACGCTGCCCGAGGGCGCCGTGGCGCGGATCGTCTCTCACGGCGTCGTCGTCGTGCCGACGGCCGCCGTCGGGGAGCACGTCGTCGCCCAGTTCGGGACGTGGCAACGCGACGTGTCCAGCAGCCGGAGCACGGGGACGGTGCTGCTGGAGGGCCAGGCCCTGCTGCTGAGGATCCTGGCAGCCGAGAGTTCGGCCGGAGCCGCCGCGGACGCCCTCCCCGGATCCCGCACCGACCTGCGACCCGTGGCCCGGATGGCGCGCTTCACGGCCGAGAACTTCCGGTCCGACATCTCCACGGCGGACATCGCCCGCGCGGCGAACCTCAACCCGAACTACGCGACGACGCTCTTCCGCTCCGCGGTGGGGGTGACCCTCGGCGAGCAGTTGCTGCGGCACCGGATCGCCGAGGCGCAGCGCCTCCTGCTCACGACGACGCTGACGACGGCGGCCGTCGCGCACGCCGCCGGGTTCGGGTCGGGGAGCAGCCTCTACGCCCACTTCTCGAAGGCCTGCGGCTGCTCCCCCGGCGCCTACCGCGCCACCCGGGCCGTCACTCCTCCCGTCACTCCTCGGAGGTCGTGAAGAGCGCGTTCACCTTGTCGTTCGCCGCGGTGAGCGTGTCGACGTCGGCGTTGAACGCCATGACGTTGTCCATGGCGGAGGCCATGATGCTCTGGAACTCCGCCCCGTTGAGGACGGCCGGGTACGGGAACGTGGTGCCCTGCTCGACCTGGTCGGTGAAGGCGCTGACGTCGAACCCGGTCTTGCCCAGGGACTCCTTCGACGTCTCGACGGTGCTCGCGATGGCCGGCATGACGACCCCGGCCTTGGCCACCTCGGACTGGCACTCCTCCGAGGCGAGGTACTGCACCCACTTCCACGCCGCCCCCTTGACCTTCGACGACGTCGAGATCGAGTCGGCCAGGGAGTTCTGCATGGCGGCCCGCTTCCCCGACGGCCCGATGGGCGTGGGGGCCAGCGCGAGGTCGACGCCCTCGAGGTTGCCGTAGTTGGCGGTCTGCCACGAGCCCTCGCTGACGATGGCGTAGCGGCCCGCCTGCATCTGCTGGTCGGCCGACCCGCCCTCGGTGAAGGCCAGCGGCGGCATGTAGCCCTTCTCGATGAGGCCGCGCCACCAGGCGTAGGTCTCCTGGAACCGCGGGTCGTCGTAGTTGAACGTCGTGCCCCACATCTCCTGGTCGCCGTAGGTCCACCCGGTGGTCTTCGCCAGGTAGCTCCACTCGACCTGGCCGAACGGGGCTCCCGACGACCCCAGGCCGAGGCCGTAGGTCTTGACCTTGGACTTGTCGAAGCCGGGCTCGTCGCCGCGGACGCCGTTCTGGTCGACGGTCAGGTGGGCGATCGTCTGCTCGTAGGTGCCGCCGTCCTGCGGGTTCCACGTGAGGTTCTTCATGTCCTCGGCCGAGATGCCCGCCTCGGTCGTCATGCCCTCGTTGTAGAACAGGCCGATGGTGTCGAAGTCCTTGGGCAGGCCGTAGCGCTTGCCGTCCGGTCCGATCCACAGGTCGGTCGTCCCCTCGACGTAGGCGTCGAGGTCGATGCCGGCCTCCTGGACCTGCTCGTCGATGGGGACGATGAGCCCGCGCTGCGCGAACTCGCCGTAGCGCTGGGTGTGGTCGGCGAAGACGTCGGGGGCCGAGTTGGCGACGAAGCCCGTGAAGAGCTTGTTCCAGTAGTCGTCCCAGCCGAACTGCTCGATCTGGATGTCGATCTCGGGGTTCTGCGCCTGGAAGGCGTTGGCGCACTGCTGGTAGGCCGGCAGCTGCGCCGACTCCCAGAGCCAGTACGTGACGGTCCCGGTCTCGCCGTCGGCGCCGGGGTCGACGCCGTAGGTGCCGCACGCGGAGAGCATCGCGGCGGTGCCGGCGGCGGCCACGGCGGTACGCAGTCTTCTGGAGAGCTTCACAGCCGACCTCACTTGATCCCGGAGAAACCGATGGAGTTCACGATCTTGCGGCTGAAGACCGCGAACAGGATGACGACGGGCAGCGCGGCGAGGAGGGTCGCGGCCATGAGGCCCGCCCAGTCCGGCGCCCCCTGCGGGGTCTGCGACCGGAAGACGCCCAGGGCGACCGTCAGGACCCGGTGGTCGCGGTCGGAGGCGACCAGCAGCGGCCAGAGGTACTCACCCCAGGCCTGCACGTACTGCAGGATCGTCAGCGTGATGAGCGGTCCCGACGCCATCGGCAGGATGACCCGGAAGAACCGCGCCACGGCCCCGGCTCCGTCGAGGCGGGCGGCCTCCTCGACCTCGCGGGGGATGCCGAGGAAGAACTGCCGCAGGAAGAAGATCGCGAACGGCGTCATGAAGAAGAACGGCAGGACGATCGCCGCGTAGGAGCTCAGCAGCCCCAGGTCGCGCATCAGCAGGAAGTTCGGCAGCTGGGTGAAGATCGGCGGCACCATGAGCGCGGTGAGGAAGACGAAGAACACCGTGTTGCGCCCGGGCCACCGCAGGCGGGAGAAGGCGTAGGCGGCCATCGCGCCGAAGAAGACCTGCCCGGCGGTGATGAGCGAGGCGACGAGGACCGAGTTCAGCAGCGCGCGGATGATGCTCACGGACGCACCGGACCCGGCCTGCGCCTGCGCCTCCTCGGTCGTGGCGAGCCCCAGGACGCGCTGGAAGGCGCCCCACGTGGATTCCACGGGGAGCAGGTTGGAGGGCTCGGTGGCCAGGAACGCGCCGTTGGAGAAGGCGGTCCGCAGCATCCAGTAGAAGGGGAAGAGGGTCACGGCCATGATGAGGCCGAGGGCGGTCCAGGCCAGGACCCGGCCGAGTCCCGGCCGGCCCCGTCGTGCTCCTCCGGTGGGCTTCGAGACCGCGACGGCCTCGTCGAACGTGGTGGCGGTGGTGGCCATCGTGTTCTCCTGGGTCGGGGTCGCTCAGGCGACGTCGGACTCGTCGGCGCGCATCAGCTTCAGCTGGACGAAGGCGACGGCGGCGAGGATGAGGAAGAGGACGACCGAGACGGCCGAGGCGTACCCGTACTGGTAGCGCTGGAAGGCGAGGTCGAAGATGTAGTACTGGATGACGCGCGTCGCGTCCCCAGGCCCGCCCGCCGTGGTGACCGCCACGGTGTCGAACGCCTGGAACGAGCCGATGACGGTGATGACCAGGACGAGGGCGAGGATCGGCCGCAGGAGCGGCAACGTGATGCGCCAGAACATCTTCCACTCCGAGGCGCCGTCCACCCGGCCGGCCTCGTAGACGTCCCCGGGGATCATGAGCATCCCGGCGAAGAGCAGCAGCGCGGTGTACCCCAGGTGCCGCCAGGTGTTGATGAAGGCGATCGTCGGGATGGCCCAGTTCTGGTCGCCGAAGAAGGGGATCGCGTCCAGGCCGATCCACCCCAGCACCTGGTTCGTGATGCCGATCTGCGCGTCGAGCATCCAGTAGAAGACGAGGGCGACGACGACGTTGGAGATGAGGTACGGCAGCAGCACGACGCTGCGGACGAAGATCGAGCGGGTGAGCCGGTGCAGCAGGACGGCCAGCAGGAGCGCGAGCACCGTCTGCGTGCCGATGTTGATGACGACGTACTGCACCGTCACCTTCATGGCGTTCCAGAAGATGGCGTCCGAGAACATCGACGTGTAGTTGTCCAGCCCGACCCAGCGCGGCGGGCTGAAGAAGTCGAACTCGGTGAAGCTGAAGTACAGCCCGCGCAGCGTGGGCCAGAGGTAGAAGACCGTGAAGCCCAGCAGCGCCGGCGCGATGAAGGCGAGGGCCGTGAGCCGTTCGCGGCGCGAGCCGTTGACGTCGGGACGCAGCCCTTGACCGGAGAGCGGCACGCTCCCCGTGCGGGCGTTCCTGCTCGTGAGCGCCATGGCTCAGACCTTCCGGTGGTGGGCGGAAGCGGAATGGGTGGGGTGCACTTGATCTCCGTGGTCACGTCGTCGTGGGCCGGGCTCCTCGTGTGCCCTGAGTTCTACGGCAATACACAGCCACCCGTCAACGGGCTCACGGAGCCGGGTCCCGGATCGTGATCTCGCTGAGACACGTCGTCCCGCCGATTCCCGACTTCCGGGCCGGAAGTCGGCTACGGTGCCCGAGCAGAGAGCGACGAGGTCGTCGCCGGCGAGGAGGTCGTGCGTGAGCCTGGACTCGACGTCCGTACGCAGGTCGACGCAGCGGTCCGCCCAGCGGTCGACCTGGACCCCGCTGACCGGTGCGGCGCACAGCATCGCGGTCGAGGTGCTGCTCGACGGCCCCCTGCCGCGCAGCGAGCTCGCGCGCCGGCTCGACCTGTCGGCCGGCAGCCTGACCCGGCTGTCGAAACCCTTGCTGGACTCCGGGCTGCTCGTCGAGACCCGTGGGGTCTGCGACCCGGCGTCCGGGCGCCTCACCCGACCGCTCGACGTCGACGACGCCAACGACGCCTTCGTCGGGGTCAAGCTGACGGCCGACGCCGCCCACGCCGTCTTGACGACCCTGCGGGCGGACGTCGTCGCCGCCAGGGAGGTCCCCCTCACGGACCGCTCCCCCGGTCACGTCACCAGGACGGTCGCGGCGCTCGTCGGCGAGCTGGACGCCCTGGACCCCCGGCCGGTGCGGGCGGTGGGCGTCGGCCTCGGGGGCAAGGTGGGCGCCGACGGCGTCGTGGACAGCGCGCGCTACCTGGGCTGGGAGGACGTGCCCTTCGGAGGGCCGCTCGAGGACCTGCTCGGCGTCCCCGTGGTCGTCGACAACGACGTCCTGTCCCTCACCCGGGCCGAGCAGTGGTTCGGGTCGGCCCGCCGTTGCGGCCACTTCGCCGTCGTCGTGGTGGGGATGGGGATCGGGTACGGCCTCGTCGTGCACGACCGGGTGGTCGACCGGCCCGACTCCGGCGTCGGGCTGCTGGGGCACCACCCGCTCGACCCGCACGGACCGCTGTGCCCCGACGGGCACGTCGGGTGCGCGGAGGCCGTCCTGTCGACGGCGGCGGTGACGACGCGCGCCGGTCTGGCGTTGCGCCGGGCCGTCACGGTCGAGGAGGTGCTCGACCTGGCGGAGCGGGGGGAACCCCTGGCGCGCAGGGTGGTCGACGACGCCGCGCGGGCGCTGGGAACCCTGCTCGCGGCGGTGGGGAACTTCACGATGCCCGAGCGCATCGTCGTCTCGGGCGAGAACGCGCGCCTGGCCGAGGTCGGGCGGGCCGCGCTCGACGCGGGCATGCGCGCGGGCCGCAACCCCCTCGCGGACGCCCTGCCCGTGGACGTGCAGCTCACGGGTTTCGCCGAGTGGGCCCGTGGTGCGGCGGTGACGGCGATCCGGACGTTCGTCCTCGGCTCGCGCCGCTGACGTCCGTCCGGACCGCCCGTCCCGACCCCCTGGTCCGTCAGCCGAGGGGTTCGAGCACGAACCCGAAGCTCACGGGCCCGGCTTCGAGCCGGTACTGCGGGAGCGCGCCGGGACCGCAGGACCCCGACCCGATGCCCTGCTGGGCGTGGTCGAGGTGCAGCCAGATCCGTCCCTCGTCGTGCAGGGCCGTCGTGTGCGTCGCGGCGTCGAGCGCCTCGGTGCTCCACGGCCGGACCGTCACCCCGAACGGCGTGCTGCTGCTGACCCGCAGCCCGCGCCCGGAGGAGTCGGTGAGCTCGGCCCAGCGGACGCCGGCCCGCTGCCCGTTCTCCTGCGGACGCACGTACGGCGTCTGCAGGCCCTCGACCGTGGACGCGAACCGGCTCGTCCACGTCGCCGACCCCGTGTCGGGGTAGGCCTCCCCCGGCCCCCGGCCGAACCAGGCCAGGTGCCGCAGTTCGCGCGGCACCGCGAGGCGGACACCGACGCGTGGCAGCGGGACGTCGAGACCGCCCGGCAGCTCGGGCGCCACGTCGACCTGCAGGTGCACTGCCCCGCCGGCCAGCGGCGTCCAGCGCCACGTCGTGGCGAACCCGGTGTCCGTGCCCGCCGGGGCGCTGCGCCCGGCGACGACGACCGCCGTGCCCGCGAGTTCCACGAGGCCTGTGCGGTGCCGGAGCCGTTGCAGCCCCAGCGAACGCCACGTCGGGGCCAGGGGTTCGCCGAAGTCGCCGCGGTCGTTGTCCGTCGGCGCCCGCCAGAGCGAGAGTTCCGCGACCTGCACCGGCACGGAGCCGACCTGCTGCAACCGGCCGGTCCGGCCGTCCAGGACGGCGGATCCGACGAGCAGGTCGGGCCCGCGGCGTTCCGGGGACCCTGCGGCCGCCGGCTCCCGGCCGGCACCGGGGTCGAGCTGCACCTGACCGCGGCCCAGTTCGTGCCCGGCCTCGGCCCAGGACGTCGCCTCGCCCAGGTGGGCGGTGACGGTGAACCACCGCTCCCCCGCGGCGGCACTGAGCGCGGCGACCTCGTCGGGCACGTCGAGCAGCGTCGTCGCGCGCGGGGCGAGGTCGGGGGTGGGCAGGGTGCCGGAGGCCACCTCGACACCGTCGTCCTCGACCGACCAGCGCAGGTCGACGTGGCCGAGGTCGACGACGTCGAAGTGGTTGGTCAGCCGCAGCAGGTCCCCGGAAGGGGTCGTCTCCGGCCGCAGGCGCACCTGGGCGATGACGGCCGCGTAGTCGAGCAGACCCGGCGACGGCGTGCGGTCGGGGAACACGAGTCCGTCGGCCACGAAGGCGCCGTCGTGCACGGGTTCGCCGAAGTCGCCGCCGTAGGCGAAGCGCTCGACCCCGTCCGGACCGCTCTGGCGCAGACCGTGGTCGATCCACTCCCAGACGAACCCACCCATGCAGCGCTCGGAGGACTCGAAGAGGTCCTGGTACTCCACGAGCCCGCCCGGGCCGTTGCCCATGGCGTGGGCGTACTCGCACTGCACGAACGGCATGGCCCGGCGCCGCGCGTCGGCCTCGGCGTCCTCCAGGGGTTCCTCGGTGCGGCCGGCGATCGCCTCGACCTCGGCGTGGCTGGCGTACATCCGCGAGTAGACGTCGGCGTACGGGACGGCCCAGTCGTGCTCGTAGTGGACGGGGCGGGAGGAGTCCCGCTCCTTGACCCACGCGGTCATGGCGGCGAGGTTCTGCCCCGTGCCGCTCTCGTTGCCGAGGGACCACAGGACCACGCTCGGGTGGTTCTTGTCCCGTTCGACGGTGCGGCGCATCCGGTCCAGGTAGGCCTCGCGCCAGCGCGGGTCGTCCGAGGGGTTGCCCCGCCAGTCCAGCAGCCAGAACCCGTGCGTCTCCAGGTCGCACTCGTCCACGACCCACAACCCGTGCTCGTCGCACAGGTCGAGGAAGCGGGGGTGCGGCGGGTAGTGGCTGGTGCGGACGGCGTTGACGTTGTGCCGCTTCATGAGCAGCACGTCGGCCAGCATCTCCTCGTCGGTCACCGCGCGACCGCGGTCGGCCGACACCTCGTGCCGGTTCACACCGCGCAGCTTGACGGGGACGCCGTTGACGGTGAACACGCCGTCAACGATCGCGACGGTCCGGAAGCCGACGCGCAGGCGCACGTGCTCGCCGCCGCTGACCACCTCGGCGTCGTACAGGCGCGGCACCTCCGCCGACCACGGCTCGACGCCGGGAACCTCGACGTCCTCACCGCACGGCACGTCGACACCCAGTTCGGGGACGAGCAGCCGGGCGGCCGACGGCGTGTCCACGCGCAGGGAACCGGTCCCCGTCGCGTGGTCGTAGCCGGCGTGGACGAACACGTCCTCCACGGCGCCCGCGGGACGGGACAGGAGCGTGACGTCGCGGAAGATCCCCGAGAGCCACCACATGTCCTGGTCCTCGAGGTAGCTCGCGACCGACCACTGGTGCACCCGGACCGCGAGCACGTGCTCGGCCCCGCCGGCCTGCAGCGCGTCGGTCACGTCGAACTCGACGGGGAGTCGGGACCCGACCGACCGTCCGACCTCGGTGCCGTCGACCCAGGCGGTGAAGGCGGAGTCGACGCCCTCGAAGCGCAGCACGGCCCGGGCGCCGTCGGACAGGAAGCCGGCCGGCAGCGCGAACCGGCGACGGTGGTCGCCCGTGGGGTTCTCGTCCGGGACGAAAGGAGGTTCGACCGGGAACGGGTACGTGATGTTGGTGTAGGCGGGGGCGCCCCAGCCCTGGAGCTGCCAGTGCCCCGGCACCTCGATGCGGTCCCAGGCGCCGTCGTCCAGCGCGGGGTCCGCGAGGTCGGCCGGGGTGTCGGCGTGCTCGGCGTAGCGGAAGCGCCAGCCCCCGTTGAGCGACAGCGTGGGTGCGTCCGAACGCACCCACGCCCGCGCGGGGAGGGCACCCCGCGCGGGCGTGAAGTCCTCGAACCAGTGGTTCATCCCTTGGTGGCTCCCAGCGTCAGACCGGAGACGAACTGCTTCTGCAGTGCGAAGAACACGACGAGCACCGGGAGGGCGACGAGCACCGAGCCGGCGGACAGCAGGTTGTAGTCGGTGAAGAACTGGCCCTTGAGGTTGTTCAGCGAGCTCGTGATGGGGAACTTGTCCCCCGACTGCAGCAGGACGGTCGCCCAGAAGAACTCGTTGTAGATCCAGGTGATCTCGAGCACCGCGAGCGCGGCCAGGGCCGGCCGGCACAGCGGCAGCGTGATCTTCCAGTACTGCTTGAAGACGCTCAGGCCGTCGACCTGGGCGGCCTCGTACAGCTCGTACGGCAGCGTCTTCATGTAGTTGCTGAGGACGAAGGCGCAGAAGCCGGTCTGGAAGGCCGTGTTGACGATGATCAACGCCCAGTAGCTGTCGAGCAGCGTCCCGGAGTAGCTGAACCAGTAGGGCACCTCGATGGAGCGGAAGAGGCGGTACAGCGGGATGAGCAGGGCCTGCGGGGGCAGCAGGTTGGCCGCCGTGAACAGGCCCAGCAGCGCCAGGTTGAACTTGAAGTTGAACCGGGCCACCACGAAGGCGACCATCGAGGCCAGCAGCAGCGCCAGGACCACCGACGGCACCGTGATGATCACCGAGTTGAGGAAGTGGCGGCCGAAGTCGCCCTGCTCCCAGGCGTTGACGTAGTTCTTGAACGTGAACCCGCCGAAGGACGCGTACCCGTTGGCCTGGGTGTACCCGTAGTCGCGGAAGGAGTTGAACACCGCCCACAGCAGCGGGAAGAGCCACAGCACCGACGCCCCGATGAGGAAGACGTACAGGACGATCCGCGCGGGCGGCGTGTGCCGCTCCGCCTTCGGAGCGCCGGAGGCCGTGCGGCCCCCGACCCCCCCGATGGTGCTCGTGCTCATCGTTCGTCCTCCCGCATGACGACCCACAGGTAGATGCTGATGAACACCAGCGAGATCACCAGCATGATCGTCGCCAGGGCGGACCCGAAGCCGATGCGACTGGCCTCACCCACGATGTTCGCGGTCACCAGGGTCGCGATGAGCTCGAGGCCGTTGCGACCCTGGTTGATGACCCAGACCAGGTCGAAGGCGCGCAGCGACTCGATGACCGTGATGACCAGGACGATGATGTTGATGGGGCGCATGACCGGGAAGACGATCCGGAAGAACGTCTGCACCTGGTTGGCGCCGTCCATCTGGGCCGCCTCCTTGAGGGAGGCGTCCACGCCCTTGAGGCCGGCCAAGTACAGCAGCATGACGTACCCGACCTGCTTCCAGCAGGTCGCGAACAGCGCCGCCCAGATGTTCCACCGCGGGTCGCCGTAGAAGTCGACCTGGGTGCCCAGGACCGCGTTGATGAGGCCCTGGTCGCGGGAGTACATGAGCTGCCAGATGAAGCCGACGAGGGCCAGCGACAGGACGACCGGCAGGTACAGCGCGGTCTGGTAGAACCGGCTGCCCTTGAGCTCCTTGTCGATGAGGACCGCGAAGAGGATGCCGAGCGGTGTCGCCACCACGAACATCACGACGAGCCAGAGCAGGTTGTGCTCGACGGCCGGCTTGAAGGGCGGGTAGTTCGTGAAGACGTTGGTGTAGTTCTCCACACCGATGACCTTCACGTCCGCCAGCGATCCGACGCCGTTCCAGTTCGTGAACGACAGCAGGACGGACGCGATGGCCGGCAGCCAGATGAGGCCGACGACCACGAGGGTCGGGACGGCGACCATGAGGATGACGGCCACACGGTCGCGGCCGGTCAGCCGACGGACGCGTTGCTTCTTGCCGGTGCCCTTGTGGGAACCCGCGGACGGCGCGGAGTGCGCCGTCTGCGGGGCCACGAGCGGCGGGTCGAACGACACGGGCGCTCCTTCAGGAGGTGAAGATGCTCTTCTTCTGGTTCTCGATCTGGGTGCAGAGCCCGTCGATGTCGTTCGGGTTCTGGATGAACGACTGCAGCGAGGGGATCATGACCGTCGAGGCGAAGTCGGGACGGGTGTCGCGGTCCATGAACTGCGAGATGGACTTGGCGCTCGCGACGAACTCGGCGCACTTCTTCTGCAGCTCGGTGTAGTGCGACTGGTCGGACTTGGTGTTCGCCGCGATGCCCGAGGGGTCGTTGGTCGTCTGGACGACGCCGTCGTCCGGCGAGCCGAAGTACTCCAGCAGCTTCTTGGCGCCGTCCTCGTTGCGGGGGCGCTTGGACATCATGAAGCCGTCGATGGGGGCCTCGACCGCGTCGGCGCCGATGGCCGAGTCGACCTCGGGGAAGTTGAAGAAGTCGATGTCGGACTGGTCGGCCTCCTCGAACTGCTGGCCGATGAAGGAGCCGATGACCATCATGCCGGACGTCTTGTTGACGACACCGGTGGCCGCCTCCTGCCAGGTGCGGCCGAGGGAGTCGCTCTGGTGGAACGGCAGGAGGCCCTTCCAGGTGTCGAAGACCGTCTTGACCTTCTGGTCGGTCCAGGCCTCCTTGCCGGCCATGAGGTCGACGTGGAACTGGTACCCGTTGATGCGCATGTTGAGCTGGTCGAAGGTGCCCATCGCCGGCCAGCCCTCCTTGTCGGCGAAGGCGAGCGGGACGAGACCGTCCTTCTGCATCTGCGTCGAGAGGGTCTTCATCTCGTCGAGGGTCTTCGGGGCCTGGTACCCCTTCTCCTGCCAGAGCGACTTGCGGTAGAAGACCGCCCAGGGGCCGTAGGTCGTCGGGACGAAGTACTGCTTGCCGTCCTCGCCGGTGGAGGCCTTCTTGAAGGCGTCGGTGTAGTTCGCACCGATGGAGCCCCAGATGTCGGAGATGTCCGAGGCCAGGCCCTGCGCCGCGAAGAACTGCATGCGGTACCCGGCGAACCAGGAGAAGACGTCGTCCGGGCTGCCCTGGAGGTAGTTGTTGATGTTGTTCTGGAAGGTCGTGTGGTCGACCGTGTTGAGCTTGATCGAGATGCCCTGCTTCTTCTGGGCGTCCTCGACCATGGCCTTCATGGTCTTCAGGGGGACCTCGTCGGAGAAGTTGGAGCCCAGGGTGACCTGGCCCCCTCCCCCGCCGCCGCCGTTGCCGGAGCCACCGCCGTCGCCGCAGGCGGCGAGCAGGGCGGGGATCCCGGCGGCGAGGAGCGAGCCGCGCAGCATCGACCGACGGCTGAAGCCGTGCCGGCCGGCGGACGCGGGCACGAGGCCGGCGAGGTACTCGGATTCGGTGGCGGGGCGGTTCATCGCGACTCCTTCGTCGGCGTCCGGTTCTGACCGGGACGCGGCGCGCAGTGCTGCCGACCGTGATCACGGTGGTCAGTTCCTGCAAGCGTGTGCTGGGGGTTCATCGACTGTCAAGCGGTTCGGGGAAACCCCCGGAGGAACTGGTGGAACTCACCCGCTGCGCGTCAGGAGGACTGCCGCGCAGAGGGTTCGGACACCCGCGGGGGCGGGCGGATCAGGCACGACGCACCCGCAGCAGCAGGAGTTGCTGCGGTTGCATCGCCGGTGCGACGACCCCGGCCGCCTCGAGCGCGCGACCGGTGAGGCGCACCCCCGAAGCGAGCCACGGCAGGTCCCGTCCACCGCGCACGGCGGGGTCGTGCCCCGGCTCCTGCGCGGTGACCTCGTACTCCGCCTGGGGCAGCAGGCCGGGCAGGCGCACCCGGCCGGGGACGGAACCGTCGGGGGTTCCCGTCTGCACGACCGCGAACAACGCGTCCGAACCGTCGGGCGCCACCGTCCCGTGCACGCGGAACGAGGGGTCGACGTCGTCGGCACGGACGAGCGTCCCGGTGTGCAGCAGACCGCGGACGTCCTTGTAGAGGGTGACCCAGCGGGCCAGTTCCTCCCGCTCGTCCGCGGACAGTCTCGTGAGGTCGGTCTCGATGCCGAACGAGGCGAAGAACGCCGTGCCCGCCCGGAACGACAGGTCGCTCGACCGGTGGGTCGTGTGCGAGGGCGAGGCCCCGACGTGCGAACCGATGAGCTCGGGCGGGAGGAGTTGCAGCGTCCAGCGCTGGATGTCCTGCCGCTCCAGCGGGTCGATGCAGTCGCTGGCCCACACCCGGTCGGTGTGCTCGAGGACCTCGAGGTCGACGCGCAGACCACCCGAGGAGCAGGACTCGATCTCGACGCCGGGGTGGCGACGGCGCAGTTCGTCGAACAACCTGTAGACCGCCAGGGTCTGCGCGTGCACGCCCGGCGCCCGGACCGGCCCCGACCCCGCCTCGACGAGGTCACGGTTGTGGTCCCACTTGAGGTAGGAGATCTCGTACTCGGACAGCACCGCGTCCAGACGTTCCAGCACGTACGCGTAGGCGTCCGGGTTCCCGAGGTCCAGGACCTGCTGCTGCCGGGACTCCAGCGGCAGCCGGTCCCCGCTGCGCAGGATCCAGTCCGGGTGAGCGCGGGCCAGGTCGGAGTCGGGGTTGACCATCTCCGGTTCCACCCACAACCCGAACTGCAGGCCGAGCGCCCGGACACCGTCGACGAGGGGGTGCAGCCCCTGCGGCCAGACGCCTTCGTCGACGTACCAGTCTCCCAGGCCCGCGTCGTCGGAGCGCCGGTGGCGGAACCACCCGTCGTCCAGCACGTACCGTTCCGCGCCCACCTCGGCGGCGGCCCGCGCCAGTTCCAGCAGCTTGTCGAGGTCGAGGTCGAAGTACACGGCCTCCCAGGTGTTCACGACGACCGGGCGCGGTGACCCCGGGTGGTGCGGGCGGGCGCGCAGGTGCTCGTGGAAGCGCGCCGCGATCCCGTCCAGACCGGCGTCGGACCAGGCCCCGAACACCCACGGGGAGCGGTAGCTCTCGCCGGCGGCCAGGAGCACCTCGCCGGGCAGGAGCAGTTCGCCGCCCGACAGCGTCGTGGTCCCGCTGTTCAGTCGTTCGACCACCGAGCGGTGGTTCCCGCTGAAGGCGGTGTGCTGCGCCCAGACCTCACCCCGACGGAACCCGAAACCCTCGGTGCCGACGGCGAGCACGAGCGGGGCGTCCGGTCCGGTGCGCCCCCGGCGGTTCTCGCGCACGTGGGCCCCGAAGGTGAGCGGACGGCGCTGGGGGATGCGTTCCTTGGCCCACCGGCCCGCCAGGTCGAACACCTCGGTCGCCACGACGGGGACCGGGAGGCTGAGGGCGAGGTCGGCCACCTCGTAGCCGTCGGCGCCGGTGTTCGTCACCGTCGCACGGTGGCGCAGGAGGCCGGAGGGCAGGAGTTCCAGTTCGAGGACCAGCCCCAGACCGGCGGTCCCGTCGGCGCAGTCGACCTGCAGGCGCCCGCCCCCGCCCGTCCCCGTCTCCACGTGCACGGCGGTCGGGACGAAGCGCGTCGACCAGGCGGCGCCGGCCCGGTGACCGCTCAGCCCGGGACGTCCGCTCCAGCCCCAGGACGTCTCCGGCAGCAGCCGCGCGGGCTGGGGCACGTCGAGGTCGTTGTTGGAGCGGGCCGGCCGGCCCGAGGCCACGAGGTCGTCGAGCTGGCGCTCGGAGAGGTCGCCGAGGTCGGCGCCCCAGTGGACGACGACCGGCACGGAGGTGGTGGGGACGTCGACGACCAGGCTCACACCCGCGGCCCGCAGGTGCAGGGTCCGGCCCGCCACGGCGCCGGACCCGGCGGCCGCGGGGCCGTCGGTCGAGGCGAGGGGGGTGGGGTCGTGCTGGGTCACGGTGGCTCCGTCGGCACGTCGGCGTGGTGGACAGGGAGAGTTCTACGCTGAAACTCCCACGGCGTCAATCACGGGCACGTCACGGTGTCGGAGCGGGTGAAGTTCCGAAAGTGAGTTCCGCACCAACACTCCCAGGCGTACGATCTGGCTCCGACGAAGGAGGCGGACCATCGACGCTCCCGCACCCGCCGCGCCCGCGGCCTGGACACCCCTGACGGGCACGGCCCACAGCATCGCGCTGGAAGTGCTCCTGGACGGGCCCCTGCCGCGCAGCGAGCTGGCCCGGCGGCTGGACCTGTCGGCCGGGACCCTGACCCGGCTGTCCCGGCCGCTGCTGGACTCCGGCCTGCTCCAGGAGATCGGCGAGGCCCCCGACCCGGTGACCGGCCGGCCCACCCGCCCCATGGACGTCGACGAGACCTCCCACCTCTTCGTGGGCGTGAAGCTGACGGCCACCACCGTCCACGTGGTGCTGACCTCGTTGCGCGCCAACGTCCTCGGCACCGCCGAGGCCGTCCTGCCCGACTCCTCCCCCGAAGCCGTCCGCGAGACGGTCGCCGGACTGGTGCGCGCCGTGGTGGCCGAGCACGGCCTGGTCGGGCCGGGCAACGTCCGCGCCGTCGGCGTGGCCCTCGGTGGCCTCGTGGGCGAGGGCGGTCACGTCCTCAACGCGAGCTTCCTGGGCTGGGAGGACGTCCCGCTCGGCCGCGACCTGGAGGCCGAACTGGGCCTGCCGGTCGTCGTCGACAACGACCTCCTGTCCTTCACGCGCGCGGAGCAGTGGTTCGGTTCCGCGCGCCGCTGCCGCCACTTCGCTGTCGTGACCATCGGCGAGGGGCTCGGGTACGGCCTCGTCGTGCGCGACGAGGTGCTGGACCGGCCCGACGCGGGGGTGGGTCTGCTCGGGCACTTCCCGCTGCTGCCCGGCGGACCGCTGTGCCCCGACGGGCACCAGGGCTGCGCCGACGCGCTGCTGACCGTCGCGGCCGTGGAGTCGCGCGCCTCCGCCGCGCTGCGCCGCCCCGTCCACTACGAGGAGGTGCTCGACCTCGCGGCCGCCGGCGAGCCGCTGGCCCGCCGGATCGTCGACGACTCCGCCTACGGCCTCGGTGTCCTCGTGGCGGCCATCGGCAACCTCACCATGCCGGAGAAGGTGATCCTCTCGGGCGAGGGCATCCGCCTCGCCGTCGTCGGCCAGGACGCGCTGCACCGGGGTCTGCAGGAGCACCGCAGCCGGTACGCGAGCCCGCTGGACCTCGAGGTGCAGCCGACGGGGTTCGTCGAGTGGGCCCGCGGCGCCGCCGTCACCGCGATCCAGACCTTCGTCCTCGGCAGCCGCCGCACCGCCGCCTGACGGTCCCCCTGAGGAGCGTGCAGGGGCCCGGACCGGCGGACTCGCCTAGGCTGGGGCCGTGCGGATCGCGGGGACGACGAACGGACGGCTCGTGCGCCGCCGTCACGTCGATCTGTGCCGCACGCACGCCGCCACGTGTCGCTGAGGAATGTCCCCGGAGTCCCCCTCCGCCTCTCCTCAGGAGCCCCCGTGAGCCTCACCCTGCTCGTCGTCGGCGCCGGTCCCCGCACCCTCGGTGTGCTCGACCGGTTGTCCGCCCACGCCTCGGCGTCCGGCGCGGAGGTCGACGTGCACGTCGTCGACCCCCACCCCGCGGGGGCCGGACGCATCTGGCGGGCCGACCAGCACCCTCTGCTCTGGATGAACTCCCGCGCCGCGGACGTCACCGTGCTGCCCGACGCCTCCTCCCGGCTGGAGGGCCCCGTCCGCACGGGCCCCACCCTGTACGCCTGGCTCGACGCCCACCGCGCCGAGCTCGCCCAGGAGTTCGCCCGCGCGGGCCAGGACGCCCTGCGCCGGGAGGTCCTCGCCGTGCAGGAGGGCACGTTCGTCTCCCGCGCCCTCGGCAGCCGGTACCTGAGCTGGGCGTGGGACCGCGTCGTCGCCGGCCTGCCCGCGGGGGTGCGGCTGACGGTCCACCGCACGCGCGTGCTGGACGTGCGCGACGCCCTGCACGGCGCGGGCCGGCAGCACGTCGCCCTCGAGGACGGCACCACCCTCGACGTGGACGCGGTCGTCCTGGCCCAGGGCCACCCCGACGTCGTCCCCGGCCCCCGTGAGGTCGCGGCGCGGGAGTTCGCCGACCGGCACGGCCTGGGGTACGTCGCCCCCGGCTACACCAGCGACCTCGGGCTGACCGAGGACGAGGTGACCCTGCCCCCGGGCCGGGACGTCCTCGTCGCGGGCATGGGCCTGGCGTTCGTCGACCTGCTCGTCCTGCTGACCCAGGGCCGGGGCGGCCGGTTCGAGGAGACCCCCGACGGCCCCGTCTACCACCCCAGCGGCCGGGAACCGGTGCTGCACGTGGGGTCGCGCCGCGGGGTCCCCTACCGCTCGAAGATCACCTACCAGCTCACGGAGCGACCGGTGCTGCCCCGGTTCCTCACCGAGGAGGCGTTGCCGTCGCACTCGAGGCTCAACCTGCGACGGGACGTCTGGCCGCTCGTGGCGAAGGAACTCGCCGGGGCGCACTACGCGGAACTGTTCCGGTCCCACCCCGAGCGGACCGCCCTGGACGCGGCCGAGTTCGACCGCCGGTTCGCCGTCGCCGGCTGGGGGTCCCCGGACCTGGACGCCCTCGTGGCCCAGGCCGTTCCCGCTGTGCAGGACCGGTTCGACCTGCACCGGCTCGACCGGCCGCTCGACGGGTTCCGCGCCCCGACGGGTTCCGCCGTCCACGACCGGGTCCGGGCGCACGTGGCCGACGACGTCGCCCGCCGCGGGGACCCGGGGTTCAGCATGGACGCGGCGGTGTTCCACGCCCTGCTGTCCGGCTACGTCACCGTCGCCGGGCTCGCCCACGCGGGGCGGCTGGACGACGCCTCGGTCGCCGAGGTCGACGGCTGGTGGCACGGCTTGTTCAGCTACGTGGCCTCCGGCCCGCCCCCGCGGCGGCTCGCCGAACTGCTGGCGCTGGCCGACGCCGGGGTCGTCCGGTTCCTCGGCGGGGACGTCCGGTTCGCGCCCGACGAGGTCGGGGGGTGCTGGACGGCGCGCTCGGCGAACTCCCCGGACACCGTGAGCGCGACCGTGCTCGTCGACGCCCGGCTGCCGCAGGCGAGCGTCACCGCCAGCGCGGACCCGTTGCTGCGCCACCTCACCGGGCGCGGGGAACTGCGCGAGCTCGCCGGCGGGAAGCTCGTCGTCGACCCCGAGCAGCGGCTCGTCCACGCGGACGGGACGGTCCACCCGCGACGGTTCGCCGTCGGCCCGTGGGTCGCGGGCGGCGGGTGGGCGGCGGCGTTCGCCCGGCCCGGTCTGGACGCCGGGTTCTTCCGCCTCAACGACCGCGTCGCCCGCGCCGTCCTGCAGCTGGGGACGGTCAGCGTCGTCGGCCCGCGCGCAGCCAGTAGCGCGCCGTCCCGGCGAACGACGGGCGTCCGCTGAGTTCGACCTCGAGCTCCTCGAGGTCGGCGGCGACCCGGTCGTCCACCCGCTCGGCGTCCTCCAGCAGAGCGGTCACCGCGAGGACCCCGGCACTGCCGACGACGTCGCAGCCGGCGTCCTCCAGAGCGTCCTCGACGAACTCCGGCGACAGGCGCAGAGCGGTGTGCCCGGTGGCGGGGTCGCTCGCCCGTTCCGCGTCCAGCGCCACCCACGCGGCCGCGGGACCCTGACCGAGGACGGTCGCCACGACGTCGGCGGGCGGGTTCGGCGCCAGCAGCGAGACGAGCCCGCCGGGCCGGACGGACGACACGAGCGTCGCGACGTCGGCCCGGACCTGGGCGTGGGAGGCCCTGTGCTGCAGCACGTCGTGGCAGAAGACGACGTCGAACGACCCCGACCCGCCCTCGCGGTGGCGGGTCAGCGCGGCCAGCGCGGTGAGGTCCTCTAGGTCGGCCGCCACCGTGTGCACCCGGTCCCCGACACCCGCGGCCGCCGCGGCCGCGCGGGCCAGCGCCAGCATCTCGGGCGAGCGGTCCAGGACGGTCACGTCGTGCCCGGCGAGGGCGAAGGGCAGCGCGTCGCGACCGTCACCCCCGCCGGCGTCCAGGACGCGCAACCCCTCGCCGAGGTCGTCGGTCCAGGACCGCAGGAGGCGGGCCACCACGTGGTAGCGCAGCCGCCCCCAGGGCGAGTCCTGCCACAGGGCCCAGGCCGCGTCCCCGGCCGGCCCGCTCGTGGGGCTCACCTCCGGCTCACCCGGTTCACCGGAACAGGCGGGACCCGGCGATGCGGGCGCCCTCGCCCAGCGCCGCGAGCTTCGCCACGGCGATCTGGGGGTGGATGCGACCGCCGAGACCGCAGTCGGTGGAGGCGACGACGTTCTCCGCGCCCACGACCGAGGCGAACCGCTCGATCCGGTCGGCGACGAGTTCGGGGTGCTCCACGACGTTCGTCGCATGGCTGACGATCCCCGGCACGATCTTCTTGCCCGCGGGCAGCGCCACGTCGCGCCAGACCTTCCACTCGTGCTCGTGCCGCACGTTGGCGGCCTCGAAGGAGTACGACCCGGCGTCGATCTCCAGCATGAGGTCGACGATGTGCCGGAACTCGACGTCGGTGGTGTGCGGGCCGTGCCAGCTGCCCCAGCACAGGTGGAACCGGACCTGCTCCGGCGGCAGGCCGCGCAGCGCGTGGTTCAGCGCCTCGACGCGGATCCGGGTGAACGCCCGGTAGTCCTCGACGGAGGGTTCGGGGTTGATCTGGTCCCAGTTCTCGGCGATGGAGGGGTCGTCGACCTGGACGGTGAGACCGGCGTCGACGATGGCGCGGTACTCCTCGCGCATGACGTCGGCCCACGCCCAGATGTGCTCCTCCTCGCTGGCGTAGTACCGGTTGGAGATGCGCGCACCGCTTCCCGGGGACAGCGAGGTGATGAAACCCTCCTCCAGGCCGGCCGCGGCCAGACCGGCCTTGAGGTTGGCGATGTCGGAGGCGATGGCCTCCTGGCCGGTGTACGACAGCGGCCCGGTGGTCGCCGGGAACGCGGTCGCGTTCTTGCCCGTGGAGATCCCGGACGTCGGGTCGGTGTAGGCGTCGCGGAAGACCGTCCAGTCGCGGCGGTCGGGGAAGCTCGTCAGCCGGACGTTCCCGGGCTCGGACCGCACGACCGGCTGCGTGAACAGGTCCTCGCCCGTCACCTCCAGACCGGCGACGCGCTGGAACGAGTACGACCACCAGGCGCCGTAGTCGACGGCGCTCGTCATCGCCTTGCCGTACTCGCCGTCCCCGACGATCGTCACGCCGAGGTCGCGCTGGCGGCGCACGAGGTCGACGACGGCGTCGGTGAGCAGCGCGTCGAACTCGGGCGTGCGCTCGAGGGTGAAACCGTCGGCGGCGATCGAGCGCGCGTCGTTGGCGGCGATGAGTTCGGGGGTGCGCGGCAGGCTGCCGGCGTGGGAGACGGGGACGGACCTGGTCACGGGTGGAGCTCCGTTCGGAAGGGGGTTCAGGCGCGCGGCGTGGCGCGGGAGAGGGCGTGGTCGAGGTCCTCGAGGAGGTCCTCGACGTCCTCGAGGCCGACGGACAGGCGCAGGACGCCGTCGGTCAGGCCGATGGCGGCGCGGCCGTCCGGGCCGAGCCGGCGGTGCGTCGTCGTCGCCGGGTGGGTGGCCAGGGACTTGGCGTCACCGAGGTTGTTGGAGATGTCGACGACCTGCAGCGCGTCGAGGACCTCGAACGCGCGCTCCTTGCCGCGACCCTGCGGGGCGTCGAGCTCGAACGTCACGACGGTGCCGCCGAGGTCCATCTGCCGGCGCGCGAGGTCGACCTGGGGGTGGCTGTCCAGCAACGGGTACCGGACCCAGCGGACCCCTGACTGCTGTTCGAGGTGCTCGGCGATCCGCAGCGCGTTCGCCGCGGAGTGCCGGACCCGCAGGCTCAGGGTCTCCAGACCCTTGGCCAGGGTCCAGGCGTTGAACGGGCTGAGCGTGGGACCGGTGTGCCGGGTGAGTTCCCGGAACCGGCCGCCGAGGAACTCCTGCGTGCCCAGGACGGCACCGCCCATCACCCGGCCCTGGCCGTCGATGTGCTTGGTCGCCGAGTACACGACGACATCGGCACCGAACCGCAGCGGGCGCTGCCCCACCGGGGAGGCGAACGCGTTGTCGACGACGACGGTCGCTCCGGCCGCGTGCGCGAGTTCCGCGACGGCCTCGACGTCGACGAGGGTCTGCATGGGGTTGGCCGGGGTCTCGAAGAACACCGCCTGCGCGCCGGGGGCCAGGGCGCGTTCCCACTGCGCGAGGTCCTCGCCGTCGACGAACACGGTCTCCACTCCCCAGCGGGGCAGGATCTCGTCCAGGACGACGAAGCAGGACCCGAAGAGGCTGCGGGCCGCGACGACCCGGTCCCCCGCGCCCAGCAGCGCGGCGAGCGCGTAGAACACCGCGGACATCCCGCTGGCCAGGCCGTAGCAGGCCTCGGCGCCCTCGAGCTGTCGCAGCCGTTCGGTGAACACCGAGACCGTGGGGTTGCCGTACCGGGAGTAGACGTAGCGGTCCACGTCACCGGCGAACGCGGCCTCGGCGGCCGCGGCGTTCTCGTAGACGTAGCCGGAGGTGAGGTACACGGCCTCGGCCGTCTCCTCGAACGACGAGCGGGCCAGCCCGCCGCGGACCGCGGCCGTGTCCGGCCGCCAGTCCCGTGCGCTCACGACTGCCGCCAGGGCAGTCCCGCAGCCCGCCAGCCGGAGGCGCCACGGTGGCCCTCGGCGTCGAGCGGGCCCTCGAAACCCTCGAGCACGTTGTAGCTGGGCGCGATGCCCGCCGCCGTCGCCGTGTCGGCCGCCGCGACGGACCGCTGCCCCGACCGGCAGAGGAAGACGACCGCGCGGTCCGTGCCCGGGGTGAGGCCCACGGCCGCCAGCTCCGCGAGGAACCGGTCGGCGTCGACGGGCAGCCACGAGACGAGGACCGGGTCGCGGTCCAGGCCGCTGGGGACCCCCACGAAGCGCCACTCGGCCTCGGTCCGCACGTCCACGAGGACGGCGTCCGGGTCGCGCTGGACCAGGTCGAAGGCCTCACGCGGGGTGAGGTCGCCGGCGTAACCCACTGTTCCTCCCATCGGTCCTGGCATGAGCACCCTCCGGGACGTGGTCCGTCCCCGGGGTTGCTGCGGCGTCGACGAGCCAGGTCTCTCGGCCGCTCTGGATGGTCCGGTCAGCGTAGGGCATCGTCGGCCGGGCACTGTGACCCGGCGACGCGCTGGACCACCGCGAGGTCGGTGCCCAGCACCTCGACGCCCTCGACCACCGGACGCAGGAAGACCTGGCACCGTTCGTCGGTCAGGCACGTGCGCACGGTCCCGTCCGCGACGGCGGGGCTGTCCGCGAGCCTGCGCAGCAGGTCCGGCGACGGACCGTGCTCGACCACGACGGTGGTGCTGCGGCCGCGGTCGTCGGGACGGGTCTGCACGGTCTGGTGCTGCTGCGGACCCAGCCCGTCGCGGAGCCGGGCGAACTCGGCGACCAGCTCGTCCCCCGCCCCACCCGCGGGGTCGTGGGGCAGTTCGGTCCACACCTGCACTGGTCCCGTCCTGGGCAGCGCGGCGACGAGGGCGGTCAGGACCTCCGCCCGTCCGCCGTGCCCCGCCCCGGTGCGGCGGACGACGACGTGGGGCAGGACGAAGGAGTCGATGAACGGGGGCGGCGGGGACCACGTCCCGCAGCTGCCGTCGGTCCCGCCGTCGGGACGGTCCGGTCGGTCGCTCACAGGAACCGGTGCATGACGTGCAGGCCCACGTACCCGTGCTCGGGGTGGTCGAAGGCCTGCGGCACCGTGCCGATGACGACGAAGCCCAGGGACTGCCACAGGGCGACGGCGGCGGCGTTCGTCTCCACCACGGCGTTGAACTGCATCGCGAGGAAGCCCCGGTCGCGCGCCCAGGCGACGACGTGCTCGCCCAGCGCCCGGCCGACGCCGCGGCCGCGGGCCGCCGGGGACACCATGAAGCTGGCGGTGGCGACGTGGGAGCCGGCGCCGGGACGGTTCGGCCCGCACTTCGCGGTCCCGAGGACCGCCCCGTCCTCGTCGACGGCCGTGAACGTGCCCCAGGGCGGCGCGCCGACCCACTCGGCCCGGGCCCGGTCGGACGGCAGGCCCTGCGGCAGCGCGTACGTCTCCCCGTCGGCGACGATCTCGTCGAAGAAGGGCCAGATGCCGGCCCAGTCGGCGTCGGTGTAGTCGCGGATCTCCACGGGGGCACGGTAACGACCGCTGCGGCCGGTCCGACTCGTCAGGCCCGCAGCACGGCGTCGGCCAGCGCCGACCAGCTGAGCAGCGCGCACTTGACGCGCGCCGGGTACTTCGCGACCCCGGCGAACGCCACGGCGTCGCCGAGGACGTCCTCGTCGCCGGGGTCCTCACCGCGGCTGGTGAGCATGTGCTGCACGGCCTCGCGCAGCTCCCCCACCTCCGCGACGGACCGGCCGACGACGAGCTCGTGCAGCACCGAGGCCGAGGCGCGGCTGATCGAGCAGCCGAGCGCGTCGTAGGACACGTCGCCGACGACCGGCGAGCCGTCCGCCTCCTCGAGGCGGACCCGCAGGGTGATCTCGTCCCCGCACGTGGGGTTGACGTGGTGGGCCTCCGCGGCGAACGGCTCCCGCAACCCCGCACCGTGGGGCCGCTTGGAGTGCTCGATGATCAGCTGCTGGTACAGGTCCACGCGCGTCAGGTTCTCACGGGGCCCTCAGCCGAAGAGGTCGCGGACCCGGTGCAGACCCCGCAGCACGGCGTCGACGTCGGACGGCTGGTTGTACGGCCCGAAGCTGACCCGCGTCGTCGCCGCGACCCCGAAGCGTCGGTGCAGCGGCCACGCGCAGTGGTGCCCGACGCGGACGGCGACCCCCTCGTCGTCGAGCAGCTGACCGACGTCGTGGGCGTGCACCTGCAGGTCCGGACCGTCGACGACGAAGGAGACCAGCCCCACGCGGTCGGCCGCGTCGAGGGGACCGAGGACGCGGATCCACGGCAGTTCCGCGAGTTCCGCCAGGAGCTGAGCGGTGAGGGCGCGTTCGTGCGCCTCCACCCGCGCGATGCCGGTCCCGTCCGGGCCGAGGTCGCGCAGGTAGTCCACCGCCGCGTGCAGACCGACGGCCTGCGCCGTCATCGGGACACCGGCCTCGAACTTCTGCGGTGCCGGCGCGAACGTCGACCGCTCCATCCGGACCAGCTCGATCATCGACCCGCCGGTGAGGAACGGGGGCATGGCCGCGAGGAGTTCCGCGCGCCCCCACAGGACACCGATCCCCGACGGACCGAGCATCTTGTGCCCGGAGAACGCGGCGAGGTCGACGCCCAGCGACGGCAGGTCGACGGGCAGGTGCGGCACGGACTGGCAGGCGTCGAGCACGACGAGCGCACCGACGCGGCGGGCGGCCGCGACGAGGTCGGCGACCGGCGCGAGGGCGCCGAGCACGTTGGACGCGTGGGCGAAGGCGACGACCTTCGTCCGCTCCGTGACGAGCGCGTCGAGCCCGGAGAGGTCCAGGACGCCGTCCTCGGTCACGGGGATCCACCGCAGGACCGCGCCCGTCCGGGCGCACAACTCCTGCCACGGGACGAGGTTCGCGTGGTGCTCGGCCTCGGTGACGAGGAGCTCGTCGCCCTCGGCCAGCACGAACCGCGGGTCGACGGCCTGCCCCGCCGGCGCGGAACCCCGGGCGGCGTACGCGGTGCTCGTGCTGAACGCGTGGGCGACGAGGTTCAGCGACTCCGTGGCGTTCTTCGTGAAGACGACCTCGTCGGCGGGGACCCCGACGAACCCGGCGATCGCGGCACGGGCGGCCTCGAAGTCGTCCGTGGCCTCCTCGGCCAGCTGGTGGGCGCCCCGGTGCACGGCCGCGTTGTGGGTCTCGTAGAACCGGCGTTCGGCGTCGAGGACGGCACGGGGTTTCTGCGACGTCGCCCCGGAGTCCAGGTACACCAACGGCTTCCCCGACCGCGTCGTGCGCGACAGGATCGGGAAGTCCCCCCGCAGGGCGGAGAGCTCGGCCGGGGAGAAACCCTCCAGCACCGTCGTCACCGCGGGTCCTTCTCCCCCGCCGCGACGGGCACCGTCAGGCGGTTCTCGGCCGGCGGCAGCGGACAGGTCGCGAAGTCGGTGAACGCGCACGGCAGGTTCTGCGCGCGGTTCAGGTCCAGCACCACCGGACCCGGCGTGGTGGGCACGGGCACCGACCGCGTGGTCCCCGTCGTCGTGACCCCGCTGGTGGCGTCGGTGAACAGGGCCGTCCCGCCCGCGAACACGGTGAGCTGCTGCGGGCCGTCGAGCTCGAAGCGGACGACGCCCACGGCCCGGTGGTGGTGCTGCAGGCCCTCGACGACGGCGCCGGTGACCACGTCCTGAGCCTGCTCGTGGGGCACGAACTCCGCGGGGACGACGTACCGCTCCGAGAACTCGAACACGGGCACACCGGTGAAGGCGGCGCGCGTCGGGGACTGCGGGTCGCGCACGCGCAGCGCGTGGTTCCCGCTGCGCTGCATCACCTCGACCCGGCGCTCGCCGACCTCGACGAGCGTCCCCGGCGCCCCCTCCGCGGTGTCGATCCGGACGGTGCCGTCGACCGGCGCGCCGTCGTGGACGATCCCCTCCGCCGCGCCGGCCGTGACCTCGACGCCGCCGTCGACCGACGCCCACCGTCCGGGCAACCCCTCGACCGCGGCCGCGTCGGTGTCCAGCCAGTGCAGACCCGTCAGGCTCAGCCAGCCGTGCGGGGTGGACAGGGTCGCGGTCCGCTCCTGGCGCCAGGCGTCCCACGCGGTGCGGGCGGCGTCGAGGGTCCCCTCGTCGATCGTCGTGGTGGTCATCTGCTGCTCCTCAGGCGGGGTGACGGACGGGATGACGGGCGGGCTGGCCGACGGGCTGGCGGGCGAGGTCGAGTGTGCCGGACGTGCGGTGCGGGTGGCTCAGGCCGAGGTGCTCGCGCAGCGTCGTCCCGGCGTACTGCGTGCGGTAGCTGCCGCGCTCCTGCAGCAGCGGGACGACGCGGTCGACGAACTCGTCCAGACCGGTCGGGGTCAGGTGCGGGACGAGGATGAAGCCGTCGCAGGCGTCGGCCTGGACGTACTCGTCGATCTCCGCGGCGACCTGCTCGGGTGTCCCGACGAACTGCTGGCGGCCGGACACCTCGACGACCAGTTCGCGCGCGCTCCAGCCGTTCGCGGCCGCGAGGTCGCGCCACTGCCGGACGGTCTCGAACCGGTCCTGCACCGACCGGGCCCGCCCCTGCACGATCGTGGAGGTGGGGTCGGGGTCCTCCGCCGGCAGGGGCCCCTCCGGGTCGAACCCCGAGAGGTCGCGGCCCCAGGCCTGCTCCAGGAACGCCACGGCCTGCTGCGGACCGACCTGCTGGAACCGGATCTCACGGGCGTTGTCCCGCGCCTCCTCATCGGTGTCCCCGAGGACGAAGGAGGCCCCGGGGAGGATGCGCAGGTCGTCGCCCGAGCGGCCGCCGCGGACGGCCCGGGCCCGCAGGTCGGCGGTGAACCGTCGACCCGCCTCCAGCGTCCCGTGCATCGTGAAGATCGCGTCCGCGTACGTCGCGCCGAACTCGCGCCCGGCGTCGGAGTCGCCGGCCTGGAACAGGACGGGGTGCCCCTGCGGGCTGCGCGGCAGCAACCCCGGACCGCGCACGTCGAACTGCGGGCCGTGGTGCTCGACCTCGCGGACGTCGCGCGCGAAGACCCCGCGCACCGGGTCGGCGACGAGGGCGTCCGAACCCCAGGAGTCCCAGAACTCCCGGGCCACGTCGAGGACCTCGCGGGCCCGCACGTACCGGTCGGCGTGGGCCAGGTACCCGCCGCGGCGGAAGTTCTCCCCCGTGAACGCGTCCGAACTCGTCACGACGTTCCACGCGGCCCGGCCGCCGGAGAGGTGGTCGAGGCTGGCGAACTGCCGCGCGACCTCGGCGGCCTCGTTGAACGTCGCGTTGATCGTCCCCGCGAGGCCGAGGTGCGTCGTGACCGCGGCCAGGGAGTTCAGGACGGTGAGGGTGTCGGGCCGGCCGACGACGTCGAGGTCGTAGATCTTCCCGCCCTGCTCGCGCAGCCGCAGCCCCTCGGCGAGGAAGAAGAAGTCCATGAGCCCGCGCTCGGCCGTGCGGGCCAGGTGCTCGAAGGAGGCGGGGTCGGTCTGGCTGCCCGCCCGCGGGTCGCGCCACACGGTGGTCTGGTTGACGCCCGGGAAGTGGGCGCCCAGGTGGACCTGGCGAGGGGTGCGGCGGGGCGAGGTCACGCGGGCACCCCCTCGGCGTAGCGGCTGGCTGGTCGGGACAGGCCGAAGCGCTCCCGCAGGGTGGTGCCGTGGACCACCGGACGTGCGACCCGGGGCACGACGTCGGAGGCGACGAGGTCGAGGGTAACCGGCAGGTCCAGCGGGACGACGCCCACCCCGCCCACGCCGTCGGGCAGGTCACCCAGCAGCTCCAGGAACGTCTCGGGGGTCCCGACGTGCCGCAGGGTCCGCGGCGCGTGCCCGGGGCTCCAGGCGTCGAGCTGCGCGGCCACCTCGGCGGCCTCCGCGGCGTCCCGGCGCAGCAGGACCTCGACGTCCAGCAGGACGGTGGCGGCCGGCAGGGCAGCGGCCCACACGGCGGCCTGGGCGGCCTCGGTCGTCTCCAGCCGGGCGACGTCGGCCGCCGCGGCGGCCAGCGCGAGCGAGGGGTCGTGCCGCACGGGCACGACGACGAGCGGCTGGCCCTGGGGGCTGCGCGGCGTGATCGACGGGCCCTTCACGGAGAAGAACTCCCCCGCGAAGTCGACGTAGTGCAGCTTGTCGCGGTCGACGTAGCGGCCCGTCGCGAGGTCGCGGACGATCGCGTCGTCCTCCCAGGAGTCCCAGAGCCTGCGGGCGACGTCGACGGTCTCGGCGGCCTCCCGCCACAGCTCCCCCTCCGGCGCGGCGGCCTTGCGGCCGAACAGGTCCGTCTCGGCCGACGTGGTGGACACCTCGACCTGCCAGCCGGCGCGGCCCCGGCTCGTCAGGTCGAGCGTCGCGACGGCCTTCTGGGTGTGGAACGGCTCCGAGTGGGTCGTCGTGACGACCGGCACCAGCCCGGTGCGCCGGGTCAGCGGCGCGAGGTGGGCGGCGACGGCGACCGCGTCGAGGCGACCGCGCTGGTCGCGCTCGTCGGCCGACTGCAGGCGGTAGGCGTCGGGGACGACGAGCAGGTCGACGTCCGCCGCGTCGACCGTCGCGGCCAGGCGTCGCCAGTGCGCCGCGGTGAAGAGCTCGCCGGGACGGGCTCCGGGCAGGCGCCAGGCGGCGGGGTGGCGGCCGGCGCCGTCGAGTTCGACGGCCCAGCGCAGGGGTCCACGGGCGGGGTGACGGGGGGACACGGGGAGCTCCTCGGGGTGGTCGTGACCTGCTGCAGGCGCCCGGGAGAGGTCCCGGGCGGCGGAGCGGGTCAGCGACAGACGGCGGAGCGGGTGCGGCAGAGGTCCACGTGCCGGCGCTGCACGGCGACGAACGGGCGCGCGGGAGCCGCGTCCGCGCCCCCGGTGCTGTCCACGGCTCCACGGTACGGCGCGGCTACGCTGCGACCAAGCCAGCCCGCGCGATCCCGGAGGTCCCTGCATGCCCGACGAGCTCGTCGTCCCGCCCCCGGCGGAGTTCGCCGCCCAGGCCAACGTCGGCGCCGACGAGTACGCGCGGGCGGCCGCCGACCCGCAGGCGTGGTGGGCCGAGCAGGCCCGTCGCCTGCAGTGGGACGAACCCTTCACGACGGTCTTCGACGGTTCGACCCTGCCGACGGCGCAGTGGTTCACGGGCGGGAAGCTCAACGTGGCCGTGAACTGCGTCGACCGGCACGTCGCGGCCGGCCGCGGGGACAAGGTCGCGCTGCACTGGGAGGGCGAGCCGGGCGACTCCCGCACCATCACCTACGCCCAGTTGCAGGACGAGGTGTGCCGGCTGGCCAACGCCCTGGAGGAACTCGGCGTCGGGCACGGCGACCGCGTCGTCCTGTACCTGCCGGTGCTGCCCGAGACCATCGTCACCACCATGGCCTGCGCCCGGATCGGCGCCGTCGTCTCGCTCGTGTTCGGGGGATTCTCGGCCGAGGCGTTGCGGTTCCGCGTCGAGGACACGGGCGCCAAGCTCCTCGTCTGCACCGACGGGCAGTTCCGCCGCGGGAACGCCGTCGCCGTCAAGGGCGCCGCCGACGCGGCCGTCGAGGGGCTCGACCACGTCGAGCACGTCCTCGTCCTGCGCCGCACCGGTGATCTGACGCCCGACGTGCCCTGGACCCCCGGCCGCGACGTGTGGTGGCACGAGCTCGTCGACCGGCAGCCGGCCGAGCACGTGGCGCCGAGCTTCGACGCCGAGAACCCGCTGTTCATCATCTACACGTCGGGGACCACCGGGAAGCCGAAGGGGCTCGTCCACACCAGCGGCGGGTACCTGACGCACACCTCGTGGTCGCACTGGGCGGTGTTCGACGTCAAGGACGACGACGTGTACTGGTGCCAGGCCGACCTGGCGTGGGTGACGGCGCACTCGTACGAGATGTACGGGCCGCTGTCCAACGGCGTGACCCAGGTGATCTACGAGGGGTCGCCGCTGACGCCGCACCCCGGCCGGCACTTCGAGGTCATCGAGAAGTACGGCGTGACGATCTACTACACGGCGCCGACGCTCGTGCGGACGTTCATGAAGCACGGGCCCGAACTGCCCGCGGGCTTCGACCTGTCGTCGCTGCGGCTGCTCGGGTCGGTGGGTGAGGCGATCAACCCGGAGGCGTGGCTCTGGTTGCACCGCAACGTCGGTGGCGGCCGCTGTCCCATCGTGGACACGTGGTGGCAGTCTGAGACGGGGGCCGCCGTCGTCGCTCCCCTGCCGGGGGTGACGCCACTGAAACCCGGGTCGGGCACCGTCCCGCTGCCGGGGTTGTCCGCCACGGTCGTCGACGAGGCGGGGAACGAGGTGGCGCCGGGCGAGCAGGGGGTCCTCGTCATCACGAAGCCCTGGCCCGGCATGGCGCGCACCGTCTGGCGCGACCACGCGCGGTTCGTCACGAGCTACTGGGAACCGTACGCGGCGCAGGGCTTCTACCTCGCCGGTGACGCCGCGACGAAGGACGCCGACGGGTACGTCTGGATCGGCGGCCGGATCGACGACGTCCTCAACGTCTCCGGGCACCGGTTGTCGAGCATCGAACTCGAGTCCGCCCTCGTCTCGCACCCGCGGGTGGCCGAGGCCGCCGTCGTCGGCGCGCCCGACGCGACGACGGGCCAGCGGATCGTGGCGTTCGTCATCCTGCGCGGCGACGGGTCGTCGGAGGTGGCCGCGGAACTGCGCGAGCACGTCGCCCAGCAGATCGGTCCTGTCGCCAAACCCCGTGACGTCGTCGTCGTCCCGGACCTGCCCAAGACGCGGTCGGGCAAGATCATGCGCCGGTTGATGGCCGACATGACCGCCGGTCGCGGCGGCGGGGACGTCACGTCGCTGCAGGACGAGACCGCCCTGTCCGCCGTCGAGACGGCGTGGGCGCAGTACGTGCAGTCGCGCTGACGCTCCGTCCCACCTGCGCTGTCGCGGTTCGTCCTCGTTGCCTCCCCGGGGTCGATGATCGACCTCGGGGAGGCAACGCGGCCCCCGACCGCCGGGCGGCGACGGTTCAGGCGGGGTTGACGCCGCCGGCCTCGGCGGCCGCGGCGACGTCCATCCAGCTCGTCTCCCAGATGTGGCCGTCGGGGTCGAGGAAGCTCGTCCCGTACATCCAGCCGAAGTCCATCGTGGGCGCGTACTCGGCGCCGCCGTTGGCGAGGGCCTTCGCCTTGAGGTCGTCGCACTCGGCGCGGTCGGCGCACGACAGCGCGACCATGACCTCGTTCGAGCCCTTCGGGGCGGCGTCGGTGTGGAGGAACTGCTTCCACTTCTCCGGCTCGTGGACGAGGACGATGATGTTCTCCTCGAGCACGACGCACGCCGTGGTCTCGTCCTCGAACTGCGGGTTGACGCTGAAGCCGAGCGCGGTGAAGAAGGCCTTGGAGACCTCCTTGTCGGCGACCGGCAGGTTGATGAAGGCCATGCGCACGGTGAGCTCCTCAGCGGTCCGGGGCCGACGGGCCGGCCCTCCTGCCCTTCCCGACCTCAGCCTGCCGCAGAACTCATCGGTGGGTCAGAGGTTGGGGAACCACAACCCGATCTCGCGGGCCGCGGACTCCTCGGAGTCCGAACCGTGGACGAGGTTCTGCTGGACCTTCAGGCCCCAGTCGCGGCCCAGGTCGCCGCGGATCGTGCCCGGCGCGGCCGTCGTCGGGTCGGTCGTGCCGGCGAGCGAGCGGAAGCCCTCGATGACGCGGTGGCCCTCGACGACGGCCGCGAGGACGGGCCCGGACAGCATGAACTCGACGAGGGGCTCGTAGAACGGCTTGCCCTCGTGCTCGGCGTAGTGGCCGGCGAGCAGCTCGCGCGTCGCGGTGCGCAGCTCGACGGCGACGAGGGTGTAGCCCTTGGCCTCGATGCGGCGCAGGACCTCCCCCGACAGGTTGCGCCGGACGCCGTCGGGCTTGACGAGGACGAGGGTGCGCTGGGTGGTGGGTTCGGTCACGCCGACGACCCTAGCGGGACGGGCGGCGGCGTCCAGGTGTGGACTGGGGGCGTGGACCGGACGGGCTACCGCGAGCGCGCGTCGTCGGTGCCGGGCGCCGTCGTCTGGACGAGCGCGTCGACCGGCGCGCCCACGGGCCCCGTGCTGCCGGACGGGTGCATGGACCTGCTGTGGCGCAGCGACACCGGACGGCTGCTCGTCGCCGGGCCCGACACCGGCCCCCAGCCCACCGACGAGCCCGGTGGGCCGGCGGCCGGGGTCCGCTGGACGGGCCTGCGCTTCGCCCCGGGCCACGCGCCCGCTGTGCTGGGCGTCCCGGCCGACGTGCTGCGGGACCGCCGCGTCGACCTGGCGGACCTCTGGGACGCCGCCCGCGTGCGCCGCCTCACCGCGCTGGTGGCGGCGAGCCCGACTCCGGGAACGGTCCTGGAGGCCGTGGCCGGCGACGGGCCGGCGCGCGAGGAGTCGCTGCGGCACGCGGTCGGCGCGCTCGCCGCTGGACTGCCCGTGGCACGGGTGGCGGTCGACCTCGACGTCAGCGAGCGGACGCTGCACCGCCGCAGCCTCGCGGCGTTCGGCTACTCCCCGCAGACGCTGGCCCGCGTCCTGCGCTTCCGGCGGGCACTGGCGGGACTGCGGGCGGGCACCGCCCCCGTGCAGGTCGCCGCGGACCTGGGGTTCACCGACCAGGCGCACCTGACGCGGGAGGTGCGCCGCTTCGCCGGGACGACGCCCGGTGCCGTTCAGCCCGGCAGCGGCGCGAACAGGTCGACCGACCCGCCGTCGGGGTCGAGCACCGTCGCGTAGCGCTGTCCCCACACCGCGTCGAACGGCGCGAGGTGCACGGGTGCTCCCGCCGCGGTGAGCTCGGCGAACAGCGCGTCGACGGCGGCGGGGTCCGCGCAGAGGAAGGCCAGGCTGGTCCGGTTGCCCGCCGCCTCCCGCGTGTACGACGGGTCGAAGGACCGGATCGTCTCCTCGGTGTCCCACGCCAGGCGCAGGCCACCGGGCAACGTCGTCTCGACGTGCGGGGCCCCGTCGGCGTCGGCGGGCAGGTCGAGGCCGAGGCGGCGGTAGAAGGCCAGCGAGGCGGCCATGTCGGCGACGACGAGGCCGACGAGGTCGAGGCGGGGCGTGGGCCGAGGCGAGGACTGGGGGTCGGTCATGCGTCCGAGGGTCCCGCGGCCGGGCGTCTCCTGTCTTGCACGCATCGGACACCCCGCGCGCGGGGTGCGCCAGGATGTCGGGGTGCATCACGACCGCGAGGACACCGCCGCCCAGGAGGAGGCGCTGCGCGCCGCCCGCGACGAGGCCGCGCAGGTCCTCGCCGAGCTCGCCGCCGAAGCGCGGTCGTTGTCGAAGGCCTACGCCGGCCGGACGGCGCGCCTGCCCGACGGCTCCGCGCTGGCGGGCCTCGTCGACGCCGCCCGCCGCGCGGAGGAGGCCGTCGACATCGCCGCCCACGACCTCGCCACCGCGCGCGGCGAGGACGCCTGACCCCTCCTCCCCCGGCGGAGAGCACGCCCTCCGCCCCCGCCCCCGCCACGCCGGGGGCGGAAAACACTCTTTCCGCCCCTTGAGGGGGCGGTCGCGGGGCGGAGAGCACGCCTTCCGCCCGCGGCGGGCGCGGTCAGAGGGTCAGGGCGTACGTCCGGTAGGTGGTGTCGCGCACCCAGCCCTCGCTCTCGTAGAGGGCCTGCGCGGTGGTGTTGGTGTGCGCGGTCTCCAGGACAGCGGTCGTCGCGCCCGCCGCACGCGCGTGGTCGGCGACGGCGCGCAGCAGCGTCCGCCCGGCGCCGAGACCGCGGGCGGCCGGGTCGACGAAGAGGTCGTACAGGACCCAGGCGGGAGCCAGCTCCAGGGAGGCCCACGTCGGGTAGCACTGGGCGAACCCCACGGCCCGACCGCCCGCCTCGGCGAGCAGGACGACGCTGTCCCCGTTGCCCATGCGTGCCGACAGGTACGCGGTCACCTCGGCGGGCTCGCGGGGGCACTCGTAGAACTCGAGGTAGCCGGCGAAGAGCCGCGCCACCTCGTCCACGTCGGTCACGTCCGCCCGCCGCACCACCACGTCGCTGAGCATGGCGACCACCCTGGCAGCCGGCCGCGTCGGGGCGGAAGGTGTGCTCTCGGCCCCGGAGGGTCGCCTGGAAGGGCGGAAAGAGTGTTTTCCACGCGGGCTGGGGGCGGGCTGGGGGCCGGCTGCGGGGGCTTCGGCGTGCGGCGGTCGTGTCCTGGGCGGACCATCGTGGGCGGGCTCCGGGCTCGGGGTTCCGTGCACCGAGGGAGAACCGCATGAGTTCGGAGAGCGCGCCGGGGCGCGGCAGCGACGTCAGTTCCAGCGCAGAGGACGAGAAGCACACCACGACGAAGGTGGTGATGATCTCGGTCGTGGCCGCCATCGGCGGGTTCCTCTTCGGGTTCGACACCTCGGTCGTCAACGGCGCCGTGGACGCGATCACCGACCAGTTCGCGCTGTCGAAGGCGCTGTCCGGTTTCGCGGTGTCCTGCGCCCTGCTCGGCGCGGCCGTCGGTGCGTGGTTCGCCGGGCGCATCGCCGACCGGTTCGGCCGCAAGGCGGTCATGGTCGTCGGTGGTGTCCTGTTCGCGATCGGTGCCGTCGGGTCGGCCTTCGCCTTCAACGTCTGGGACCTCATCGCCTGGCGCGTCGTCGGCGGACTCGGGGTCGGCGTCGCCTCCGTCATCGCGCCGACCTACATCGCCGAGGTGGCCCCCGCGCACATCCGTGGCCGGCTCGCCTCGCTGCAGCAGCTCGCCATCACGGTCGGCATCTTCGCCGCGCTGCTGTCGGACGCGTTCATCGCCAACACCGCCGGGTCCGCGTCCGAGGAGACCTGGCTGGGCTGGGAGGCGTGGCGGTGGATGTTCCTCGTCGGCGTCGTCCCGTCCGTGGTCTGGGCGTTCCTCGCCCTGCAGGTCCCGGAGTCGCCGCGCTACCTCATCGCCAAGGGCGAGACGCAGCGGGCCGGCGAGGTCCTGCGCGAGGTCCTCGGCACCCGCAGCCTGGAGGCGGTGCAGCGCAAGGTCACCGAGATCAAGAACTCGATGCGCCGCGAGCACGACCCGAGCCTGCGTGACCTGCGCGGGCCGAAGTTCGGGCTGCTCCCCGTCGTCTGGGTGGGCATCCTGCTGTCGGTCCTGCAGCAGGGCGTCGGCATCAACGTGATCTTCTACTACTCCACGACCCTGTGGCAGGCCGTCGGTTTCCAGGAGTCGGACGCGCTCACGACGTCCGTCATCACGTCCGTGACCAACGTCGTCGTCACGTTCATCGCCATCGCCACGGTCGACAAGATCGGCCGCAAACCGCTGCTGACCATCGGTTCTGCGGGCATGTTCGTCTCCCTCACCGTCATGGCCATCGCCTTCTCCCAGGCCGGTGGCTCCACCGACAACCCGACCCTGCCGGACCCGTGGGGACCCATCGCGGTCGTCGCGGCCAACGTCTACGTCATCTCGTTCGGGGCGACGTGGGGGCCCGTGGTCTGGGTGCTGCTCGGGGAGATGTTCCCCAACAAGATCCGCGCCGCCGGCTTGGCCGTCGCGGCCGCCGCGCAGTGGCTGGCGAACTTCGCCATCTCCACGAGCTTCCCGGCCCTGGCCGGCGTCGGGTTGCAGTTCGCCTACGGCCTCTACGCCCTCATCGCGCTGCTGTCGTTCGTCTTCGTCCGCAAGGCGGTGCGGGAGACGAAGGGCCGCGAACTCGAGGACATGGACGAGGACGCGCCGGCGGCGGCGCGGTGACGACGTCGTGACCCTCCACCTCGACCACGCGGAGGGGCGCGACGCGCTGCTCGACGAACTCGCCGAGTGGGAACGGCTCCTGGGAGCGTTCGACGACCTCGACGCCCCCAGCCGCTGCGCCGGGTGGACGTGCGGGCAGGTGCTCGCGCACGTCCACCTGGGTCTGCAGGACGTCGCCCTCGCCCTGCTCGCGGTCGAGGGGCCGGGCGAGGTGACGGTCGACGCGGCGGGCTACTGGACGCGCTACCCGACCGCGTCCGACCCCGACGCAGGATCGGCGTTCCTGGCGGGTCTGGTGGCTGCCTACGCGCGTCCGGCCGCCCTCACGGCCCACGTGGCCGGGACCGTCCGCGGGCTGGCCCGCGGGGTGGAACGGGCCCCCGAGGGCCGGATCGTGTTCCAGGACATGACCTTCTCGACCGGGGACTTCCTCGGCAGCTGGGCCGTCGAGCTCGCCGTCCACCACCTCGACCTCGAGCTCATCGCGGACCCGCCCGCGGCGAGCGCCCTGCACCTGGCCCGACGGACGGTCGAGGACCTCACGGACACGGCGGTCCCCACCGACTGGGACGACGCCACCGCCGTCCTCGCCGGCACCGGCCGGGTCCGGCTCAGCGACGCGGAGGCCGCACGGCACCCCGGTCTGCGCGAGGCGCTCCCCGTCCTGCGCTGAGGCCCCTCACTCCACGACGACGTGCGCGCGGACCGTGACGTCCTCGCCGTTCCGGGCGATCCAGCCCTGCTGCTCGGCGAAGGCGAGCATCCCCTCGAACTGCTCGTCCCACCCCGCGTCGGCGCCCTCGGCGTGCGCGGTCTCCCGCAGCCACGACACCGAGACGCGGACGTGCGCGGCGGCGACGTCCTCGCCCTCGGCGTCGAGCTCCCCCACCGATCCCAGGACGGCGGACAGGTCGCTCACGGACGTGCCGGCGGGAACGGTCACGTCGAAGGAGGTGAAGACGTCGTGGTCGAGCAGTTCGGCGGGCTGGGCGGCGGTCGGGTCGACGGCGATGCGCACGGGCGGTTCCTCCGGGGGCTCGTCAGGACCGGGACATCCGGACCTCGGGAACGCCCGTCGCGGCGTCGAGATGGTCGCTGCCGGGGACGACGGTGAACCCGTGCCGAGCGTAGAACCTCCGGGCCCGGAGGTTCTCGCGGAACACCCACAGCTGCGCCGGTCGCTCCCCGACCGCTCGCAGCAGCAGCGCGGCCGCGAGGCCCGTGCCGCGGTGGTGGGCCGCCACGTACAGGCTGCGCAGTTCCCAGTGCGGCTCCCCGGGGATCCAGCTCACGACGCCCGTGACCTCCCCGGACCCGGGCTCCTCGGCCAGCGCGCACTCCCGCGCACCCGTCACCAGGGTCTCCGTCCACCGGGCCAGCCGCTCCGGGACGCGCTGCGCCCGCAGGAACGCGTCCGGGACGAGCCCCGCGTAGCACTCGTCCCACGTCCGGGTCTGGAACTCCGCGACGGCGAGCGCGTCCGCCGGCAGTGCGTCCCGGACGATCACTCCCGGGCCATCCTCCGCGCCACCTCCGCCTGCTCGCGCTCGATCCGGTTGCCGATGACGATCGAGCAGATCCAGATCACCGCGAACACCCCGCCGACGACGAACATCAACGGCACCACGAAACCCCCGGCGATGATGACCACCTGGAGGACCCACCCCAGCGCGTAGCCGCCGCGGCGCCGCAGCATCCCCGCCGCCAGCAGGCACAGGAGCACGAGCACGCCCCCGACGACGAGGTACGTCGAGCTGCGCTGCTCCATCGGCACGAGCCCGTAGGCGACCAGCGTCGCGAAGAACACGATGAGCGCCTCGCTGCCGAGGGTCGTCGCAGCCATGAGCCGCTTGGGGTTCCTCACTGCTTCCCCTTCCCCAGCAACGCGCGCGCGTCACCGGCGAGCACGACCGACCCGGCCACGACGACCCCGGCGCCGGAACCCCCGATGCCGCCGCCCGCGCCCGCCTCGGCCTCCGCGAGGTCGACCGCGGTGGCAATGGCCTCGTCGAGCCGTTCGACGACGTGGACGCGGTCCTCGCCGAAGACGTCCTCGGCGAGTTCGCCCAGTTCGGACGGTTCCATGCCGCGCGTGGAGCTCGACCGGGTGACGACCACCTCGGCCAGGACCGGCTCGAGGGCCTGCAGCACCCCCTCGACGTCCTTGTCCGCCATGACGGCCACGACCCCGACGAGACGGCTCAGCGTGAACGCCTCGGCGATCGCCGCGGCCAGGGCCTGCGCCCCGGCCGGGTTGTGCGCCGCGTCGGCCAGGATCAGCGGCGACGTGCGCAGCACCTCGAGGCGTCCCGGCGAGGAGGCGTCGGCGAACGCGGCCTCGACCAGCCCGGGCGACAACGTCCCGCCCGGAAGGGCGAGCAGGGCCTCGGCCGTCGAGAGCGCCACGGCGGCGTTCTCGGCCTGGTGGGCGCCGTGCAGGGGCAGGAACACGTCGGAGTACAGCCCGCCGCGCGTGCGCAGCGAGACCTGCTGGCCGCCGACGGCCAGCGCCCGCTCCTCGACCCCGAAGTCGAACCCCTCCCGCACGACGGTGACGCGTTCGGCGGCGGCCTTGGCCAGCAGCACCGCGCCGGCCTCCTCCTCCTGCTTGCCGAGCACGACGGTCGACCCGTGCTTGATGATCCCGGCCTTCTGCCCGGCGATCTCCTCCAGCGTCGACCCGAGCCACGTCTCGTGGTCCATCGACACCGGCGTGATGACCGCGACGTCGGGCTGCACGACGTTCGTGGTGTCCCACGTGCCGCCGAGACCGGTCTCGATGACGGCGACGTCGACGGGGGTGTCCGCGAAGGCAGCGAACGCCATGAGCGTCAGCACCTCGAAGAAGCTGAGCCGCGGTTCCCCGCGCTCGGCCGCCCGCTCGTCGACGATCGTCACGACGGGTTCGACGTCGTCCCAGGCACGCACGAACGCAGCGTGCGTGACGGGCTCCCCGTCGATCGAGATGCGCTCGGTGATGTCGACGAGGTGCGGGCTGGTGAACCGGCCGGTGCGCAGGTCGTGCTCGCGGACCAGCCGCTCCACCATGCGCGCCGTCGACGTCTTGCCGTTGGTGCCGGCGAGGTGCACGACGCGGTAGGCCAGCTGCGGGTCGCCCAGCAGTCCGCACGCCTCGCGCACGCGGTCCAGCGTCGGGTGGATCCGGTGCTCGGGGTTGCGGTCGAGGATCAGCGCGACGACGGCCTCGAACCGGTCGTCCTCCTCCTCGACCGGTCCCGACGGCAGCAGGCGACCCTCGGTGCTCACGCGCGGGGACCGGTGGTCCTGCGGGACCCGGCCGCGCCGCATCCCGTCCGTCCCGAAGGCCTCCCCCGTGTCGTCGGTGCCGTCGCCGAGGGGACCCATGAGCTCCTCGAGCTCGCGGTCCACGTCGTCGCGGTCGTCGCCGTGTCCCGGGGCGTTCACCGCTGCCCCCCGACCTCGTCGGCGCGCTGGACCGCGATGCGGACCTCGTGCCCCTCGACCGTCCCCACGAGCGTCGCCTCCTCCGTGCTGACCGCCGACGCCGAGCCGCTGGACCCGAACTGCTGGGCGAGCGTCTCGGACACGACGAGGTTCTGGTGCGTCACGAGCGCCTCCCACACGGGACCGTCCGCGGCCACCGTCAACCGGATGCGGTCGCTGACGTGCAGCCCCGCGTCGCGGCGGGCCTGCTGGACGAGGCGGACGACGTCGCGCGCGATGCCCTCGGCCGCCAGCTCCGGCGTCACCGTGGTGTCGAGGACGACGAAACCCCCGCCCTCGAGCGCGGACGTCGCGACGCCGGTGTCGGCGCCCTCGACCGTCGTCGTGAGCTCGTACTCGCCCTCGACGAGTTCGATCCCCCCCGCCACGACGGTGCCGTCGGGGCGTTCGGTCCAGTCCCCGCTCTTGGACCCCTTGATCGCCTGCTGCACCTGCTTGCCCAGGCGCGGGCCGGCCGCGCGGGCGTTGACCGTCAGCTTGGCGACGACGCCGTACTCGGTGGCGCGCTCGATCGGCGCGAGCGCGACCTGCCGCACGTTCACCTCGTCCGCGACGAGCTGGGCGAAGGGTTCCAGCGCCGCCGGGTCGGCGACGAGGACCTCGAGCTTGTCCAGCGGCAGCCGGACGCGCAGGCCGTTCGCCTTGCGCAGTGCCAGGGCGCTGGAGCAGGTCGCCCGCACCTCGTCCATGGCGGCGACGAGGTCGGGGTCGCTCGGCAGGTCCAGCGGGTCGGGCCAGTCGGTGAGGTGCACCGACCGGCCACCCGTCAGCGTCCGCCAGATCTCCTCGGAGAACAGCGGGAGCAGCGGCGCCAGCATGCGCGTCGTCGTCTCCAGCACCGTGTAGAGGGTGTCGAAGGCGTCGCGGGCGCGCTCGGACTCCCCGTCCCAGAAGGCCGCCCGGGAACGGCGCACGTACCAGTTCGTCAGCGAGTCCAGGAACTGCCGCGACGTCTCGCACGCACCGGCGATGTCGTAGACGTCGAGCTGCTCGGTCACGCGCGCGACGGTGTCGTGCAGCTTGGCCAGCACGTACCGGTCCAGGACGTCGCCCGACGTCGTGCGCCAGCGCGGGGTGTGGCTGGAGGTGCCGGAGTACAGCTGGAAGAACTGGAACGTGTTCCACAGCGGCAGCAGCACCTGGCGCACCGAGTCGCGGATGCCCTGCTCGGTGACGATGAGGTTCCCGCCGCGCAGCACGGGGGAACTCATGAGGAACCAGCGCATGGCGTCGGACCCGTCGCGGTCGAGCACCTCGGACACGTCCGGGTAGTTCCGCAGCGACTTGCTCATCTTGCGGCCGTCGTCACCGAGCAGGATCCCGTGCGAGACGCACGTGCGGAACGCGGGCCGGTCGAAGAGCGCCGTGGCCAGGACGTGCAGCGTGTAGAACCAGCCGCGCGTCTGCCCGATGTACTCGACGATGAAGTCGCCCGGGTAGTGGCTCTCGAACCAGTCGGTGTTCTCGAACGGGTAGTGCACCTGGGCGAACGGCATCGAGCCGGACTCGAACCAGCAGTCGAGGACCTCGGGGACGCGGCGCATGGTGGAGCGCCCCGTCGGGTCGTCGGGGTTGGGCCGCGTCAGTTCGTCAACGTGGGGGCGGTGCAGGTCGGTCGGCCGCACGCCGAAGTCGCGTTCGAGGTCGTCGAGGGAACCGTAGACGTCGACGCGCGGGTACGTCGGGTCGTCCGACATCCACACCGGGATCGGGCTGCCCCAGTAGCGGTTGCGGCTGATCGACCAGTCGCGCGCGCCCTCGAGCCACTTGCCGAAGGACCCGTGCTGGACGTGCTCGGGAACCCACGTGATCTGCTCGTTGAGCTCGACCATGCGGTCGCGGATCGCCGTGACCTTGACGAACCAGCTCGACACGGCGCGGTAGATGAGGGCGTTCCCGCACCGCCAGCAGTGCGGGTAGGAGTGGTCGTACGTCTCCAGCCGCAGCAGCAGCGCACCGGACGGGACCCCGTCGCGCAGCGTGCGGTTGATCTCCTTGTTCGCGTCGAAGACGTGCATCCCGGCGAAGTCGCGGACCTCGCCGGTGAACGTGCCGTTCGAGGCGACGGGGACGACCGGGACGATGCCGGCCGCGTCGGTGACGAGCTTGTCGTCCTCACCGAAGGCGGGGGCGATGTGGACCATCCCCGTGCCGGAGTCGGTCGTGACGTAGTCGGCGGCCAGGACCTGGTGGGCGTTCTCCCGGCCCGCGAAGTAGTCGAACGGCGGGACGTAGCGGCGGCCCAGCAGGTCGGCCCCGCGCTTGCGCGCCACGACGCGGTCGGCGGCGTCCTCGCCCAGTTCGCGGGCGTAGTGCGGCAACCGGTCCGCGGCCAGCAGGAACTTCCGTCCCTCGTGGTCGCCGGTGCCCGTCACGACGACGTACTCCGGGTCCGGGTGGACGGCCATCGCGAGGTTGCTGGGCAGCGTCCACGGGGTCGTGGTCCAGATCAGGCCCAGGACGCCGTCGAGGTCGTCACCGGCGTCGGTGAACCGGAACCCGACGGTGACCGCGGGGTCCTGCCGGTTGCGGTAGACGTCGTCGAGGCGCGTCTCGGAGTTGCTGAGCGGCGTCTCGCAGCGCCAGCAGTAGGCCAGGACGCGGAAGCCCTCGTAGACGAGCCCCTTGTCCCACAACGTCTTGAAGGCCCACATGACCGACTCCATGTAGTCGGTGTCGAGGGTCTTGTAGTCGTTCTCGAAGTCCACCCAGCGCGCCTGGCGGGTGACGTACTCCTCCCACTCCTTCGTGTACTTCAGCACGGAGGTGCGGCAGGCGTCGTTGAACGCGGCGACGCCGAGCGCGTCGATCTGCGACTTGTGGGTGATGCCGAGCTGCTTCTCGGCCTCGACCTCGGCGGGCAGGCCGTGGGTGTCCCAGCCGAAGCGGCGCTCGACCTGGTGCCCGCGCATCGTCTTGTAGCGCGGGACGAGGTCCTTGACGTAGCCGGTCAGCAGGTGGCCGTAGTGCGGCAGGCCGTTGGCGAAGGGCGGGCCGTCGTAGAAGACGAACTCCCCGGCCGCGGAGCCCTTGCGGGCCTCGACGCTGGCGCGGAAGGTGTCGTCGCGGGCCCAGGAGTCCAGGACGGCGCGCTCGATCTCGGGGAAGCTCGGCCCGCCCTGCGCGTCGCCGGTCTGGGGGGCTTCCGTCACGTCCTCGGACACCGTGTCTCCTCGACTGAACTGCTCCAGCCGCGAGGACGACGCCCGCCGGGGCCGGCGGTGCCGCGGTACCACCCCGCTTGCCGCCCACGCCCTCCCCAGCGGGAAGAACGGGACGACCGCTCTCGTCCGGCTGTCACGGGCCGCACCCGTCCGGTTCTAGTGAGGTGCCCGGGAGCACCCGTTCTTCCGGAGGCTCACCGGTGATGGCCGGATCGACGCCTGTGCGCCCATCGTAACCGGCGCCGGCCCGCCGGTCTTCCCCGTTCGGCCGCGCCCCGCCCGCTCCGTCACCGGCGACGACGGTGCGTGACATGGAGCGCCGATCACCGTGAGCACCCGTCACCGGGAGTGACGGAGACGGGTCCACACGGTCGGTAGGTGAGCGCAGCGTTACCCCTAGCGGCGGAACGGAGCTGTTGAAGGAGCAATCGGCTACCTAACGTCACTGACGAGCCCCACCGCACCACGCAGCCCCAGCCCTGAGCCCGACGCCCTGAGCCCCGCCCACGGAGGCAGCCCCCATGGCCGTGCAAGACCTCGCTCCGCTCCTCGTCCAGCCCGAGCCCCGCATCGTCGAGGGGACCGTCCTGCCCCGGACGTCGATCCCCGCTCCCCGCTCCGGCTTCGCCGAGCGCCTCGCCGACACGGCCGTGACCGCCCGCCGCGCGCTCGAGGTCACGATCCACCGCCTGCGCTACCGCCCCGCGACCCGCCGCGTCGCGAAGATGGCCGTGCTGCTGCCGGCGCACAACGAGGAGTCCGACATCGAGGCGTGCCTCGACTCCCTCGTGGCGCAGACCCGCACCCCCGACCTCATCGTCGTCATCGCGGACAACTGCACCGACGACACGGTGAAGATCGCCCGCCGCTACAAGGGCATCAAGGTCATCGAGACCTCCGGGAACACCGACGCCAAGGTCGGGGCCCTGGCCACCGGGTACGCCGAGTTCCTCGCCGGCGGCGCCTTCGACGTCATGGTCAGCATGGACGCCGACGTCGTCCTGGACCCCGACTGCCTCGCCGACCTCGAGGCCGAGCTCCTCAAGACGCCCAGCGCGGCGGCCGTGTCGGCCAAGTACCACTTCGCCGAGGGCCAGGGCGGCTGGTTCAACCGCCAGCTCGTCCGCGCGCAGAAGATGGACTTCACCCAGTTCCAGGTCCGCGCCAACGAGCGCGCCCGCCGCACCACGATCGTCGGCGGCCAGTGCTCCGCGTTCCGGTTCTCGGCCATCGACGAGGTGACCCGCCGGCACCGCCGCGCGGCCCCCTGGACGAACGAGACGGCGACCGAGGACGCGCAGCTGGGCCTGGAACTGCAGGAGATGGGCTGGACGACGGTCATGTCGGCCACCGCCCGCGCCCAGGTCGGCGCGATGCCGACCGTCCGCGCCCTGTCCGGCCAGCGCGCCAAGTGGAACGCCGGCCTCATCGCCCTCATGACGAGCATGCCGCTGTCCAAGCGCACGCTGCCCTTCTGGCTGCAGCACATCGGCCTGGGCCTCAACGTGTTCATGCGCCTGGCCTTCGTCGCCCTGCTCGCCGCCTCGGTCTCCACCCACCAGTTCGTGTGGTCCTGGTGGTGGATCACCCCGACCGCCCTCGCGGCGCTCTACCAGCTGAAGATGGCGCACCTGTCCCCCCACCGTCGCGGCGCCGACTACCTGTTCGCCGCCCTGTGGCTGCCGGGTGAGGCGTGGCTGTGGTTCTCGGGCTGGAACACGGCCAAGTCCTGGGTGACGCACCTGCTCGGCACCCGTCGCGACCTGTGGGCCGCCCAGGCCGCGGCCGAGGCCGGCAAGCGTTCCGGCGGCGGCGCCGGCGCCCTGCTCGGCACGATCGTCGGCTCGGTCGTCGTCTCCTCCGTCGGCGCCTGGTACTGGCTGACGCAGGCCAGCGTCGAGTTCCAGCGCCTGGTCCTGACCGTCGGATGGCGCTCCCTCGCCTTCATGACCATCGTCGCCAGCATCCTGCTGCTCATCAAGCTGCTCCGCCCGACCCGCGGGCTCACCGCCTGATCGCGAACCCTCGCCGAACGGCCCGGACCCCACCAGGTCCGGGCCGTTCCGCGTTTCCCTGACAGGCGCCGGCGCGCGTCAGACCGAGGAGCCGTCCGAGCGGCGGGGTCGGCGGCACGCCCAGTCGGCACGACCTAGGTCGCGGGCGGGATGCGCAGGTGCCCGGCCGGCAGGCCCCACAACCACACGTCCGCCTCGTCCAGCGCTGCCCGCAACGCCTCCCCAGGGCTGTCCGCCACCCACTCGCTGGCCGGGAACTCGACACCCGGGACGGGGATGGAGACCGTCCAGGACCAGGGGTCGGGCGATGCCCGTCGGTCGTACCGCACCGTCAGCTCCAGGCCGGCCTCATCGCGCGGGAGGTGGCAGCACAGGCGGGACGCGTCGGCCAGCAGCGGTGACCACCCCCGCCAGGACGACGGCGTGCCGAAGACGTCGGCAGCGAGCCCCACCGGCAGCGACACCCCTCCCTCGGTGCCCTCGGCCAAGGACCTGCTGAACTCCTCCACCGCCCCGGCGGGATGGCCGGCCAGCTCGCTCCTGGTCACGGTCGAGTCCGCCGGACCGTCGATGACCTCCCACGACAGGTCGGCAGCATCGCCTCCCAGCGGGCTGAAGGGCACGTACGCGAGGGTGAAGCCGTGCACACCGGACGTCGGCACCTGCTGGAGCAGCATCCACACCAGCGCCGTCGAGACGGCCTCCTCCACGTCCGACCACGGTCGCGGATCAGCCCAGCCCTTGGCTCCGCTCGGCACGTCGAGGTCTGGTCGGTAGGTCACCACGGCAGGATGGCCCCACGCAGCTCGACAGCGCCCTCCGCTCGGACCGCGTGCACGTCGTCGTGCTGAGGCGGACGACGGCGAGGGCCGGGCGCAGTGCGGGCCAGGTGGAACTGATGCCGCTCTCGGACCCACCGACGAGAGCTCGCGGGACGAGCCCGCAGCTCCTCCGGCCACGTGCGAGCCGTTCCGCAGGAGAAACCCCTCGCCCGTGAGCCGGGCGTGGACCTCCCGGTGCACGTCCACTCCATCGACGACCGGAACCGACAGCGGCTGTCGTCCAAGGCCTGTCGCACCGGGGAGGCGGTGACGGCTCGCCGGTCCACGGGCCGCGTCGAGGTTCCGTACCGGTCGACGGCCACGACGTCGGAGGCACCGTTCCGAGCAGGAGGCACTCTGCGTAGCGCGTTCCCGAGACGAGGCACGGGCGCGGAACGGGGAACGGGGAACGGGGAACGGGGAACGTCGAGGGTGACGTGCCAGCGGTACCACACGGCGTCGTGAGCGATCCGCTCCATCCACAACGTCCACCCACAGAACAATTCACAGTAGACAGCCTGTAAAACGTTGCTGCACATGAAGTTACGGGGCTAAGGGTCTAGCCCTACAGGGTTTGTTCGACTACCCTAGAACACGTGACCCCCACCGCCCAGCACGCAGCCCAGGACGCCCTCACGCGCCTGAGTTCCGCCCTGGACGACCTGCTCACCCTGCCGACCGGAACCCTCGACCGCGACGACGTCGACCACGCCGTCCGCGCCGCGTACGCCCTCGGCAACCGCCTCGACGCCGCCAAACTCCGCCTCGTGCGCGCCGCCCTGGACCACACCACCGACGGCACCGTCACCGACCTGCTCGCCACCCACCCGGTGAACCTGTCCCGCCCCCACGCCCGCAAGGACGTCGCCGCCGCCCGCCACACCGACCCCGACACACTCGAGGATGGAGGCTGGGACGAACATGTCGGCGGTCTACGCGGCGACCGCGGTTCCCTGGCCCGCCTCGGCGCGCAACTCACCGCCGGGAACACCACCCTGGCCCACGTCCACTCCGCCGTCACCGCCCTGCGCTCCATCCCCACCACCCTGCGCCGCGGCACCGTCGACCTGGAAGTCGAGATGGCTCCCGGTGAACGGGTCTGGACCACCAAACGCCGCTCAGACCTGCTCGACGGGTTCCTCGCCACCGTCACCGCCACCCAACCCCTGGCCACCTCCACCCACGTCCTCGACGAGCTCCTCACCCGCCTGGA